>JBKPDL010000088.1:0-54986 GCA_046727855.1 Acidobacteriota bacterium
CTCGAGGATGTCGCCTGACCCACCGCCATCGCCATCGAACGGCGGGATCTCCACATCGATGCCGATTCCGAGCGGCACCCACGCAAGGATCGGATACACGGCAACATCCCAGCCTTCTTGCGGGGCCTGAGCTCCAGCAGCACCTTGCGGCAGCGCTGCAACCTGAACAATCACTACGCACAGGGCCGTCAGGCGGTTGAGGCGAATCTTGCGCATGGTGCGGAAGTGTACCGCCGATTGCGCGGGCGCGGAATTCGCCCGCTCGAGTAACGCCGCACTGCCGCGACGCTCTCAGCGTCCGCGACGAGTTCGGGTCATCAAGCGGCTCGACCGGTCTCCACCCGTCGCTCGATCAGGTGAGCTTCGCTGTCGATGGCCGCGCTCTTGGAGGCGTGTCTACTTGGCGATCGATCGCGCGAATGAAGCGTGCCCTGAACGGGGTTGGGTGGCACGCTCGCCAACAAACCCGGCCGCAAGGGAAGCTTCTGTAGCAATGCGTGCCGTGCTGCCGTCGATCAGCGCAACCAAACCCGCGCGCGACAGATGGCCGCGGAGGGCAGAAGTTTGGCGTCCATTGAAAAGGCAACGGGGCTAAGACGCAAGCGCGTCGAGAAGATCGTACGTGCGGTGCGCAGTAAGTGGAGGTAGACGAGTGGCCATCTTTCAACGTCCGGGACGAAAAGTGTGGTGGATCGAGTTTGAATACCTGGGCCGCCGCTATCGCGAATCGGCGCGAACGCGCTCGAAGACGCTGGCTGCAGAAGTGGAACGGAAGCGCCGCCGCGAAGTGGAGGAGGCCGCGAACGGCATCCGACGCAGGCGCAACTCCGCTGTGCTTTTCTGTGTCGGCGCGAAGGATTGGCTTGATTTGAAGAAGACGACGTGGGCACCGAAAACTCACGTGAACGCGTCAACTGACGTGGAACACTTGAAAGGCCATTTCGGCACGCTGCTGCTCACCGACATCAGCGAGCACGACATCGCCAAGTATCAAGCGCGAAGACGCGACGACGGAGCGGCGAACAAGACGATTATTAACAACGAGGTTGGAACTCTGCGCGCCATCCTTCGCCGGCATCGTCTGTGGGCGCAGGCCGCGCCGGACGTGCGGATGCTCGCGGCACGAGATCACATCGGCCGCGCGATCAGCATCAGCGACGAAAAGAAGCTGTTGGCCGCTTGTGCCGCAAGCAGATCGCGTTCGCTATATCCGGCCGTGGTGGTTGCGCTGAACACTGGATTGCGCCTCGGAGAATTGAGGTTGCTGCGCTGGCGACAAATCGACTTCATCAACGAAGCATTGACGGTGGGCAAGAGCAAGACCGCACACGGTACCGGCCGTGCCGTGCCCCTCAACCAGCACGCCCTTGATGCGGTTCGTCATGGGCGCATCAGTTTCCCGACCGCAAGCCCGACCACTACGTATTCCCGTCAGAACGAGTCGGTATTGCAGGCGATGACGAAATTGTGCCGTGTTCGACACCAACCCGCAGAAACCGATGACCAGCTGGAAAGTGGCGTGGACGACGGCACGCGAGGTCGCAGACGTTAAGTGCCGCTTTCATGATCTTAGGCATACAACCGTGACGCGGCTGCTGGAGCGAGGCGTAGCCTTCGCTGTTGTTGCCTCGATCATGGGCTGGAGCGCCGCGACGAGCGTGCGCATGGCGAAGCGGTACGGACACATCGGTGCATCGCCGCAACGTGACGCCATGAAGCTACTCGATGCAAACCCGGTTGGTGGGTCAACACTGACGGCCGAACACGCGACGATTCAATGATGGTCCCCACCATTTCCCCCACCATCGCGGTAAAGGCGAATGAGCCGATGTCTTGTAAGTGCTTGATATGTCCTTCCTGAGAGATAGGTAACACCATATTCCGGACACATGGGTGACACTTTTGCCCCCATCAGGAGGGGGCATGCCGTCGAAGGAGTGTCACATCATGGACGAGCGGCTCCGGTTTGTGGCTCGCCTGCTCGAGGGGGAGAAGATGGCGGCGCTGTGCGCCGAGTTCGGCATCTCCCGCAAGACCGGCTACAAGATCTTCGACCGCTACAAAGACTGCGGCGTGCAGGCATTCAGCGATCGCAGCCGGCGGCCGCATCGCCAGGCGAATCGACTGCCGCCGCAGCTTGAAGCGGTGATTGTGCGATTGAAGCGGGAATATCCGGGCTGGGGCGCGCCGAAGATCCGCGAAAAGCTGCGGCGGCAGTCGACCGCGCCGCACCTGCCGGCGATCAGCACCGTGCATGCCGTCCTCGATCGCCACGGCCTAGTCCATAACCGGCGCCGGCGACGGCGGGCGGCGACGGGCACCGCGTTGTCGCGGCCCACGGCCCCCAACGCGCTCTGGTGCGCTGACTACAAAGGCGAGTTCATGCTCGGCAACCGCCGCTACTGCTATCCGCTGACGATCACCGACTTCGCGAGCCGCTACTTGCTCACCTGTGAGGCCCTCACCACCACGCAGGAGAAATTCGCCTTCACCGTGTTCGAGCGCACGTTCAAGGAATTTGGGTTGCCGCAGGTGATTCGCACCGATAACGGGGTGCCGTTTGCCTCGGCCCACGCGTTGTACGGCCTGAGCAAGCTGTCGGTCTGGTGGGTCCGGCTGGGGATCCAGATTGAGCGCATCAAACCGGGCCATCCCCAGCAAAACGGCCGGCACGAGCGCATGCATCTGACGCTGAAGAAGGAAGCCACGAAGCCGGCGGCCGCGAACGTGCTGCAGCAGCAGGCGCGCTTCGACACGTTCGTCGACCAGTATCACCGGAGTCGGACGCACCTTGGCCTCGAGAAAGACACGCCAGATCCGCGACCGGTCTCTGCAACATGCACCGGGCCGATCGTGGCGATCCCAGAGGGCGGTGGGCTCCATCACCGATACGAGCGACAGGCAGCGTAAGCCTTCCGCCGGCCTGTTCTGCGCATGGGCGTCCGTCAGGGACGCGCGCGCGTCGACATCCGTTCGTATTTGACACAGCGCTGAGCGGGAGGTGGCGTTGCGATAGACGCCGTCCTGAATACTCCGGTTGCAACGACTGAGATCGCGTTTTGGCGAACGACTGCACGCTACGCAGATCGACGTATCCGCAAAACGCTGCAAGCGAGATCTCGAGGATTACGCTTGGTCCAGCGGACTCGTCACTCCACGGACCACCACGATTCACGAGGTGACCACCCGTTGTGCGCACTGTTGCGCACCAACTTGCGTCTCCCTCTGTTGCGCTCCTCTGTTGCGCCTCCCGCTGTTGCGCCTCCCGCTTGACAGCCGTGCGCGACGGGGCGTAACGTCAATCCATTCGTCGTGGCGATCAGTCGCCACACTCCACGTACGGCCTCAGGCCTGCGTGGACCATGCTCCGCGCTCGTCGCTCTCAGGGCACGAGCGGGAAGCACCCACATCACTGGGACGGTGGAAGAAGGTCGCAGCCAGCACGAGACAGCCCTAGACGGCTGGAGGCAACTCGAGGCAACGGCACGATGCGACCAGCGCTGACCATTGCGGTGCGACTTCAGAGTCTGCCGCACCGGAGCGCGCCACTGATGGGCCTGTGACTCCAAGAGAGAAGGGCTTCTGCGAGCGGATTCCTCTCCAGTAGAGAATCCGTCGCGGCGCCTGGAGGCAGCGACGCGCGCGAGCAACATCCTCCGCACGTCGAACTGCCTCACGAGCCGACAAGCGCGGACTGGTTCCGCCGACGCCGTCACGGAGTAGAAGCTGACGGCTGTCATCGGCTCAACCCGGACATCGCACGGGCGATCCCAGGTCCCCGTGCTCTCCGGACGTCCGAGCCGGCCGCCGGATCGGTGATCGACCTCAGGTCCTTCACTCCCGCGCGGGGCCTCCCGGCTCGTTTCTCCATCAACATCGGTGTCGCACCATGATGGCGCGGCGCGACGCTGACCGTTCTCTGACCACCGTGGCCAGAAACGGATCGGCGCTGTTTCCTCGGAGGAGTCCATGAGGAACGACGTGCACTCGGATACGGAACACGTTCGAGTCGACCATAAGATTGCGCAAACCGACTCACCGCAAGATCTGGAGGGTCTGCCGAACCGATTGCTGACGGCCTTCGAGGTGGCCAGATTCGTCGGCTGCCACGAAGAGACCGTGCGCCGTGCATACTTGCGCGGACTGCTCACGTCGCAGCGGTTCGGCGTGCGCCGCCGGCGCTTTCACCCACGCGACGTGCTGGACTGGATCCGGCGCGGCGCACCCACACGAGTGACCTGATTCACGAAGGAGTAACCATGGAGGACGACTCATGATCAGACGACGATGCACGGAGAGGAACTGTAAGAACGGCAGGCGGTGTCTCGAGCACCTGCGCTTCGATGTGATGTGGCGTGGCGCGCGTTATCGCATGCCGGTGAACGAGTTCGCCATCCCGCGGATGGAGCCGGGTAAGCAGCGGCCGATCCAGTCGATGGAAGAAGCCCGCGACTGGGAACGGCTGTTCATCGGCGAGATCAAGGCGGGGCACGATCCGCGACGGCCTGTTAACCGATCGCTGCAGGTTGGCGTACAGCTCGGAGACGTGGCGGCGTTCCTTGACGCGTACTGGGATCGCTGCGTCAAGCCGGCGGGGCTTAGGAGCCTCGGCACGGCCCGCAGTCAGATCGCGATTCTCAAGGAACATCTTGGCCACCTGCGGCTCACCGCGCTCGAAGACCCGGACGAGATCAACCGGTTCAAGTCCGAGTCCGACTACGCCGAGGAGGTGGAGGTCGCGTCCGTGCACCGCGTCCTCGAGCGGCTGCGGGCGGCGATCAACTGGGGTCTCGCGCAGACGCCGCCACTCTTTGCCAGGTCGCCGTTCCACCGTTTCGGTGTTCGGCTGAACAAGAAGGCTGAGACGGCTCGTGATCGGCGCGTGTCGCGCGAGGAGGAGAAGCGGCTGCTCGACACCGCGCTCAGCGTGATGGACACGGCGCGGCACATGTACGTTGGCGAGATGCTGCATGACCGCATCATCGGCGCGCTGGAGCTGTGCTGCCGGCGCGGCGAAATGCTCCTGATCCAGAACAAGCGCGTGAACTGGGACACCTGCCAAATCGGCATCCCCGGCACGACCGCCAAGGACAAGGAGAACCGCCGGATCCCCTTCAACCCCAAGGGGCGTGTTGCGGCCATTCTCGAGCGGCGCGCGGCACTCGGGCCGGACGCGTACGTGTTCGGCAGCGCCGTCGGTGCGTATCAACCCACGATCCAGACAGCATGGGAAACGCTCAAGCTCCTGGCGAATGGGCTGGAGCCAAAGCAAGGACAGGAGGGCGTGGAGTGGAACCAGGAACAACTACGGCGGATCGACCTGCGGTGGCACGACCTTCGTCACGAGGGCGCGTGCAGGCTACTCGCGGACCGTGTCGACATCCGCATCATCCAACTGATGCTCGGTCACGCGAGCATTCAACAGACGCAGCGCTACCTGAACGTGACGGACGAGGAGCTGCGAAGAGGACTGGAGGTGAGCTGGATCAACCAGGGCCGACCGCTGCGAGCTGTGTCGGGACACTGAATCGGTCTCGATTCTCCGACCGATTGTCCCCGAATTGTCCCCGGCGGATCGAAAATGTGGCTCCTCGGGCTGGACTCGAACCAGCAACCCTCCGGTTAACAGCCGGATGCTCTGCCATTGAGCTACCGAGGAATCCTGGCAGGAACAAGATCCACAGCGACCGAGTCGCCGGGAACGCGAAGCACCGATCGTAAAGCAGGACCGCCCCGGCCGCAAGCCACAGGTCGCGCGCCCTGATAGGATGTCGCCTTCGCTACTTGCGGAGGGCGACCATGACGAGACCTCACCGATTCCTCACCATCGTCGCTGCCATCGCATCACTTGCGGCGACCCTCCTCGCAGCCGACGCCGCCTGGCAATGGCGCGGCTCGTACGGCGACAAGGCCGTCGAGATGCTCATCATCGGCGACATCCAGGTCCACTCCCGCCGCGCCAATCCCACCACGGCGTTCGAGCGGATGCGGGCAACGTTGAAGAACGCCGATCTCGTGTACGCCAATCTCGAAGGCCTGCTCGTGAAGTCGATAGGGACCAGGATCGACATCCCCGACAAGCCGGAATGGACACACCCCGGCCCTGATGGTGTCAAAGCGCTCAAGCCGGCAAACATCGCCGTCGTGGGCGCGGCCAACAACGTCGCCTCGGGTCGCGAGAACATTCTGAAGAGTCTGAGCGTGCTCGACGCCAACGGCATTGCGCACACCGGTGCCGGCAAGAACATCGACGAAGCGCACAAGCCGGCCATCCTCACGCGCAAAGGCGTGAAGATCGGCTTCCTGCAGTACACCGCGCGCTGGTATCAGGACAAAGACATGATCGCCACGCCGACCGAGGCTGGCGTCGCGAAGATCACGTCGATCGACGGCATCGCCATCGATGCTGCAGATCTCGAGCGCGTGCGCGCCGACATCAGGAAACTCCGTCCCCTTGTCGATATCGTCGTCGTCTCGCATCACAACCGCGATGGATCCACGCCAGTGCAGTTCGGTTCTATTAAAGGCACCAGCGTGAGCCGCGACCGGACGATTACCGAGGCGTATCAAAAGCAGTTTGCGCACGTCGCGCTCGATACCGGCGCCGACCTCGTGTTCGGCCACGGCACGCACACGGTGCAGGGTGTCGAGATGTATAACGGCAAGCCGATTCTCTACGCGATCGGTCACTCGAACTTCGATCAACCGGGCTACGAAAAGTCAACTGACGGCCTCGTCGTGCGCGTAGTCATTCAGGGCAAAAGCATCGCGCGCGTCTCGTTCGTGCCGGTCACACGCGACGCCAACAACGACGTGTTCATGCTCGATCCGTCAGGCGCAGAGGGCGCGAAACTCGTGCAGATGGTCAGGGAGCGATCGAGCCATCCGCCGACGCTCACCATCGACGGGCACGAAGTCGTGCTGGTGAACAAAGCTGCGGCGCCGACGACTGTGTCAGCGGCGAAATAACGCACCCGCGTCCGTCACCGTTTGACGGCGATGATCTCGAACAGTCCGGGTGTGATCATTCTTGTGCCCGGATTCGTGGCAAGCCGCCCGACGGCTGAGCGAATCGCCTCGCCTTGATCTCGACGAATCGTTCCTAGACTCTCCAGTCGTTTGCTGCCGCTCTCCAGAAACGCCGCGAGCCACTGCCACTTCGGCTCGCCCGGCGCGGTCGCCTCGACGATCGGCCGCACGTCGCGCACCTTGAAGCCGACCTCGGCACACCATTGCGGTAATACCAGCCCGAGATCGGGTTCGCCCCCGCTTTCACGCCAGCTGCGCATGACGAGGCGAACGAATTCTTCGAGTTCAGCAGATGGTGGAGCCGCGCGCCAAGTGGCGTAATCGAAGTACTCGTGGACGACGAGGGCGCCGCCCGGCCGGAGTCGATCACCGAGAGTGGCAAGCAGCGCTCGCGGGTTGGTGATGAACGACAGCGCCCATCGGCACCACGCCCCGTCGGCGACGAACTCAGGCAGCGGCTCCCGATCGAGATCGATCTCCACTGCCGTGATGGTGTGAACGTCGCGTTCGCGCGCGTGCGATTCGAGCACGTCGAGAAAGCGCCGCGACTTCTCGAGCGCGATCACAGCACCGTTCGGCCCGGCGAGTTCAGCCAGGTCGAAGGTGGCATTGCCAGGCCCGCTGCCCACGTCGATGAGGGTGTGACCCGTGCGAAAGCCGCCACGATGCCACGCGACTCGGGCCGCGGAGCGCCAGACACGATGTTGCAGCGCCAGCCGAGCGATTTCCTCGTTGTGAGTGCCGAGAATGTACTCGCGTTCGCCGGCCATCACAGCACGGTATGAATTCTCCACCCCTACAACCATCCGAATCTTGCGCTGAAGGCTGTTAACCGCGCTCCATGCGGCCCGTATAGACGAATGACCGCCACGACGCATCGAAAGTGGCAACCGCACTGGCCGCTTCGACCGTCTAAGAGAGAAGTTCGGGAATCGTCGAGGTCACCCGCATGACACGCGCCCGCTTCGTCAGCGCCACGCTCGTCGTGTGCGTCGCCGAACTCTGTGGCCACCGCGGCCTCGCACAGACCATCGACCCGCGTCCTCCCAGCGTGGTGTGGGACGAAATGCTCACGCCGGTTCTCGAGCAAATGCTCGGCGCATCGGCGACGTTCCGTCAGCAGTGGTATCGAATCGTCAACAAGCCACAGCTGAAGGTGCACCTGCGTCTGTCGATCCTGCCCCAAGGTACTGCAGCAACGGCAGCGCGAGCGCGATGCGTGTTGTCGCGATATGAATTCGGCGGCATGCGCGCCGAAATCGAGCTGCGCACCATAGATGACCTGGCGGAGCTGCTTGCGCACGAACTCGAGCACGTGCTCGAGTGGACCGAGGGCATCAATTACGCGCTCCTGGCCGTTGCCGAGCCCGCGAGCGTCTGGATGGTTGGCAACCACAATTTTGAGACCCGCCGAGCCATGGATGCGGGCGCGCGCGTTGCGCGCGAGATCGCGATTAGCCGGACGACGTCCAAATTGCGGTAAACACGGCGATTCCGCCGGCTGGTGAGAAACGGCATCCCTGCGTGTTTGCGTGCGATTGCCTCCGATTCGGATAACAATGCAGCGGACGGGAGGCTTCATGACACGTGCCGCCGCGTGCGTCTGGTTCACCACTCTCGTCGCGTCAGCCACGCCGATGCCGGCCCAGCCAGTCTGGAGCGAGTTTGCCCCTCCTGATGCGGGATTTGCTGTGCAATTGCCCGGCACCCCCGAAAAACTCCAACCGGGCAGTACGTCGCCGACAGCGGTGGCACCGTGTTGATGGTGCAGGTCGACCCGCACCACCCAGGTATCCTTCGAATTCTCGCGCGGGGCGATCGCAAGGAGATCACGGGCTTGTTGGAGGCAAGCCGCGACGAAGGCGTCAAAGGTGTCAACGGCAAAGTCCGCAGCTCCTCGTTTGCGGACTTCGACGGACATCCCTCCACATTTGTCACCTTCGACCTGCAGCTCGAGGGCAAACCGTTCGTCGGCACGGAGCGAATCGTCCTGACGGAACGTTACATGTATGTGCTGATCGCGCTCAGTCCCACCGATGCCGACGCCGACGCCGAACGCTTTCATCGCTCGTTCCGGTTGATCGCGGATGCCAAAGCCGGGGCGATGCGGACAATCAGCTTCACCGAAGCGGTCTGCGACCGGATTCCGCCTCTGCCTATCACCTTTCAAATGCCGGGCGATTTCGAGGCTCGTCGGGTCGGCGGCATCGAGGGCGGTTGCCTCTGGGGTGCGAAGGACGATCTCGATCGGGTCACGGTCAAACCGAACGAAGGTGACTTCAGGTCGCTTCGCCGCGGCGTGTTTCGCGCGCGGGTGTCGTCGGAAGTGGTGTGTAGTCCCGAGACGGGCGTGTTCGATCAAACGGACGGCACGGGCGAGGCTGGTATTCGCCGCAATCTCGACGCGACGGGCGCGAAGGTGATCGACTGGAAGAAAGAAACGATCGCAGGGCTTCCGGCGCTCGAAATCGTCGCGGATGTCTTCGGAAGCCGCGTCTACATGTTGTACTTGGGCAACTGAAATAATGCCGCGACTGCTTCCGGCTTTTCCCTGTTACGCCAGGCGTTCTGCAGGCGCTGCTCCGCAAACGCCGCCTCGTCGCTTTCTCGCTGCGTTTTCAACGCCTGTACGAGGCCGGCCAGCTACCACGGACTTTCGGCGTTCCGCTTGAGGTCTTCCCAGTAAACGGCTTCGGCTTCATCGGCCTTTCTCAATCGGTTCGCCGCAAACATCAGGCTGATTCTGTTCGACAAACGTGGAATCGGTCCCTCAGACCCGGTGCCGATCAGCGAGCTGCCCACTCTCGAGCAGCGATTGGACGATGTGCGCGCGGTCAGTAGCCGCAACGATCTGACCTCGATTTTCCTGTTGACAGGATCCGCACAGCACTGCCATCGTCGTTGTCGAGGTCGAGCGTGAGGTGTATGACTACGACCTTTCTGCAGCAGAGCGATCTGCTCGCCGCACTCCATAAGCATTTCGCACATCGGACCTTTCGGTCAGGACAAGAGGCGCTCGTATCTGCCGTCTTGAGTGGCCGGGATGTGCTCGCCGTAATGCCGACCGGTTCGGGCAAATCGCTGGGATATCAGCTTCCGGCTGTGATGTTGCCCGGGACCACGCTGGTCGTCTCGCCGCTGATCTCGCTCATGAAGGACCAGGTGGACGAGCTCAATCGGCGCGGAATTGCCGCGGGCGCGCTGCACTCGATGCTGTCGAACGATCAACGCCGGCAGGTGATTACGGCGGCGCGAGCAGGACGACTGCGGCTCCTGTACGTGGCGCCGGAACGTTTTGCGTCGGATCACTTCCTGCAGGTCCTGCGCGAGCTCACCATATCGCGTTTTGTCATCGACGAGGCACACTGCGTTTCGGAGTGGGGCCACGACTTCAGGCCCGACTATCGCCGCTTGTCTGCGGCGGCGGCATTGTGTCGTGCGAACGGCCAAGCCGGCCGGCCGCCGATCGCCGCCTTCACTGCAACCGCCACGTCCGAAGTGCGTGACGACATCGTTTCGCTGGTGGACCTTCGATCGCCGCAGGTACTTGTTGCCGGGTTCGATCGCCCCAACATCTCTTTGCGCGTGGAGCGGGTGTTTGACGAGGACGAGAAGCACGACGTGCTGCCCTCACTCGTCGGCGGACGCCGGGCGCTGGTCTATGCCGCGACTCGCCGCACTACGGAGACCGCCGCGTCGATCCTGAACGCCTCCGGTATTCCCGCTGCGGCGTATCACGCCGGCCTCAAAGACGAGGAGCGCACTCGCGTTCAGGACGCGTTTGCCGCCGGTACGCTGCGGGTTGTGTGCGCGACCAATGCCTTCGGTATGGGTATCGATCGTCCCGACATCGACGCGGTGGTGCACTATGCGATTCCAGGCTCGGTCGAGGCCTACTACCAGGAGATCGGGCGCGCCGGTCGCGACGGGCGGCCTGCGACGGCGACGTTGCTTTGGGACTACGGGGACGTGGCCACGCGCCAGTTTCTCATCGACAGCCCTCGGCAGGAAAAGCCGGGCCGGCCGCCGATCGACGCCGCCGAACTTGTCCGCCGCAGAGAAATCGAGCACAAGAAACTCGAACGGATGATTGCCTACGCCGAAACGGGGCGCTGCCTGCGCGCCACAATCCTCGACTACTTCGGCGATCCAGCGATTCGCGAACCATGCGGCAGGTGCGGGAATTGCGGTGCAGAGCCATCGATCGACGGTTACGAGCGCGAGCTCCTGCGCAAGATTCTCGCTGGCATTGCGCGCGCAGGTGAGCGGTACGGCAGGCGAAAGATCGTCGCCATGCTTGTTGGCGATACCAGTGATCTTCCCCCCGCGCTCACTAACCTGTCGACCACCGGCTTGCTGCGACACGAGCCGCAGCACACGATCGATGCCTGGATCGATGCGGCGGTGAGTGCCGGGTTGATCCGGCGTTCGAGCGATCGTTACCGGACGCTCAGCCTTACCGATCGCGGTCGCGAGGTCATGCGAGGGTCGGCCGCAAGCCCGCAGATTGTGGCCCCACGCAGATTGCTTTATCCGTCGCGGCGGGTGTTCAGCGCTCGTCTTCGACGAAGGCTTTCAACCGACTGAGCGTAGCGTCCCAGTAACCGGCAATGCGGTCGAGCGTAGCGCGCGCGTCCTGCAGTCGTTTCGGATCGAGCGACCAGATCTGCTCGCGTCCGCGCCGGATGTTTCGCACCAGTCCGGCGCTCTCCATCGCACGGAGGTGTTTGGTCACCGCTTGACGCGTGACACCGGCGTCGTCGCTCAAGCGCGTGATCGACAGCGGGCCATCGGCACAGAGCCGGGAGACGAGCCGCAGTCGCGTCTCGTCTCCCAGCGCCGCAAACACCGGCGCGGCTTCGGTCAACTTGGCCGCTGCCGCGCTATGCCGTCGTGACATGACGCTCGATGTTTTTCAGCTGCTCGGTCCACCCGCCCTCGTTCATGCGGAACGCCTCGTCGCGGCGCGACTGCGGAATGCGGTCGAATCCTGATTCGACGATGGTGAGGGCGGTGCCGCCGTCGACGTCATCGAGATGGAACTCGACGAGCGTGGACGGTTCCTTCGAATAGTCAACCGCCTGGTCGACGGCATACGGGTGCCACCGGTAGGAAAAATAGCGCTCAGGTTCGATGCGATCGATCTGCATCTCCATCAACGCGTGTTCGTACCCGGGATGTGTGATCTTCCCTTTTACGGTGGCGCCGGGCGCGAACGGGCGCTCGAGCTTGACGCGGAACCAGGTGCCGAACTCGTTGGCGTCGGTGAGGGCGCGCCAGACGCGGGAGCGGGGGGCGCGAAGGACGATCTTCTTCTCGATGCGATCGGTAGTGACCATGCTCATAGATATGCAACCTCTCAGTTGCATACCATAACGCACCCCTTCGCGATATGCAACCTGATGGTTGCGTCTTGGCTGCGCTTCAATTCGTAATGGCGCGCCGACTAGCAGCGCATGGCGGGCGCGCGATCAGTTTCAATGTTTGATGTAGCGCGGACCTTCAGGTCCGCGATGGCGATGGCGCGCCGCGTACTATCACTTCAGGCCGCGCACAAGGAACAACTGCGACAGTAGGCGCGTGTAGCTGTAGAAGTACGCGTCGCCAGCGGGCGTAATCCGGAAATCGATAATCGAGTAAACACCGGCGGCGTCTGGCGGCACCAAAGTTTTCCACAGGCGCCGCTGACCCGTTTTAATGTCGAGGCGGTATACGTGTGCAGGCACTTCGCCGCGACGGAACAGCCACAGCGATTGTCCATCAGCACTCCATGCCACGGGGCGTTCGTCCGGTTGCGAGCCCTCAACGGTTCGCGGCGGCCCGCCCGCGACCGGCCACAATGAGATAGTTTGGCCGACACCGATCGCGGCGGCCCATGTTCCGTCTGGGGAGATCGACAGGGCACGCGTACCCTCGGGTGTCAACGGCTGCGGCGCTGCACCATCAAGGTCCTGAATGTAGGAGCGGAGGTTGCGCCCCTTCTCTCGTCCGTTGAAGAGGATTCGTCGTCCGTCGGGTAACCACCATGCGCCGCTGTAGCTGACGATGCCGTGAGCGGCCACGGGCTGAGGCGATCCGGCACCCGTGGGCACACGCAGGAGTTGGCTTGTGTCCTGCGTCGTTGCCAGCACGGTCTTGCCGTCGGGCGAGATATCGTCGACGAATCCGTCCCTCAATCCAAGGTGAACGGGCTGCGACCCATCAGTCGAGCGAAGGTAGATGCCGAAGCGGTCGCGAAACAGCAACAATCGGCCATCTGATGAAAGGTCGGCGAGCGCCGAATTGTCGAACCAGGACAGCTCGCGCTCGATGACCTCGGCTGGTGGAACTCCGATAATCGCGCGACGTTCTTCGTCGCGACTGAGCAGTGCGCGGCCGTCGGATGTGATGTCCCACAACGTGAGCGATCCGGGCGCATTCAGAATCAAGCGCTCGTTTCCTTGCAGATCAATTGCGCGTAGCGCTCGGTTCGCCCCCGCGCCGCCTGCGGTAAACCAGATTTCATCGCCGTTCGGCGACCAGGCAAGTCCGCGTACGCTTTCCCAATCACCGGTCAAGTGCGTCAGCTCGCCATTGAGGTCCACAACTGTCACGCGGCCACTGGAGCCGCGATTGGATCGGTCCTCCAGGAACGCCAGTCGCCGGCCATCGCGCGAGACGCGGAGAAAGCGTATGGATCCCGTTGTCTTGTAGAGCGTACGGTCGCCGTACTCAATCCAACTCTGTCCGCCGGCGTCGCCGGTAGAACGAACCACCGCGAGTTGCTTTCCTGTCGGATCCCAGTCGGCGTCCTCTACGTTTTCCATCACCTCATGGGGCGCGCCGCCACCAAGCGGCGCGAGCGCGAGCGTTCCCACGAAGCGCTCGCCAAGGACAAATTTGCGGCGCAACGACAGCGCAAGCTCGCCCGCCCGCGCAGCGAGCACATCACTGCCTGTCGGGTAGTTGAGTGAACGCGACACGGGGCTGTCTGGCAAATCGAGGCGCCAGACTTCCAATGCATCTCCTTCACGCGTCTCGCTGTACACCACCGCCTGTCCGTCAGAGGCGAAGCGTGCACCGCCGATGCGTCCGCGTCGAAACGTCAACTGTTCAAACGTGAGCGCAACCTCGTGCCGCAGCAGCAGCACGGCAAGCGTTGCTCCTGCGGCCAGCAGCGTGGCGACTAAAACTGCGGCCAACACTTGACGTCGGCCAGACCACCAAGAGGGGTCGATCGGTGTGGGCTTCGCCGGGTGCCGCAGCTGTTGTAGCGCGAACGCCAGATCCCGAGCCGATTGGAATCGTTCCTCTTTGTTCTTCTCGAGGCAGCGACGCACCACGGCGACCGCGAGGTGAGGCAGGCTGGGATTGACGAGCAGCGGGTCAACGGGATCCTCCTGCAGAACTGCGGACATGGTCTGCACGGTGGATGGGCGTTGGAACGCGCGCACGCCGGTAAACATCTCGTACAGCACGGCGCCGAGGGCAAAGATATCGGCGCGATGATCGACCGCACCGCCCAACACCTGCTCGGGCGCCATGTAACCGGCCGTTCCGCAGATGTTTTGGCTGACGGTTCGCTCGCGGGTCGAATCTTGCGATCCGTTATCCTGGGGACGCTCACTCAACTTGGCCAAGCCAAAGTCGAGCAGCTTCACGTGCCCGCCCTCGGTGATGAACGCGTTACCGGGTTTGACGTCGCGATGCCAGATTCCCTTGGCGTGTGCGGCATCGAGCGCGTGCGCGATTTGGATTCCGTACTCGATCGCCTTGCGGTACGGCAACGGTCCGCGATCGAGGCGTGCTCGAAGCGTCTCGCCCTCGAGAAGCTCCGTGGCGACGTACGGTACGCCAGCGTCGGTGTCGACGTCGTACACGGCCACGATGTTGGGATGGTTCAGGCTGCCTGCGGCGCGCGCTTCGCGACTGACCATGTCCACGTGCTCGGCATCGACCGTCCCGCGGCGAAGAATCTTAATCGCCACGTCTCGCCCGAGGCGCGCGTCGTGCGCACGGTAAACCTCCCCCATCCCACCCGCGCCGAGCCATCGAACAATCCGGTAAGGACCAAGCATGGTGCCAGGCGCGAGCGCATGGGCGACGGTCTCAGGCTCGTGCTTCGACTTGCTCACTCCGGAATCTTCCCCTGTTACGGCGCCTTTCCTTTTTGTGGTGGGTGCCAGCGCCAGACGACCCCCGCGGACGCGCGCACGAAGCTGCTGGCATCATTCACAACGATAACGTCGGCGTCCGTCCGGAACGCCCACTCTGACACCGTTCGGGTCGCGACGGGAACTATCTCGTAACCCCCGCCGAATGCAAAAGCCCAATGGTTCCCTTTCTCTGGCCCGCTGTTGTGTTTCATGTCGCCAACGAGCGCGTGGAAGGTCGGTAAGTGCTTCTGGTTTTCTCCGGCAGGCGTCCACCGAATCCCGAAGAGGTAGCCAACTTTGGTCACGTCGTTGTCGTCATGTTCGCCATCAAGAACGCTTAGATCCAAGAAAAGAGCAACGTCCCTGGTTGTGGGTTTCGGCATCGTCCACGTAATTGCCGCGCGACCGCCGCGTAACACGCTTCCTCCTCCAAGGGACGCCGCAAACAATAAGTCGGCGACGTGATCATTCGCGCGCGCAACGGTGGGAACCAGCACGAACACGAGGATGAGCCAAGGTCGTCGACTGCGCATGGACACTCCTTTCGGAAGGGGCTACGTCAACAGTGTTGTCGGCTGAGTTTATACGGTTGGGCCAGTACGACTGTGCTTTTTTTGCACATCACTCAGCGCGCAACGCGACGAGCGGATCGACCCGCGCGGCGCGGCCGGTGGGGGCGATGCACGCGCCCCACGCCGTCGGCGGCGACAGCGGTAATCCTTTGAACAACACGCCATTCACCACGGCGAAGGCGACCGTGTTGACGCCCATGCCGATGGCGAGCGTCAGGACGGCGGCGATCGTGAAGATCGGATGACGCCACCCCTGACGCATGGCGAGCTTCACGTCGTGGACGAGTGCAGACATCGAGGCAACAGACGACGAGGCTGGCGCCAAGGTTCCGCTTGGTCCGCTATTGCGTGGATTTCGGCGCCCAGGGATACGGGTCGGCCATCTTCACGCCTTTCGCTTCCATGACCAGTTCGAGGATCCGCTGCCACGATGCGGTACTCGTGCTGCGTCCGTAAATGTTATTGGTCTTGTGTGCGACCACGAGGTTCAGTGAGGGAAACACCGTGATCCACTGGCCCACCGCGCCCACTGCAGAATACGCGCCCTTGAACGGACCAACCGCCTTGGGGCCATCCCACACCCACCACATGTAGCCGTAGCCGAAATACCCGTCGCGCCGCCGGGCCGGGTTCATCTCCTGCACGGGTGTGACGACGCTGACGATGCGCTTTGCCCACTCCCGCGAGATCACCTGGCGTCCATTCCATTGACCTTCGTGCAGCATCAGGTACCCGATGCGTGCCATGTCGCGCGTCGACACCCAAATCGGATACGCCGGATACTGCGAAACCGTGAGATCGCCCTCCTTATGCTGTGCGCTGCGATCCCAGTCTTCGAATTGCAGCGGAATCGCAAGCTGCGCTTGCAGCTCGTCGTAGATGTCACGCTTGGTGAGCTGCTCGAAGATCGCGCCCGCGAGGTTGAAGTCCCAATTGCTGTAGAGCATGTAGCTGCCGGGCTTCTGAGAGCCACGCGCGGGCGCCTCGGCAAGATCGTCCCCAGAGTACGACGCGGGATGATACACCCCCGAGCGCGCTGTAATGACGTGACCAATCGTGGCTTTCTTCTCGATCGGGAGAAGGCCGTCAATGTCGTCGATATTCAACTCCTCGAGCGTGGTGTCCAGTTTGATCGTGCTGTTCTCCACCCAGTAGCCATAGAGCATCGACAGAATGCTTTTGCGCACTGATGCGACGTAGGAAAGCTCCTGGACGTCGCCGTACTGATAAACGACGCGCCCGCGATCGACGACCACGAGGCCGGTGGTGTTGGAGTCGTCGCGGATGAACGCCGTTGTTTTCTGCAGAACTTCCGGCGACCAGCCGTAGGCCGCAAGCTCTGCGCGCGGCACGTACTCCCATGACTTGCCCGGAAAGATCGATGGTGCCGAGTTCTGCGCCGCAACGGGCGTAAGACACAAGGCGACCGCAAAGATCAGAAATCGAACCAAACGTGCAATGCGGATGGTGGTCATCGACTGCTCCTCGATGGTGACGGATGTCGCCGGTAGCATACGTGGGCTTGGGCAAACTGCCTAGCGGCCGCCGACCGCGCCATTCGCCGAGCTGGCATTGCCGCAACCATTCGGTTGAGACACAAAAACTTTGCATCGTGGTGCCACGGCGATCAGCACATCGTTACATCACGCAGGTAAGGTCCTTCACGTTCATTGGCCGCCTAGCAACGTGGAGGGGACATGCGACGACGACTCGCTGGAAGACTGCTTTCTACCGGCATCGGGATTGCCGCCATTGCCGCGATCCTGGCCGGGCTCGCGTCAACGCTTGCGTCTCTCGCGGGACAATCTGGCGCTGGTGGATCGAAGAGCATTTACTTCAGCGCTCCGGCCGGAATGCTCCCGACCACGCGCAGCATCGATATTGATGGCTACAACGCGGCAGTATTGCCAAACGGCCGGTTAGTGACGCCGGTCGGCGTCGAGGTCGCGCTCGACGCGCCGAAGCCGTACGGCATGGCACTCTCGCCGGATGGAACGTTCCTCGCCACGATTAACAGTGGAGCATCGCGCTTCTCGATCTCGTTGGTCAGAAACCTTCAGAGCGCTGCCCCATCCGTTACGCGAGTGGACGTGAATGCGACCTTCATGGGCATCGCGTTTTCTGCCGATGGCTCGCGCTTCTTTGCCTCGGGTGGCGAGAACGGCAATGTCTGGGTCGGCGAGATTGCGACCAATCGCATCATCGGCTCCGTAAACCTCAATGGTCCACTGCACCCGCTTCCCGCTCCGCTCACCGTGACGAGCGACCCGCCAGGCCGCTTCAAGGGAACATTCCCAGGCAACATGACGCTGGCACCCGATGGACGTTATCTCTATGTCGTCGATCAGGGGAGCTTCGGCGTGTTTGTCATCGACACGACAAACATCGTCACCGGTGTCAACGGATCGAATCAGCTGACGCAGCCCAACAACTTCGCGGCAGTCGTCGGCCGTGTCGCCGCCGGCCGCTATCCGTACGCGCTCGCAATGACGGATCAGGGCGACAAGCTCTTTGTGGCAAACGTCGGCGTCTTTCAGTACCGGCATCTTCGTCCATCACTGCCGACTGGCAATGCCAACAAGGATTACCCACTCGGCTATCCCGGTGCGGGTTACCCGGAAGAAACCGAGACCGATCGAACGATCAAGATCAAGAAGGTGGATCCGCGCAATCTGCCCGATACGCTGCGCGACCCCGAAGGCATTCGTGTCGGATACATCGACCAGGACATCAACTATGGCGTGCCAGGCCTCGGCAGCCCGAATGTGCCGCAGGCCTCGTCGGTGTATGTCTTCAATACCGGGCAGCAACCCACGGCTCCGCCTCTTGCCAAGAGCATCAAGACTGGTCTTCTCGTCGGCGAAGTCGATCGCGGCATCAAGACGTTCAGTGGCAGCCATCCCAATGCGGTCGCGGTCGGGCGCGAGGCGATTTACGTGTCGAACGGCAACAACGACAGCGTATCGATTCTGCATCCTGCCACGTATGAGGAGCTGCATCGCGTGAGCCTCGACGTCTTTCGCGGTGCGGACGCGCACCTCAAAGGGATTCAGCCCGTCGCGCTTGCATTGAGTCCCGATGGCGACTTTCTCTACGTTGCCGAGGCCGGGATCAACGCGGTAGCAGTGCTGCGACTTCAGGGCAAGAGCGCGCAAGTGCTGGGACACATTCCGGTGGGCTGGTGGCCGAGCAGCGTGCAACTGAGCGCCGACGGACGCCGGCTGTACGTTGCAAATTCGCACGGCCGCGGCGCCGGCCCGGACAACAGTGTGCCGCCCGACAATCTTGGGTCGCCAAAGCACAGCACAATGGGATCGATCAGCATCGTCCCGGTTCCCAACAGTCAGCTTCTCGAGGTGTGGACGCGGCGCGTGCTCGCCAACAATGGGCTGGTTCAAAAGGAATTACTTGATGGCGATCCAAACAATCCCATTCCGGTCAAGGCCGGCCAGCCGAGCAACCAGATCAAGCACATCATCTTTCTCAACAAAGAGAACTCGACGCACGACCAGATGCTTGGCGACATCGTGACCACGCGGCGCGGCGTGCCGGTTGCCGGCGAACCGTCGTACTCGCTTGGTTACGACGCCAGCCCAAATCACCACGAGCTCGCACTTGCGTTTTCGTTCAGCGACAACTTTTATCTCGAGCCGGCGGTGTCATCAGACGGTCATCGCTGGTTGACGAATACGTATACGACCGAGTTTGAAGAGACCCACTGGCCTGCGTCGTACGGAGGGCAGCGGCGCGATGCCGGTGACGACCCGAACGTCTTCGGTCCTTACCCAGGCCGGCTTGGATTCACTGATGCGAATGGGTCCCCGGATCCCCATGATTACAACCAGCACGGCAGCATCTTTTTGCACCTTTATCGGCATGGCCAGTCATTCGTCAATTTCGGAAACGGTTTCGAGTTCGCTCAAGTGGACGAAGACGCCGGGACCGAGCCGACCGGGATCCGGCAGCACGTCAATATCCCGATGGAGAAGGTGCTGAGGGACCACAGCGACCATCTCTTTCCGGAGTACAACACGCATATCCCCGACTCGCCGCTGGTGAACGATCCGCAGCGATTCAATCGCTTCGGCCGTTTCAAGCAGGTGTTCGAGTCGCATTACGTCGACCGGCAGAATGGGGTGTGCAAGCTTCCCGCGTACGTTGATCTGTTCTATCCGAACGATCACGGCGGCGGTGCCTTCGACATCAACCCTAACGGTCCGGCCTGGTCGTACAAGCGCTTCGTTCAGGACAACGATGCGGCGTTGGGCCTCACTGTCGAACTGATCTCGAACAGCCCGTGCTGGAAAGACACGGTCATCTTCGTCGTCGAGGACGATCCGCAGAATGGGCTTGATCACGTCGACGGCTATCGGTCGATCTTCCTCGCGATCAGTCCGTGGGTGAAGCGGGAGTACGTGAGCAAGCAGCACACCAGCCTGGCGAGCATCTTCAAGACCGTGAATCTGATTCTCGGGTTGCCGCCCTTGAATCAATACGACGCGGCTGCGACCGACTTGCGCGACATCTTCACGTCGACACCCGACTTCCGCCCGTACGCGATGACGCCAATTCTCTGGGCCGGGCAGGCGTCGGCCGAATGGATCGCGGCAACGAAGGCAATCGACTTCAGCAGACCGGATTCGGACGAAGTCAAGCTGCGCGCGGCAATCCTGCAATCTGAAGGACTTCCGCGGCGAACGTCACCTCCCCAACCCAACACTCAGAAATAACGAATGAGCGTCAGCAGGGTCCGGTTCAGGCCGGGCCCTTGTTGGCTTCGCGTCCGTTCAACCAAAGGTGTGTTTCACGCAGTAGAGGAGTAACCATGCATTCGATCAAGCGGATTGTTTGGTCAGGATTGCTGACCGCGCTCGTGGCAACGACTGCCGCCGCGCAGGATCGGACGACACCGGTTCGCGATCGCCAGTTCATGTTTTCGGTCTCGACGCTGCCGACGGAAGTGCGCCATGCCACGGTAGACATGGACTTCGGTTTCGGTGAGCACGCATTTGACGTCACCGACGGTGATCGCCCCGAGCAGCGGTTTGGCATTCAGGCATCGGTCGCCAACCGCCTCACGTTACTGGCACGCATCGGTGTGTCGAGCGACGAACGTGACTTGCGGTCGTCGCAGCAAGGCGAACTGCTCTACAGCGTGATCCAGTCGCCGCAATCGCAAGCAAGTCTTGCGATCGGTATGGGAATGCGACATGAATCGGCGGGCGCCAACGTGCTGCTGGCGCGTGTCGCCGCAGGTCGCGCATTCAATGCGTGGCGTGTCGATGGCAATGCGCTCTTCGAAAAGCCGTACTCGATCGGCCGCGACGCGGTCGACTTGATCACGACCGTCGGTGTCTCGCGACGGCTCCTCCCCTCGCTCCACGCCGGCGTCGAGCTGATTGGCGAGGACCTTGAAGGCTTCTGGGAAGAGGAGGAAGCGGAGGGCGGCGCGCGCCTGTTGATTGGACCGTCGTTCCGCATCGCACCGCCTGCCAAGCGATGGCAGGTGAGCGTTGCGGGCGGACCGATTATCCACGCGACGCGGAGCGGGCGTTTGAGCGAAGCAGCGCGGGGACTACCGCCATCCAACGGCAAAGCGGGCTATGCCATCAGGACGGCATTGAGCTACGGATTTTAGTTGGGCACGGAGGACGTGATGAATAAGACCGCACCTGTTATGCGATTTGTGCTTGCCGCGATGGTCGCAATCGCCATTTCCGGCTCACAGGTCATCGACGCTGCGAAGCCGATTCAGGGAGAGCTGCTCCACACGGGCATGCGCATCACACCGACGGCCGCCCCGGGTTCGGTGTTTACGACGCTTGATCCCGACATTCCGGCGCTTCCCGATTACGTTGCCGGACAGGCCGTCAGCACGGCGCTGAGCCCTGACGGCAACACGCTGTTGGTTCTCACCAGTGGATATAACCGGATGAACGGCGCGAACGGCAGTCGTGTCGCCGCCTGGTCGAACGAATACGTTTTCATCTACAACGTCGCCGGCGGAACCGCCGTCAAGCAGCAAGTTTTGCAAGTGCCGAACACCTTCAACGGCATCGCCTGGAACCCAAATGGACAATCGTTCTATGTTTCCGGCGGTAGCGACGATTCCGCGCACTTCTATTCCAAGGTTGGCAACGCGTGGGCCGAGCAGTTGCCCGCGCTCGACCTGGGCAATCATCCGAATCTGAGCGGCTTCTATCAAGCGATGGCTGCTGGAATGGCCGTCAACTCGCGCGGCGACCGGCTCGTCGTCGCGAACATGCTCTACGACTCAGTGACGGTCGTGAATCTCGCGACACGCATGTTGATTGGCGATGTGGATTTAAGGCCCGGCGCGGCCGATCCGTCCAAGGCTGGCACACCCGGCGGCACATATCCGTTCTGGGTCACGATCAAAGGCGGCGACAAGGTGTACGTGTCCAGTCAGCGCGACCGCGAGATCGTGATCGTGACGCTCGCGGGAACGCCGAGGGTCACTGGTCGCATTCCTGTCGGCGGTCTGCCGAGCAAGATGATCCTCAACCGCTCGGAGTCGCTGCTGTTTGTCGCCGAGTCGAACAGCGATTCAGTGGCAGTCATTGATACCTCGACGGATGTAGTGATCGGACGCGTAGCCACGACCGGGCCGGAAAACGTGCTGGCCAAAGCGGGAAAGTTCAAAGGCAGCAATCCAAACAGCCTCGCCCTCTCGCCAGATGAGAAGACCTTGTATGTGACGAATGGCGGCACGAACTCGCTCGCGGTGATCGATCTCCAACAGCCTGGCGGCGAGATCGGCGCACGTGTCACCGGCCTGATACCAACCGGGTATTACCCCAACGCCGTGTCGGTCAGCGCGGATGGCTCGATGCTGTACGTGGTCAATGGCATGAGCAATACGGGTCCCAATCCGGACGCGTGCCGCGACAACCTGTCGATCGCGCCGGGTTCATCCAATGCCTGCAGCGCCGCAAACCAGTACTCGTGGCAGTCGACCAAGGCAGGATTCCTCACCTTGCCGGTTCCTGATCGCAACGATCTGGTGCACCTGACGCAGCAGGTGGCGGCGAACAACCGCATGGAGCGCACACCCGATCAGGCCAAGAACGAGCGGGCGATGGCGGCCGTTCGCAAGCAGATCAAGCACGTCATCTATATCGTCAAGGAGAACCGCACTTACGATCAGGTGTTTGGCGATCTGCCGGCCGGCAACGGCGATCCGAGCCTCGCCATCCTTTCGCCGTTCAGTCCCAATCACAAGAAGATCGCCATGAACTTCGTGCTTCTGGACAACTTTTACGATTCCGGTACGGTGAGCGGCGACGGCTGGAACTGGAGCACCGCGGGTCGCGCCAATGACTACACGCAGAAAAGCGTCCCGGTGAATTACGGCGGACGCGGGTTTTCCTACGACTGGGAAGGAGCGAATCGCAACGTGAATGTGTCGCTGCCCGGTCTTGCCGAACGGAAAGCCCAGGATCCGTCCTACCCGAACGATCGAAATCTGCTGCCGGGCGTGGCGGACGTTGCGGCGCCGGACAGCCCCGAGGGCGAAGCGGGAACCGGCTATCTCTGGGATGCTGCGCTGCGCGCCGGCCTGACCATCCGCAACTACGGTTTTTTCGTCGGCAATCGCCCAGCCCTGAGCGCCACGTTCCGCACTCCATTCGCACTCGGCGTGCCGCAGGCGGAGCCGTTGAAAGAGGCGCTCGCAGGAAATACCGATGTCTATTTCCGCGGCTACGACCAAACCAATGCGGACTTCTGGCTGTTCAAGGAATGGGAGCGCGAGTTCGACCAGTTCGTGGCCAACAACAACCTTCCCAATCTCATGTTCGTGCGATTCCCGCACGATCATTTCGGCAACTTCAACACCGCGATTGACGGCGTCAACACCGTCGAAACGCAGATGGCCGATAACGATTACGCCGTCGGCTTGCTGATGGAGAAAGTCGCGAAAAGCAAGTACAAGGACAGCACGCTGATCTTCGTTGTCGAAGATGATGCGCAAAACGGCGGCGACCACGTGGATGCGCACCGCAGCATCGCGCTCGTCGCCGGACCTTTCGTCAAACAGGGGAAGGTCGTGTCTGAACACTACACCACGGTCAGCATGATTCGCACGATTGTCGACGTGCTCGGGCTCGAATCGCCCGGTTTGAACGACGCGCTTGCTGAACCGATGGCGCAAGTCTTCAACTCTTCGCCAGGGACGTGGACTTACACGGCCGAAGTCCCCGCGGTCTTGCTCAGCACACAGTTACCGGTGCCGACGCAAGTCGCACGCAACGGGCAGCGCAACCGGGAATTTGGCGCCACTACTGCCACACGTCCATTGCGAACTCCCGAGTACTGGCAAAAAGTGATGGGCGATCAGAACTTCGAAGTCGAAGACGACCTCGATACCGACGACTTCAATCTCGCGCTCTGGGTGGGACTGCAGGGTGAAGGTGTGCCCTATCCTGAAATCCGGCACGGAAAGGACATGCGAAGCAATCGGAAGCAACTCTTGAAGCTTCACTTCGCGCAACAGCAACCGTAAGGAGCGACGTATCAACTCGTCGCCATCGTTCGTGAGCGGCGCGATCGCCGTCTGTGCCGAGGCCGCCTCTTTGCCCCCACCGCGGCGGGATGCGCATCGCCAAGCGCCTTGCGCAGCGACGGCACTGCGCGCTTGGCGACGTCGCTCGAATTCCACAGGCCGCTTGCGGCCGCCTCGCGGACTGCGGGGTCGTTATCGCTCTAGGCCACGGCAAGCGCGTCGACCGCCTCCGCCATCTTCAGATCGCCGAGTCCGCGGGCCGCATCCACGCGCTTCGCCACGTCGCGGCTTTTCAAATCGCGGCTGTACCGTTCGACCAGCTTCAGCCGTCTGACGTTTGCGCGGAAAGGAGAGCCGAGACGAGGACACCCTGCACGAGTACTCTAAGCATGGCGCCCTCCTGTTGGGGTAGCAAAGCGTAGCACGGCTGTGCAGCGTGAGCACCGCGAGAATCGTGGCTCCAGGCTGTCGTAGGAACTGCCGCGCGCCATGTGAGCGATCGCCAGCGGTCGCTTCGAACTCCCCACTCCACGCCATGTGCGCTTTTATGCTTGCTCGGCGGCGCGCTGCAACGTCGGAATGTCGATCTTCTTCATCTCGAGCATCGCCTCCATCGCGCGCTTCGACTTCTCGGGGTCGGGATCACTCAGTAGCTGGCCCAGGATTGTCGGCACGATCTGCCAGGACAGGCCGAACTTGTCTTTGAGCCATCCGCATTGCGATTCCTGACCGCCGCTTTGCAGGAGCTTGTTCCAATACGTGTCGACTTCCTGCTGTGTGTTGCAGTGCACCACGAAGGAAATTGCTTCGGTGAACTTGAACTGTGGTCCGCCGTTGAGCGCCATGAAAGGCTTGCCATCGAGCTCGAACTCGACGGTCATGACGCCGCCCTTGGGCCCGGGCCCGGCGTCCCCGTAGCGCGCGACCTTGCCGATCTTCGAGTTAGGAAAAACAGAGACGTAGAAGTTCGCTGCCTCTTCCGCCTGAGTATCGAACCACAAAAACGAGCTGATCTTTGGCATGTCGCCGTCCCTCCACTGTGATGTCGTAATCGGCAGGCCGAGATCGACAAGTCGGCGCCGTGTTCATCCCGTTCGGACCGCTGAAGCTCTTCGGCTGTCCGCGAGGTCCAGACCCAATGCCGCCGTT
This sequence comes from Acidobacteriota bacterium, assembly GCA_046727855.1. GTDB lineage: Bacteria > Acidobacteriota > Vicinamibacteria > Vicinamibacterales > UBA2999 > DASPWV01. Next base: position 25,410 of record JBKPDL010000088.1, read on the forward strand.
CGATCCGACGACGCAAGTCGGTGTTGCCTTTGCGGGCGCAAGCGCCTGGAGCGTGGATCGGATCATCGCGGCATCGCGGCGCCGCTAGCGCTGGATGCGCGCCGAGCCGCCATGCGCAAAGGCGCGTACCTGTTCGAGCGTCGCCATCGTGGTATCGCCCGGAAAGCCGGCGACGAGCGCACCGTGCGCCCACCCGAGTCGCAGCGCTTCGTCAGGAGGTGCCCCCGTCAGCAACCCATAGAACAATCCCGACGCGAAGGCGTCGCCCCCGCCTACGCGATCGTAGACGTCAAGGGTGCATGTTGGCGCGACATATGTCTTCCCGTTGATCCATGCGACGGCCGCCCATGTGTGCCGATTCGTCGAATGCACATCGCGCAGAGTGGTGGCGACGACTTTGATGCGCGGGTACTTGTCGAGAACACGGTCGATCATGCCGAAGAAGACGCTCGGATCGAGCGTGGACCTCGCGGCCAGCTCCGGACCCGGAATGCCCAGCCCTTTTTGCAGGTCTTCTTCGTTGCCGACAAGCACGTCGACGTGCTCGACTATGCGGCCGAGAATCGCCAAGGCGCGCTTCGATCCGCCCGACGCGTTCCAGAGCTTTTCGCGATAGTTCAGATCGAACGACACCGTCGCGCCGTGCGCCCGGGCGGCCTGCATCGCTTCGAGGATCAAATCGGACGTGGTGGGCGAGAGCGACGCGAAGATGCCCCCACTGTGGAACCAGCGCACACCATCGCCGAAGATGGCGGCCCAATCGAAATCGCCCGGCTTGAGTTGCGCGGCCGCTTCGTTGGCGCGGTTATAGAAGACGACCGGCGGCCGCATACCGTGCCCACGATCGCTGTAGACGGTAGCCATGTTGGGGCCCCAGGCCCCGTCGTGCGCGAACGTCTTGTAAAAGGGCGTAACGCCCATTGCCCGTACGCGTCCAGCGATCAACTCGCCAATTGGATACTCCACCATTGCTGTGGCGATACCGGCACGCAGACGAAAGCAGTCGGACAAGTTGGCGGCCGTGTTGTACTCACCGCCGCTGACGTGAATGGCGCAATGAGTAGCTTTGCGAAAGGGGACGACGCCGGGATCAAGCCGATGGACAAGCGCACCAAGTGCCAGGAAATCGAGCGTCATCAATGAGTGACCCAGTCGGTGTGGAAGACGCCCTCACGATCAATCCGTCGGTATGTGTGCGCGCCGAAGTAGTCGCGCTGCGCCTGCGTGAGGTTGGCCGGAAGCCGCTCGCTTCGATACGCATCGTAATAGGCGAGCGACGATGCCGTGGCCGGCACAGGAATGCCGGCCTTGACAGCGGCCGCCACGACGTGACGCCAACCGTCCTGCCGGGCTGCCAGCGCATCGCGAAACGCATCATCGAGCATGAGATTGACCAGGCCGCGTTCGCGTGCAAACGCCGCTCGGATGTCTTCGAGCAGGCTCGCTCGGATGATGCAGCCGGCGCGCCAGATCTTCGCGACGGTACCCGGATCGATGTCGTAGCCGTATTCCTTCGACGCGAGACGAAGCATGGCGAACCCTTGGGCGTACGACGTGATCTTGCTCGCATAGAGCGCCTGCCGAGCCGCGTCGACGAGGCTGGCGCGCGCCGCGACTGTTGCGGATGGCCCACGCAGCACACGGCTCGCCGCCACGCGCTCGGCCTTCAGCGAGGAAAGGATTCGCGCTTCGACCGCGGCGTTGACCGTTGGAATCGGTGCGCCGATGTCGAACGCGTTCTGGCTCATCCACTTTCCCGTGCCCTTTTGCTGCGCTTCGTCCACGATCACATCGACGAGCGGCTGGCCGGTGCCGTTGTCCGTGCGTGCGAGCACGTCTGCCGTGATTTCGATGAGGTACGAGCGCAGCTCGCCACGGTTCCAGTCGGAGAAGATGCCGCCGATCTCCTGAACGCCCAAACCCGCTCCGCGGTGCAGCAGGTCGTAGGTTTCGGCAATGAGCTGCATGTCGCTGTACTCAATGCCGTTGTGCACCATCTTGACGTAGTGCCCTGCGCCGCGAGGTCCGATGTAGTCCACGCACGGTTCGCCGTCTTCCGCTTTCGCCGCGATCGCGCGGAAGATGTCTTTCAGCGCATCCCACGCCGGGCGCGGACCACCGGGCATGATCGCGGGCCCGAGCAGCGCGCCTTGCTCGCCTCCCGACACGCCGGCACCAACAAATCGAAGACCTGCCGAGGCCAGATCGTCCGAGCGCCGATCGGTGTCTGTGAAGAGCGAATTGCCGCCGTCGATCAGAATGTCGTCTTTCTCCAGGTAAGGGCGCAGGTGGGCGATGACGCTGTCTACAGGCGGCCCGGCGGGCACCATCATCAGGACCCGGCGCGGACGCTCCAGCGCTTCCATCAACTGTTCGGGCCGATCAACCCCGATAATCGCTTTCCCTTTCGCGGGTCCTTCGAGAAAGGCCTTGGTCTTTTTCGCATCGAGGTCGTAGCCCGCGACGGCAAACCCGTTGCTCTCGATGTTCCGCGCCAGACTTGCGCCCATGACGCCAAGTCCAACGACGCCCATGCGGTACTTCACGATGCGTCCTCGGTAAAGACAGGAGGTTGTCCAACCCTGTAGAGCAATTCGCCCGCGCGCGGCACCACGAGCCAGCCGTTCGGCTCGTGCGCCTGCCACGCCCCCACATCGATGCTGTTGGGATCGAGATAACCGACGTTGATGCGATCGCAGCGTTCGCGCGAGATGCCGGTAGCGAGCGTGACGCGAATGCGCGGCGTTTCCAGCGCGCAACTTGGATCGAACGAGCCGAGTCCTTTGAGGTGCGTGGAGTGCGCCAGGATCCCGCCGGGGTATTTCGCGAAACGCTCCCACTGCCGCAAAAAGTAGTCGCGGCAGTGATATCCGATCTCCTCGATCAAAGCTCCGTGGACATGACTCACTTCGTTCACATGCGGCGCGTAAATCACCACTTCGCCATGGTCCGCAACCGCGGGTTCTGTCTTGTACATCCCTTTTGCCGCCGTCCACAAATCCTGATACATCGACGGCATCACCGCCAGCACTCGCTCGTACGGTTTGTCCACCCACACGATATGCCGGTTGGCCGACAACGTGGCCGCCTGACGCCAGGCTTCCTTGGTGTCGCCGCAGAAAATGCCTGCTACCCCGGCGTGCGTTACGACGAGGGCCAAGAGTGACGTGGGTGTGTCGAGCAAGCCGGCCGCGCGATCGATCACCGCCCGCACCGGCGTGTCCAGCGTGCCGATCATCTCGTAGCTCGTGATCAGCGCCCCAAGCCAGTGGGTGAAGTGGATGATCTCGGCGGCCGCGATACCCGGGAAGAAATATTTTGTCCCCCCCGAGAAGCCGGCAACCTCATGGGGAAACACGGGTCCGCAGATGAGGATGTGGTCGTACTCGGTAACCAGCCTGTTGAGCGCGACCGGCACGTCCTCGCGTAAACGGCCGGCCGTCAGCTCTTCGATCTCGGTTGCCGGAATCGTCCCCAGCCTGACGAACGTGGCCGCGTCGTCCCATCGATGGTTGAAAATCCGCCGCTTTCTCGCGATACCGTTGACCACTGGCTGACCGATGAGCGCTGTAAGCTGAGCGTCGCTCATGGGCGTGTGGGTGCCGAGCGCTACAAGGTAGTCGAGCGCCGCGACGCGGGTCCCGAGCTCACGCTCAATCGTGTCGAACATGAGCGGCATCGGCATCGTCCGCGTGCCGTCAGGGATCAGCACCAGCACTCGGCGGCCGTCCACCGGCAGTCGCTCCAGTCCTTTGCCGGCGATGCGTGCAATCTCGCCGTTCGAGAGATACGCTTCCGTAAGACCACGGCCAACGACATCTTTGACGGGGAGATGCATGATTGACACGGAGATCTCCTGTCTCTTAATGCGCAGCCTGCATTGAAGTCAACCCTGTTACCGATCACTGAAGCGCGGAATTCGCTTGCCTGCGCGTGAATTCCGCGCGGCTTCGGCTTCCAGCGATCAGCTCTCAGCACGAGGTATGAATGGCGCAATGCTGGAACAGTCGTTGCAAGGCACGCGGCGACGGCGCGGCCGCGGCGAGCGATGCATGGGGTGGCGCCAGAAGGAGATTTCTTATGAAACTGGCGTGGTTGCTCGCGTTAAGTCTGACGGTGCTGCCGTTTTTATCGCTTCCCATTCAATCCGTTGCACACGGCGACGCTGGAGCCTCCGACGTGGATCTCGGAGGCATCTACGCCTGCGAGGGGATGCGTCCGGACGGTGTCGGATATCGCGGGACGGTTCGCATCATTCGACACAACGGCACCTACGATCTGTTGTGGTCCGTCGGTGACGAGGAGCAGGAGCAATACCTGGGAGTGGGAATTCTGACTGACCACGTGCTCTCGGTGAGCTATTTCGGCGGCACAACCGGACTCGCCGTCTACCGTATCGAACAGGATGCGAAAGGCCAACAGCTTATTGGCACCTGGACGGTGCCTCAGGCCGACGGGAAAGTGGCTGCTGAAACTTTGAGGAGACTTAGCAAGGAGCTTGGCGCGTCGCAACCGCGTCCGGTGCCGGAGCCACGCCCCGCCCGCGTGCTTCCGTCCTGGCATCTGCGTCCCGCATAAAATCGCGGGATGGTGCGGCGACAGCTGGGTCAGTCCGATCTCGAGATCACGCCCATTGGCCTCGGTGCCTGGGCTATCGGCGGCGAGTGGATGTTCGGATGGGGGCCGCAGGACGATCGCGATTCCGTTGCGACGATTCGCCGTGCCATCGACCTCGGCATCAACTGGATTGATACTGCCGCCGCATACGGCCTCGGCCACTCCGAAGCCGTGGTAGGGCGCGCACTGCGCGATGTGTCTCGTCACGAGCGACCCTACGTCTTTACCAAAGGTACGCTCGTCTGGGACGAACAGCAGACCGTTACTCACAACCTGCAACCCGAATCGTTGCGGCGCGAAGCCGAGCAAAGCCTGCGGCGGCTCGACACCGACCGCATCGACCTCTACCAACTCCACTGGCCGGTCTGGCCGAGCAGCCCGCCAGGTCACGATCCAGGTTCACTCGAGCAGGCGTGGGAAACGCTCGCCGCCTTGCAGCGCGAGGGTAAAGTGCGTCACATCGGCATATGCAATGCCGACGCAGAGCAGCTCGCGCGCATTCATCGCATTGCCCCAGTCACGAGTCTCCAGCCCCCTTATTCCATCGTCCGGCGGGAGATCGAGGCGAAGACGCTGCCGTTCTGCCAGCAGAACGGGGTTGGCGTCATCGTGTATTCGCCCATGCAGTCGGGCCTTCTCACGGGTAAGATGACGCGCGAGCGGCTTGCCGCCTTGCCCGAGAGCGACTGGCGGCGGAAAGGCAAGTACTTCCAGGAGCCGCTGTTCAGCGAAGCGCTGCGCGTCGTCGATCGACTCGAGACGATCGCCGCGCACGAGCGGCGCACGCCCGGGGAGATCGCGATTGCGTGGACGCTGCGCCATCCGGCGGTGACCGGCGCCATTGTTGGCGCACGCCATCCTGATCAAATCAGCGAGCTCGCCAGAGCCGGCGACGTGGCGCTCACGTCACAGCAAATGGCCCAAATCGAGCAGACATAGCCGCACACCGTTTCGTCCCATTCAGCTCGAACCAGACACTCCGGCCCGCTCCTGTCGCTTCAAGCGTCTCGAAGGCATCCTTGGAGACCGTGGGTATGTCCGATTACGTCAAGAGAGACAAGTGCGTGCGCAAACGACAGGTGCGGACGGTCACTGGCGCGCGGGCGCGGCTGCGACGGCCGGCAGGCGATCGAGGCCCACCAGTCTCCATTCACTTCCCGTGCGCCGGAAGTACGCGGACACCGGAACCGTCCACGACGGCTGCGCCGCTTCGACGGCGGCCACGTCGATCTTGACGAACGCGCCTGCGCCGGACGGCAACGCCGCCGGCGCCGCGATCTCGAGCGCTGAGGACGTAACCGGAGAGCCGATGGCTGCAGTCGCACCGCTGGCGTTGTCGAACGTCGTCCACGTGGCGCGATAGCCGCCACCAGGTGCGTTGCCGGCGCCTGCGTCAACGGCTGCGTTGCGGAAACGAAGCCGGCCGTCTCCCGAAAGAGTGAAATCGACGAGCGGGTTCACCGCGTTCATGTAATGAGTGACGATCTTGTTGCGCCGCTGAATCAGGACATCCGCGAGCAACTTCTCGTCCGAGGGCTGACTGTACCGCCCGGTTTTGACGACAGCGTCAATCATATTGTCGGTGAAGGCGGCCAGACGCCGGGCGGCCCAGAACGTATCATCGGCGCGCGCCCGGAGAAGCGCCGCCGCTGGCACGCGCGGCTTCCACTCTTCAGGTTCGAAGGCATCGGCCTCAAAGCGCCCAATCGCTTCGTTGTCGACGTAACCTACCGTATGCCATGGGCGTAGTGGGAATCCAAACAGAAACAGACGCTGCGCGACCTGGCCGCCCTCGTACAAGTGTTCCCATCCTTCGTCGTACTCGCGGGGCGCGAGCGCGCCGGTGCCAAATGTCGATCCCACGTCCTGCAGATAATGCCGCACGACGGCGCGCCCGCCCTGGCTGATCACCGTGTCCACGGTGTTGCCGGCTTTCATGTCGACGAGATTGGTCCACGCGCCAAAGACCTTGAGCGCGCGCAATGATCGCCGGTGCTCGTGCGGGATGATGTCGTTGGGATCGTCCGGACGTGTGCCGTGATACTTGAAGCCGCCGACGACGCGGCCCGACAATCCTCGCGCGGCGACGGCGCGGTAGGTCCCGTCCTCGCTCCTGTGTGAGCGGTCGAAGACCTCGTCGATATCGCTCTGCTTGAGCGGCCGCCTCCGTCCTGACGGCGGCGTAAACATCGCCTCAGGCGAGATCTCGAGATCCTGCGGCCTCACGGTAATAAGATGGTTCTCCACCTGCCAGTAGCCGAGCGTCCAGAAGATTTTGTTGGCCACCAGGATTGCCCCCGTGGCGGCTTCGGGATGGTCGGGCGCGTCAAAGGACACGAACCACAGTTCGCCTTTGGAATCGCGCATCGTGAATCCGGGCGAGAAGCCCGATCGCTTCGGCGCCGTGATGGTCCAGCGCCCAGGCGCGGGACCCTCGATCTCGAGCGGACCTTTGGCCGCTTCCTCCGGCGTGACGGTTCGGGTAAGGAGACGGTTGGTAAACCAGTTCGAATCGGGTACTTCATCGATCGTGTTGACGTCGCGGGCGCGAACGTTAGGCGTCGGATCGCCGGGGCGGCCAAACAGGTTGATCGTGAGATCAACGAACAGGTCGATGTCCCACTCTGCCACCTTTGACGCGTCCTGCGTCTCAGGTTCGCGGGTGAGCGGGTCGTCGTTGTAGAAGCGAGGTCCCTGCGCCTCGGTGGCCGCAGCGATCAGGACCAGGGCTGCGACGACGGTCAGCAGGCGGACGAAGCCACGCAACAAGGCAGACAGGTTCATTAGAAGGCTGCCTTTCCTGAAAAGACGAGGTTGAATCCCTCGCGTCCGTGCGCGAGCTCGATCCGGAGCGGCGTGGCCACCGGCGAATGGAACCGTATGCCAATGCCGACGTCGCTTTCCATGTCGCTGAAGTCGAGGTCGCTGCGTCGCGCGGCAACTATGCCTGCGTCGTAGAAGAGCGCCATATCCATGGCCATGCGATTGACCACCCAGCGCCAATCTGCCGACATCAGGAGGCTGTGGCGATCGCGAAAGCGCCACGACGTATACGCGCGGAGCGTGTCGCCGCTGCCGAGTGACGGCAGCAGGAAGTAGGGCACGATGTCTTCGTCGCCGATCGTGGTCTGCACCTGGCCGCGCAGCGAGAGAATCCAGTTCTCGCGCAGGATGGGAAGGTGCTGCACGATCGTGCCGTCAACGCGATCGAACGTGTAGGTGTCGTCGTTGTCGTTGTAGCGGTGGTAGGCCACTTCGTAGAGGCCGCCGCGCCTCGCGTACCCGGCCGCTGGCCGCCAATCGATGCCCGCCGACGCGACCGTGTGGAGATAGGTCGGGCTCGCCTCGAGTCCGGGTGCGGTGGCCTCGGTGTGCACGTCGAAGATTGACGGCGCAGTACCGCGGCCGTCCTCCATGTTGTAGTCCTCATACGTGGCGGCCCCGCGCAGCACGGTCCACCACACGGGCCGCACCGACAGATCGCCGCCGACGTAGGTCTCCTTCAGGCGGAAGTTGCTGCGCGATTTGGCACTGTCGATGCCAAGGCCGTAATACGCTACTTCCGTCGCATCGCGCCAGCCTGTATTCAGCGAATATTCGATTTGCCCGGTGGGCGAGCGCGGCGAGGTGAAGGTGAAATCGATCAACTTGTAAGCCCTCAGAGAGTAGAGCCCGAGGAGGTTGATCGTGTTGCGATCGCTGACGAACCGCCGATAGCCGGCCCCCAGAGTGAATCCGCCGCCGCTGTAAACGCTGCCGCTTGCTGGATACACTCCCTCGTACGTGCCGCTCATCAGCTTTTGCGTAAAGATGAGGAGCGCTTCGCCCCTGCCGGGCGTGTGCGGTGCTGCTGTTTTGGCTTTTTCCGCTTGTTCGCGGCTGATGACGTCGGTGCGAGAGTCCTGAGCGGCCGCGATGGCGGGAAACGCGAGCGCGGTGGCCACAACGCACACGGAAAATGATCGTCCGTCCAATAGTGTGCCTCGTCGGAAAAGAATGCCGAATGAGTTTGCGGGTCAGGATCATACACGACAAGCCTGCGCTTTGTGTGTGATTTTCGGCAGTACAATCTGGCCGATATGACCGCAGCCTTGCTTTGCAGCCGCCGTCGCCGCGCGATTGCGCTTCTGGCTATCATCGGAGCGGTGAGCGGAGCACCGCGTGCCTGGGCACAAACTGCGCAACCTACTGGCACGGGACGTGTCGTCGCGACGATTACGACGCTCGAAGGCAACGTGCGGATGCCGGGAGTCGATGTCGACCTCCGCACCGCCCCGGACATGACGGTGATTGCGCAGACCACGACCGACGCCGCTGGCCAGGTCACGTTCGCCGACGTGCCCCCGGGTCGATATGTGGTGCATACCGCCCGCGAGGGGTTCTTCACGAGCGAGTCGGCGCCGTTCGAAGTGCGCAGCGGTGAGAGTGCGCAAGTGCTCCTCGACATTCGATTGACGTTCGTGCTGCCGACGGAGGAAGTGCGGGCGCCCGCGCCGGCCACCCCGTCACCGTCGCCGACTGATAGTGTGCAGCCCGTGTCGATGAGCGATCTGCTGTCGGGGTCGGTCCTCGAGCTTACACCGCTCCAGGGTGACGACTTTCAAAGCTTGTTGCCGCTGCTTCCCGGCGTCGTTCGTGGCAGCGATGGCCGCCTGCGCATCAAAGGCGGCAACCCCACACAGGGCGCGCTGCAGGTCAGCAGCGCGAGCCTGATCGACCCCTCAACGGGCGATTTCGATCTGGAGCTGCCGGGACAAAGCATCGACACGGTTGAAGTGCTCGCGAACCCGTTCGCCGCGGAGTACGGCCGGTTTACGACGAGCGTCACGCAGATTCGTACGCGGCGCGGGACGAACGAGTGGGAATTCAAGCCCGGCAATCTGATGCCGCGGTTGCGCTCGGGTTTCCGTATCCGCGGCTTCGAGCCGCGGTTTTCGGTGCGGGGGCCGCTGAAGACGGATCGCGCGTTTTTCGCCGAGGACGTGCAGTTTCGGTATTTGTTGACCCCGGTCAAAAGTCTTCCCGACGAGCCGGACATCGAGTTGCGCAGCTTCGACGCGTTTACGCGCATCGACACCGTTCTCTCGGCGCGGCACATCTTTGGAGGTGGCATCGTCGTGTTTCCGCGCGAGGTCGAGCACGCCACGATGAACACCTTTCGGCCGCCCGAGGTCGCGCCGGACTTCGACCAGAACGGCGCGTCGCTCGGCATCGTGGATCGCCTCGCGTTTGCTTCCGACGTCGTGCTCGAAACCACCGTCGCCACGCGCTGGTTCGAAGTTGAGATCGGCGGCAATGGGTCCGGGCCGATGACATATGCGCCGCCAACCCAAAGCGGCACGTTCTTCAACGATCAGGAGCGCAAGGTCAGAAGCACACAGATCGTGGAGGCGTTGAGTGCCACACGCAACTGGTGGCGCGGCCAGCACGTGGTGAAAATCGGCATCGATCTGCAGCGTTCGTGGTTCGAGGGGACGAGTTTCAGCCATCCGCTCGAGATCCGGCGCCTCGACGGATCACTGGCGGAACGAACGGAATTCAGCGGTCCCACCGACCAGGAGATCTATGGTACGGAGTGGGCGCTGTTTGCCCAGGATCGTTGGCGGATCGGTTCACGCGTCACGCTGGAGCTCGGCATCCGTTCAGATCGCGACGGGATTGTCGAGCACATCAACTATTCTCCGCGCGCAGGTGTTGCTATTGGCGTGCTGCCCGAAGGGCGGGCAATCCTTCGCGGCGGTTACGGCAAGTTCGTGCAGCGCACCCCGCTCAACGTGGATGCATTCGAGCGCTACGAATCGAGAGTCGTTTCTCGCTTCGATCCCAACGGCGCGCCGCTCGGCCCGCCGGTTGCGTTCCGCAATGATCTTCACGAGGACCTCCATACGCCGGAGGCACAAGTCGGTAACGTTGAATGGGACCAGCGGTTTGGACGTCGCATGCTGCTGAAGGCTGCGTTCCTCCGTCGCAGCGGTGCGCACGAGTACATCCTGGTGCCGGAGCCAGCGGCCGGACGCCTGTTCGTGACGACCACCGGCGAGTCACGCTACAAGGAACTCGAGTTGACGGCCCGCTATCTTGGCGGCGCGCGGCGCGACCTGACGTTCTCGTACGTGTGGGCGAAAGGCACGGCCGATCTCAACAACTACGATCAGTTTTTCGGCAACTTCCGCACGCCGATCATCCGCCAGAATGAATATGGATTGATTCCGACCGACGTTCGCCACCGCTTCATCGCGCGCGGGACGATCGGCTTTCCCGGCAAGTGGGATTTCGCACCGGTCGTCGAGGTGCGATCCGGGTTCCCGTGGTCGGCCGTCAACGAATTCCAGGATTTCGTTGGTCCACGCAACACGGCAGGGCGGCTGCCGACGGTGCGAACGTTCGACTTCTCACTGTCGCGGCCCTGGCAGTTCAAAAAGTATCGCTTCCGCGCGGGGGTGAAGGTGTACAACACGTTCGGCTCTTCATCCGCGCGTGATGTGCAGAACAACATCACCTCGCCCGACTACGGCAGCTTTTACAATCCGCTCGAGCGATCGATAGGAGTGATGTTAGGCTCGGCGAGGTAGTGCGTGCGTGGCGGGTGAACATCTCGTCCTGTACGACGGCGTGTGCGGACTGTGCAACGCGCTCGTGCAGTTTCTGCTCCCGCGTGATCGGCGCCGCCTGTTCGACTACGCATCGTTGCAAAGCGCCACGGGACGGTCGTGGCTCTCGCGCTTCAGCAAAGAACCCGACGATCTCGACACCTTTGCGGTCGTCACCAACTATCGTCGCGACCGTCCGGCGATCCTGATCAAAGCGCAGGGTGCGCTGTTTGTCGCCTCGATGCTCGGCCAGCCCTGGCGCTCGGCGACGGTGTTGCGCATCTTTCCCTGGGCACTCCTCAATGCGGGCTACGATCTGATCGCACGCTACCGCTACCGGATCTTCGGCCGCTCCGACGTATGCGCGCTGCCGCCGGCAACCGAGCGGGAACGGTTCATCGACGTTTAGCGGTTGTGCTTGAGTGCAAGCAGCGTCGGTGAACTAGCCAAGGGCCCTGCCCTGATATCCGGCTAACTCCGCGGCCCTTGGCTAGTTCTTTTTGTTGGCTTGGCGCGCTCCGCGCGCCGTAGACCGTTATGCGGGTCCACAACGCGTACAAAATCCACGTCTGTGGCCGCATAACGGTCTAAACGCGCGACGGATGACTCCCGCGCCCTCGCGCGTCGTGCGGCGCCCTGTCGGCACGCGCGTCCACGGATCTTCATGCGTTTCACGGCACGCGATCTGGAGGCGCGCCAGCTCATCAGGACGATAACGAGGCGGATGGGCGCAGCTGAGCGCGGAGCTCGCGGTGCAGCATCACCGCATGTGTATGAAGAGCAGCGCGCGGCGGACAACGTTGCGAAAGCTCCACGCCGGTCTGCGACTCACGACAGTCGTCGTCGGCGCTCGCGGTGCTCTATCTGTACGCGATCTGGCATTAACACATCGGGCTAGGCGGGGACGGAGGTCGCTAGCGGGGACGGAGGTCGCTAGCCCGCCAGCTTTCGGTACTCGATCCACATCCATGCCCGCCAGCGCGCAATCATCCCAAAGGCCAGCATGAAAAAGACGCCCGCGGTCTGGCGCGCCGGCAGGATGTGACCAACGTAATTGCGAAGCAGCAGTCTCACTGCAACGAGCGCGAGCAGGATGCCGAGAAAGGCGCGCGACCGCTGCATCATCACCGCGTCGCCTTGCCGCGCCAGCCGCGTTGAGCGCACCAAGGGAATCGCGAGCAGCAGCGCGCCGGCGCCAAGCGCGCCGAGCGCCCATGGCCAGGAGATGCGGAAGTCGGGCAGCAGAAACATGCCGAAGCCGGAGCTCATGCCAAGCGGCGGCAGAAGAATCGAACGCGGAGAAACGGGCCGCCGGGTCTCGCGCACGCGCCACGCGAGCAGCAGCGCCGCGCCGGCAGCGGTCGCGAGACCAGGCAGCCAATAGGAGAGATCGGGCATCAGCCGTCAGGCGGCCGTCCTCAGCACCACCTTGAGGCAATCATCCTGTTTTTCATTGAACATCGCAAAGCCCTTCGGCGCCTTGTCCCACTTGTGATCGAGGAGGCGCGTGCAATGGCGAGACCAGGTTTTGTATCATTCCGCGGCGTCCCGAGGAGCAGTCATGCGTAGATCCACTCTTGTTCTCGTTGTTCTGTTGGCGTGCCCGTCGAGTGTGTTTGCCACGTGGTCCGTCATTGCCGTCGATCGCAGCACCGGTCGCGTGGTCATCGCCTCCGCTACGTGCGTCGATCGCGACGATCAGTTTCTGATGGGCGTGCAGGCGGTGGTCGTTCCCGGCAAAGGCGTCGCGGCGTGCCAGGCCGCCGTGGACAACACGCATCAGAATCAGATGCTGGTATTCCGCGAGCTGCAGAAGGGAATCGATCCGAACGCGATCATCGAGCTGCTCAGTAGCGACCCGGCCTATCAGAGCCGGCAGTTCGGCATTCTCGATTTGCAGGGACGTATGGCGGGACACTCGGGCTTGAGCAACGGCTACGTCACGCAGGACCTCCAAGGCCAGGCCCCCGGCACCGACATCTTCTACTCGATTCAAGGCAACATCCTGCGGCCGGGACAAGTCGTGCCGAACGCGGTGCAGGCGTTCATCAACACGCAGGGCGCCATCACTGATCGGGTGATGGCCGCCATGGAAGCCGCCGACGGCTCGGGCGGTGACAGTCGCTGCACATGCCCGCCGTGGCCGTCCGACGGGTCGAAGCCGAAGATTCCATGCGACCAGAGAACGTCGCACGTCGCCTACATCCTGATGGCAGAGAAGACCGATAGCAATGGCGACTCACACAACAACGGCAAATACACCATGTACATAACGGTGTCACAGCCTGGAGCCGACAAGGGACCAAACGCGATCAAGGAAGGCGAGAATCTCAACCCCGTGAGGACGCTGCGGATGCGATACGACCAGTGGCGTAAGACGCAAGCGGCATCGTTCAGATAGTCAGCACGACCCATGCGACTCGCGATCATCGTGGCTCTCGTCTCTGCGGCTGTGTTGGCCGGTGCGGCACAAAATCCGCCCGGCGGCAATGCATCCCCTATCGCGCCTGGTTCGCAGCCCGGCGGCCGAGGCGGGCGGGGAGGCGGCCGTGGCGGCGTGCAGGCGATGACGTTGAGCACGACAGCGTGGCCTGACGGCGGTCAGATTCCCGCCAAGCACGCGCAGACCGGCGAGGAGGCATCACCTCCATTGACGTGGACCAACGTGCCCGATGGGACGATGAGCTTCGTGCTGATCGTTCACGATCTCGATGCGGCCGTCGGCAGCGGCACCGATGACCTGCTGCATTGGATGGTGTGGAACATCCCTGGCGAGGCGAGAGGTCTGCCGGAGAAAGTGGCGCAGGGAGCGCAATTGCCCGACGGCTCGCGCCAGATCAGCGCGAGCGGTCCGTACTATCGCGGCCCCGGCGCGTTGGCGTCAGGCCCGGTGCATCACTATGTGTTCGAGCTCTTCGCGCTCGACTCGATGATCGACGTCGCACCGGTTGGACTGTCGCCGCCGCTGACGCGCGCAGCAGTGGTTGCCGCGATGGCAGGGCACATCCGAGGTAAAGGGGCTTACACCGGTTTATTTCGAAGGCCGTGACCGGCCGGCCTCAAGGCCGGCCGTTACAGGAGATGGCTTAGGGTCACCTGTCGCGGCCGACCTTTAGGCCGGCCGGATCACTAACAGTTCCGAAAAACCCGATCATCATTTCATCCCAGGTCTGATCGCCCCAGCGGACTTCCTTTGTCGGATCGGGATTGAACTTGTTGCCCGGCGAGTTGTCGTAATGCGCGATCACTTCGAGCTGGGTGCCTTTCGGCATCACTCGCGGCTCGGCGAGCTGATACGTGATCTGCCAGTCGAAGTTGTAGCGTGGGACCGACAACAACGTCTCCGTTGTACCGTCGGGAAACCGCGCAATATAGGTCATGTCCTTGCCGCGGTAATGCATATGCGGCGTCATCGACGTGAGTAGCGTGTCTTCGTTGAACGTATAGGTGGCCTTCACTTCGTGATTCGGCGCACCTGCCGGAATGTGCAAGCGGAAGTTGAGTGCCATGCCCCCGCCCGCCATTTTGGCCGGCGGCTCCTTCGCGAAAATCAATCCGATGCTGGTACGATCGGTCGCTTCGACGCCGTTGGTCGTGTAATGCATCTGCAGCACGATCTCCGAATCGGCGCGCAGCAGCCGCGCAATGCCGTCGCCGAACACAACGCCTGGTTTGTTCGGCGTCGTGCCACCGATGTTGGTGCGTCCGAGCGGACTCCCACGTCCGGTGGTGCCACGCGGCTGGGTGTAGGCAATCACATGATGCACGTGCGCGCGCGAGCCGGGCTTGATCTCGATTGCCTTGATCCACTTGTCTTCGCTGAAGTTGGTGGGAATCCTGATGTATTCGTAGGGAATTGTCCCCGACGCGGGAATCCAATAGTCCTCGACCATCGTCAGCACGGCGTCGGGTTTCCCAATTGTCCAGCCGTCGACGAACTCAGGAGGCTTCGGCAGATCCCGGTCGTTTCCTTTTGGCGCGCCGCCGTCAACCCACGCCACGATGGTGTCGATCTCGGCTTGTGACAGGCGGGGGTCGTTCTTGAAGTGACCGATGGCGGGATCTGCACCCCACGGCGGCATCTCGCGCGCAACCACCCGCTGTTTGATCGCGCGCGCCCACGGCCGTGCCTCGTCGTATTTCATCAACGACATCGGCGCGAACATTGTCGGGCGGTGGCACTCGACGCAGTGCTCGTAAAAGATCGGCGCCACGTCCTTGGTGAACGTCGCGGTTGCCCGCGCTTCGCCCGCTGACGCGGCGGATGCCACGATCAACACCGACGCCACGGCGGGTGCAGCCAGCATGCTTCGCATGCGGAGATTCTACTGCTGCTTCGGGAGGACGAGAATGGCGTCGCTGACCGGCCGTTCGCCGGTCGGATCGGAGGGGCGATTCACCACCGAACCATCGACGACCATCGTGGTGGATCCGCCGCCATCCAGGTTGATTGCGTCGACCGCGCCGAATTCGAGCATGAGGCGGGCGAGCTCGTCGAGCGACATGCCGATGCTGAGGTTGGGCTGACGCCCATCGACGGTGGCGAGCAGCGCACGTCCGTCGGTGAGCGCGGCGATGGCCGTGCGCGGATGGCGGTCGGTGGCGAAGTTCGGCGCCATGCTCTCGCGATTCGCAGTGATGTCCACTCGTCCCGCAGTCACGATGATCGGTCCCGCTCCGAGAATGTCTTCGGCGTTGCTCCACGGATTGTCGGCGTCGGGGTCGACCGGCTTCAGTTTCATCGACACGGTCACGTGGGCGCCGGGCACGAGCTGCTTGCGTGCCCAGTCGCGGGCCGTGCCCGTGGCGGACAACACGAAGCCGTCCGCTGGAATGCGGCTGCTGCCGGCGTTCTCGCGGATCGTTTCGACGCGATTGCGACGAACGATCACTTCGGTTCCGCGTCCGTCGGTGAGCGTGGTGGAGTGAAACTCTGGTGTGAAGACCACCACGTCATTCGGTCCGCGCGCGCGATTCACGCCGTTGAGCGCGCGCTTACGGCCCGCGACGTCGACTTCCGCTTCCCATGCGACATGTCCCATGGCCAGCCGAGTGGTATTTCCCGTCCGCGCCAGGCCGACGGCGGCGCGCCCCCGATCGGGCTCGCTCAAGATCTTGCCGTCGATCTGGAGCGTACCAGTGGAGTCGCCGCCAAACGTGCCGGTCATCCGAAAGTAGCCGCCATTGATGGCCGCGATCGCACCGTGCCGCTCGGCCATCGACTTGACCGTCTCGAGGCCAACGGCATCGTCGAGCGCGTGCACCACGTCGAGGCGCGCCAACGTCGGATCGATGCGCACAAGGTTGATGTTCCAGGGACCGGCATTTCCAGCGGCGTCTGTGTCGCGAATGATTTGCGCGTGCTCGACGCCGGCGGCCACCGCCCGCCAGAGTACCGGCTTCTCCTGCGCCAGCAGAAGAAGTGTGACCACCGCGACGGCGGCAGCGGCCGACGCGCTGACTTTTTTCATCCGAATCGAGCGATCATGTCACTACTCGAGCGCCAGCCCCGCCGCGATTTTTTCCTTGAACTTCTTGGCGCCAGCGGCGCTTTAGACTTTTGCGTTTTGGCTTTGCGGGAGCAAAACGGCTGCGTGCTCTTCACTGCACCCTCAGCTCGCCACGATCAAAAGAGCAGCACCGTTTATCTGCGTTTTATCTGCGTCTTATCTGCGCTCTATCTGCGTCCTGTCTTTATCTGCGTCTCATCTGCGGCTGTCTTTATCTGCGTTCACCACCGCGGCATCTTGGAGCATGGCGCACACGGCATCGAGCTCGTCGCGATTGATCAGGTGACCCATGCCTGGATAGATGCGCTTGTCAACACGCGCGCCCAGCCGCTGAAACACCTCCGCGGTGTCGTGAACACGTTCGAGCGGGATGTGCGGATCGACGTCGCTGCAGCCGAGAAAGACCGGCGTGCCGTCCATCGATCCTGTGTATTGTCGCGGCGTTCCCGGCGGACCGATCAGGCCGCCGCTGAAACCGATAACCGCCGCGTAGCGCTGCGCGTGGCGGACGGCAAATTCCAACGATAAGCACGCGCCTTGCGAAAACCCGAGCAGCACTACTCGATTTGTGCCGACTCCCTGGCTGCGGAACGATTCGATGAGGCGGTTGATCTTGTTCAGGCCAGAGGTGATGCCGGGTTCGTTCTGCGGAATGGGTGCGAGAAACGAGTAGGGATACCAGGTGTGGCCTGCGGCCTGTGGCGCGAAGTACGCGATGTCCGTCAACGCCAGTTCGTGTGCGACGCTCAAGATATCTTCCGCTGATGCGCCGCGGCCGTGTACGAGAATGGCGGCCAGGCGCGCGTCAGCGAGCTCCGGCCCAAGATGCAGGACCGGCTGACTGCCGTGCGGATCGTTGGTCATGGAACCATTCTGCCGGAGCATCCACGAGCGATCGCTCGAGATCCCGGATCGACGCGCAGCCGAGCAGTTTCAACGTGCGCACGATATCGGCGCGAAGAATCTCGATGGCGCGCGTCACGCCGGCTTCGCCGCCGGCGCCAAGACCGTACGCGTAAGCGCGTCCGATCAACACGGCGCGTGCGCCGAGGCATAGAGCTTTCACGACGTCGCTGCCGCGGCGAATCCCACCGTCCAACAGCACGTCAATACGGCCATTGACCGCGGCAATGACCTCGGGCAGCACGCGGAGCGTTGGCGCAACGCCGTCCAGCTGCCGACCGCCATGGTTCGACACCACGATCGCATCCGCCCCGTTATCGATCGCCTGCCGCGCATCGTCTGCGGTGTGGACGCCCTTCACCACAACGTGGCCGCCCCAGGCCTGGCGAATCCATTTGAAGTCGTCCCACGACACCATGGATTGCTCGAGCGCCGCGCCGACATCGGCGTACGGCATGGGGCCGTCCTTGAGAACAATGTTCGGAAACTTCATCAAACCGCCGTCGCGCAGATAGCCGACAAGCCATCGCGGCTTCGCGAGAAACTGAAACACGTACGGGAACATCGTGAACGGCGCGCCCGACACCAGCTCCTTGGTGCCGTTGCGGATGTCGCGTTCACGCAATCCTGCGACCGGTGTGTCGATGGTCACCACCAGCGCCGTGCAGCCGCAGCTTTTCGCGCGGTCGATGGCGGCCAGCGCCACATCGCGACCGCCGACGAGATAGAGCTGGTACCACACTGGTCCAGTGGTGGCGCATTTGACGTCGGTGACGAGGCAGCCTGACAGCGTCGAGAGCGTGTAGATCGTTCCCGCCTTTCCAGCCGCACGCGCGGCTACCTCCTCGCCGCGCGGATAAAACATGCGGCTGCTGCCGACGGGCGCGAGAACGAACGGCAGATTGATGGTCGTGCCGAGCACTGTCGTGCGGAGATCGCAGCTTCTCGTCGCCACCGCGCTGCGCGGGCGAAAGCGGACATCGTCAAAGACGCGCGAGTTTTCGCGCAGCGTGATCTCGGCGTCGGCGCCGCCGTCGATGTAGTCGAACACGGCGCGCGGCAGCCGTTTCTTGGCGGCCAACCGCAAGTCTGCGACGTTGACGATGGCTGGTGGATCGACTCGAGGCATGCGGGCAGTGGCTCCTGCGGCCATATTCTAATGGTGCGTCGCCCGCGGCAAAACGCTCCGACGGAATGAAGATTCCGTTGACGTTCGTGCGGCACACCGTGGCGGCCAGCGCAGTGAGAGTGCGATCGCAACCTGAGCAGCGCTGGTCCGACGAGTTTTAACGCGTCCCAGCGCGCCACGTAAACTACTTGGATGCAGGGCGCCGCCGATTCCCTCGAGGCTGTACTGGACGGCCGCCTTCGCGAAATCTCGGACCACATTACCTCCGGCACGCTCGGCGTTAGCGTGTACGACTACCTGTCGGGCCTGTCCTGGCAGTTCAACGGCGATCGCTGGTTTCACGCCGCCAGCGTGATCAAACTCGCGATTCTGGTGGCCTTGTACGACGCCGCCGACCAGGGACGCTTCTCGCTCGGAAATCGCCTGCACGTTCGCAATCGTTTCCTGAGCGTTGCCGATGGACTGCCCTTTCGTATCGATCCCAACCGCGACGCCGACGGCGAGGTGCATGCGGCGCTCGGAAGGACGATGCAGCTGCGCCAGCTGGCGCGGCGCATGATCATCACGAGCAGCAATCTCGCGACGAATCTTCTCGTCAACCTCGTTGGCGTCGAGCACGCTCGCGAGACGATGGCGCGGCTCGAGATTCAGGGCGTCGAGCTCAATCGAGGCGTCGAGGACGAGCGCGCCTTCGAGCAGGGACTCAGCAACCGCATGACGCCGAACGGCGCCGTCGCGCTGCTGCGCGCGATTTTCGCCGCGAAGGGAATCTCGCTGGAAGCGTCGGAGGAAATGAACAACCTGCTGCTGGATCAGCAGTTCAGCGGCACCATCGGGCCGGGGCTGCCGGACAACGTGCGCGCCATTGCCAAGATCGCGCACAAGACGGGCGAGATTTCCACCGTAACGCACGATGCCGGGGCCGTGTTCATGCCGGGCCGTCCGCCGTATCTCGTCGCGATTTTTGTCGAGAGCGAAGGCGATTTGAAGGAGCGTCAGGAAGCGGCCATCGTCGCGTCGGCGGCGATTTGGGAGTGTGTCGCCGCCGCCGGCGAGGGAGTGCCCAGGTGACCGATCAGGTGAATGGGCTGTCCATCGTCGATGGCTTGCAACTGCCGCAGCGACATCGCGAGTTGTTGCGGCCCGGCGAGTTGATGAAAGGGCGTAACGGGGCCATGCACCGATTGCCGCGCTTCTTCTACGCCGTTCCGTCGAGTTCGGTAGCCGTGAGCACGCTGCTCACACCGCATTTCGGTCTCTGGGAGTTCATGGAAGTCGATCTCTTCGAAGCCGAGCCGCTGCGACGTTATCCGCGCTACGTGCCGTGCGCCGTAACGGTGCTTGCCGCGGCGCTCGAAGTGTTGCGCGCGGAGATTGGCGCGCCCGTGCGTGTCGCGGCCAACGGCGGTTACCGCTCGCCGTCGCATGCCGGGTCGAGATCCGGGTCGCCGCATTGCTGGGGCACTGCTGCCAACGTGTTTCAGATCGGCGCCGACTATCTCGACAGCGAAGAAATGATTCAGCGCTATGCCGCGGTCGCGGCAAAGACGGTCGCGGGATGCTGGACGCGGCCATATGGGCATGAGCCGGGTTGCGCTGACGATCACCTCCACATCGATGTGGGTTTTGTCACCGTCGTGCCGCGCGACATTTCGGAAGCGGCGGGGCACTAGCATGGGCGCCCTCCCCATCGTTACTGCGCTGAAGCACTGGAAAGGCGAGGTCATCGCCGATCGCATCATGCGGGCGGTAGGCGGCCTCGAAGCCGAGTTCGGCGTCCTTCTCGATGGCAAGCCCGCGAAGCCTGAGGATGTGTTCGGGGATCCGCGCGGGTTCATTCGCACGCCGCTCGTTCACAGGACCGGCCGCTCGTTTCAGTTGCCCAACGGCGCCGCCGTGTACTTCGATACCGGCGTGATCGAAATCGCGACACCGGTGATGGAGCTCGAGCGAGGTTGCTTCGGCCGGCTCGCGCGGTCGCTCGACGACGCGGTGTCGTTTGTACGGCGTGAACTCGACGAGTGGGAAAAGCTCAGTGGTCGACGCATCAGGCTGCAGGGATTCAGCACGCATTACAACGTATCGGTCAGCGGTGAGGGAACGATGGCGCCGTCGCGGCACGTCAGAGATCTGGCGTCGCTGTTGATCCACGTGCTTCCCGCGCCGGTCATGCTGCTGGCGACCAATCGCCGATCGACCGGCGTGGGTGTTCGGCCGCGGCCGCGGCGCATCGAGGTCACGGTGGACTTTCCGCCAGATCCCGCGCGTCTTGCTGCCACGGGTGCCATGATTGGCGGCATCGTTCTGGCCGCGCATCGGTGGCGCGATCTGAGCATTGCGGGTCTGGCGCGACGAGGGATTCCTGTTGTGCAAGGCTTCGTGCCCATGAAGCACACGTCGCGTCACGGCTGGCTCGCGAGGTTTGATTGTTACCCGCTCAACCCGTTCGCGTGCGATACCGATGCGGCCATCTGGATGACGCCGGCGGGTCCGATCAGCCTGCGTACGCTCGCGCGGCGCATCATGCGCGTGTTCGACGGACCGATCCGTAAGATTGCGGATCCGTACTCTTACGAAGTTGCGAAGAACATTCTCGAAGGCAGGTCGCGATCGTGGTTGCAGGAGGACGATCGTCCTTCGTCGTACGACGACGTGGGACGGGCGCTGCCGCCGGCAGCGCTCAAGCGACTCGGTCTGTCGCGTTATGAACGTGTGGTGCTGAACACAATGGGGCACAAGCCGTTGACGCTTGGACGGGACCGCTTCACGCCCGTGAGAATGCGGGGCTGGTCCCGTGTGGTGTTTCGCCGTGAACGCGATGGGGCGCGCACAGTGCTGCCGCTCGACACTCTGGTCCGTCACCTTGATGATTGGGCCGCGTGACTGTCCACAGTCGACGTCGCCAGTGGACGGGACTACGGTCCATCACACCGCGCACGGATAAACTGCAGATCGCGTTCGACAACGTGCTTTGCCCCCACAGTGTGATAACACGTTCCGTCAAACGGCGTGGAACGATCGCCAACGTTCCGCTCCACCACCACAGTGATCTCGCGTATGTTCGCCGTCTGCAAAGCCGCCAGCATCTCGTGCCACGTCCCGCTCTCGGCCGCGTACAACGTCGTGTACCTGCCGTAGAGTGCCGCCGTCACCTGGTCGAACCACCAGACATCGGTAATCACGTAAGTTCCCGCCGGAATCAGTTGCTCTGCACTTGACACGAGCTGCGCGTAAAGCTGCTTCGAACCACGCAGCTCCCGATATGCGCTTCGCGTCGTCGCCACGCCACAAATGCAGATCACGGCGATCATGCCGACCCGCAACACGCGCAGAGGGCCCGGATTTGCTGCGTGTTGCGCCACGAGCGCCGTGAGCAGGACCAGCGGCGGAGATACCGTGATCAAAAAGCGCGGTCCCCATTGCGCGCCGCCATCGTGCGCGGAGGTCAGCCAGATGCCCGCAATGGCCACGAGTGCGATGGTCAGCAAGCTGCGCGCACCCTTTTCTCTCGGGACGTCTACCAGCAACAGTCCACCAACTGGCCATGCCATCCACAGGACCGCTCGACTGTAATAGCCAAGTGTTGCAGCGATCGCGAGAAGACTCGCGCCCAGCAGACCCAATGTCAAAGCGGATTCACGCGACGGCACCGCACGTCTGAGCAGCCATGAGGCCGCGATCAGCAGCGCCACAACAATCGTGATCCTCGACGACCAGGCCAGCCACAAGTCAAGTCGTTCGAATCGAGTGGGTAGCCAGCCAACACCAAGCGGGCCAAGACTTGTTTCGATGTGCGGCCCGAACAGGCTGCCGAAATGAACGGCGTTGTAGCCGACAAAAGGGAGATAGCCGACCACTGTCCCGAGCAACAGGAACAGCAGGCGTTTTGGACGCCACCCGACCGCTGCCGCGACGCCGGCACCGTACCAGACCGCTTCAGGCCTGAGCAACGCCGCAACACCAATGAGGATGCCGCACCATAGGTCGGGGCTCGCACGACGGCCATCGGCGTTCGCAAAGCACACGGTGGCGCCGGCGAGCGCTGCGGCAGCCGGGACGTGCTCCCAGAATTCGAGCGCGTAAAAGAACAGCGGGCTCGCCGCGACACAGAAAAAACCCAGTAGCAGCGGCGAGAGATCGGGCGTCAGCCGCCGCCGAACCGCGTTGAGCAGCAGCGGAAAGAGCGCGTAGCTCACCGCCGGCAGCACATACGCACCGGCGAGGCCCAGAACAGCAATGAATGGCGCTGCAATAACTGGAAAAATCGGCGACTGCACTACGTGTGCATGGTCGCCGTGAATCGGAAAGAACCGTTCGACCCAGAGCACGGGCTGCCCCGCAATCCGCGGCAGGTCGATCTCGAACGGCCGCATCGGATGCGCGATGGCATTCTTCGCGGCGATCAGCTTTACGCCGGAGTCGCCGCTGAAGAATGCGTCTTGGGGTTGGTTGAAGAGGAGAACGAACGCCAGCGCCGCGCCCGTTGCCGTCCACGCGACGATTGCCGGTGACCTGCTGACCGTCGACTGCGGACCGCCCACGGTCACAACGCGGTCATCACTTCCTGAAAGCCGACCAGCACGAACAACGCAAGGATCGCGATGAGGACGACGTTGGTGGTCCAGTGATTGTGCGGTACTGGCGCGCGCCACCTTACACGGTTGTTGAGATACAGCAGCGTCGCCGCGAGAAACGGTACGAACAGGCTGCCGACGATGGTGTACGCCACGATGATCGCGACGGGCCGGCGCATGAATGCGAACGGCAGCGGCGCCAGCGTGATGAAGACGAGCGCGAGACGATACGGCGTGCTCGTGACCTGAGTAAGCTTCTGCCGCGCCTCGTGCGGCATTTTCTTGAGAACGCCGTAAAAGTCCGCGTACAGATACGGCACGCTTTGCCACACACCGAGCAGCGACGCGAAGACCGCTGCCCAGAAGCCCACCGAGTACGCATACACACCAAACGTGCCGAGCATCGTGCCGAGCATTTGCGCCATTTTGGGCACGGCCTGCGCGTCGGTGATGGTTACGCCTGCACGAAAGAAGGCCTGATCGGCAATCAACATGATCGACATGCCGAAGAGCGCCGTAAAGATGTACGCAACGGAGATGTCACCACGAACGTAGCCGAGATGCCCGGGCGTGTCGATGCGCTCCTCGCGCATCCAGTAGTTGTAGGACAATATCGTGATCGAGCCGCCGATGCCGCCGATGAGCGACAAGACGTTCGCACCGCTTCCGGCAGGGATGCTCGGCACGAATGTTCCCTTGAGGGCATGCAACGGATCGTGCAGCGTCATCACGGCGCAAAACAGAATGCTGAACCCCATGATGCCGACGAGCAGCTTCATCAGTTTCTCGAAGCCGGCGTAGCCACCGAACCAGACGAAGGCGAAACCAATCAAGCTGTGGGCGACAGCGCCCCATGGTTGTGAGATCGCGCCACCCGTCAGGTTGGAAATTCCCAGCCCCGTCGCGTTGGTCAGCGCGGCGCTCACCGCTACCGTCCAGAACACGAGATATGCGCCGAAGTAGAACTTGACGAACGCGGGCAGATGCTCGGCCCAGCCCTCGAGCGCCGTTTTCCCAGTTGCGAGCTGCCAGCGGGCAATGCCTTCACTGAGCACGAACTTGAAGAACGCGCCAACCGCGATGCCCCACAGCAGCAGGACGCCGTACTTCGCGCCTCCGACCGTGGCAGATACGACGTCGCCGGATCCAATGCCGGTGGCGGCAACGATGAGGCCGGGTCCGGCGAGTTTGAGAAAGCTGACGGTAGGTGGAGCCTGAACGAGCGCGGGCGAGGCGACCGCCTTCTCAGTCGTCATGATGGATGCGATGTTCTTCCTCGGCGATGATCGCGTCCTTGCGCTTGGCGATTTGCTGCTGCCGCGATTTGATCGCGTTGGCCTGGCGCATGCTGTCGGTGCTGACGGCCGGGCTGGAGAACAGCTTCTCTAAATCGGCCGAGCTGCACTCGGGGCACTGCGGCGCGGGCAGATGCGGCCGCACAAGTGTTTCGAATTGGTGACCGCAGCTGCGGCACTTGTATTCAAATATCGGCATGCCAAACCCCAAAACTCTCTCGTAGCGCGGGACCTCAAAACCCTCTTGTAGCGCGGACCTTCAGGTCCGCGATAAAGTCTGCCACACATGGCTCGTGTTTCGCTCACGGTCAACGGCACCGCGCACACCGTTGACGTCGATCCGGCGACGCCGCTCCTGTATGTGCTGAGCGACGAACTCGCCTTGCGCGGCCCGAAATTCGGCTGCGGCCTCGGCCAGTGCGGTGCGTGCACCGTGATCGCGCGCGGCCGCGCGATTCGATCCTGCGTCACGCCCGTGTCCACGGTCGAAGGTGCAAGCCTCACAACACTCGAAGGGCTTGGCACGCCTGAGAAACCACACCCCCTTCAGCAGGCGTTCATCGATGAGCACGCCGCTCAATGCGGCTTTTGCTTGAACGGTGTGATTCTCACGGCCAAAGCGTTTCTCGATCAGAACCCAAAAGCGAGCGATGCCGAGATCAGACAGGCGCTCTCTGGCGTGCTTTGCCGCTGCTTCACCCACGTGCGCATGCTGCGCGCTATCGCGAAGTATCGGGACGGAGCGCGCGCATGAAGCGGCGTGCGTTTCTTCAGGCCTCCGGCATGCTGGTGGTGGGATTTGCGGCAGGTCGTGTGCCGTTTGCGTTCGCGCAGGGCGGTCGCGCATCGAATCAGCTCGACTCCTGGATCGTGGTCGGTGCCGACGGCATTGTTACGGCGTATACCGGCAAGTGCGAGCTGGGGCAGGGCATGGAGACCGCCCAGATGCAGCTCGTGGCCGAGGAGCTGTCGCTTCCAATCACGCGTGTGCGCCTGGTGATGTGCGACACGTCGCGCACGCCCGATCAGGGCACGACGTCGGGAAGTCAGTCGCATCCGGCAAACTTCAATCACGCGAATCTTGCGCTCGCTGCAGCAACGGCGCGTGAAGCGCTGATCGATCTCGCTGCGCCGAGGCTCGGCGTCGCACGAGCAGAGCTCGCGGCCGACGACGGGTTTGTTGTCGTGCGATCCGATTCATCGAGGCGCATTGCCTTTGGCGAGCTGATTGGCGGACGCACGTTTAACGTGCCGCTCAACCCTGCCGTGAAACGCAAGGCGCACGCGCAGTGGAAGGTCCTCGGTACGTCCGTCGGGCGAGTTGACTTGCCAGAGCTCGTCACCGGCCGACTGGAGTTCGTTCAAAACGTTCGCGTGCCGGGCATGTTGCACGGTCGTGTCGTGCGCCCGCCTTCGGTGGGCGCCACGCTCGTGAGCGTGAACGAACGTTCACTGGCAGAAGTTTCCGGGGTTGTGCGCGTCGTCACGAAGGGCAACTTTGTCGGCGTCGTGGCCGAAAAGCATTGGCAGGCGGCGCAAGCGGCCGCCAGGCTCGAGGCGAGCTGGAAGCCAGGACCGGCACTCCCGCCGCACGAGACGTTTTACGACCATCTGCGGCGTGAACCTGCGCGGGACGCTTTTGTCGTCAATTCCGGCGACGTCTCCAGTGCATTCAACGGCGCCGCGAACGTTGTCAAGGCGACGTATTTTCATCCTTATCAGATGCACGGATCGCTCGGCATGTCGTGCGCCGTCGCTGACGTGCAGCGCGATCGCGCAACTGTGTGGTCGGCCACACAGGCGGCGTACCCGCTGCGCAGCACGCTCGCAACTATCCTGGGACTGCCGCCCGAAGCTGTGCGCGTCGTATTCACTCGCGGATCCGGCTGTTATGGGATCAACGGAGCCGACACCGTCTCGTACGACGCCGCGCTCCTGTCGCAAGCCGTGGGCCGTCCGGTTCGCGTGCAGCTGACGCGCCAGGACGAAATGGCTTGGGAGAACTACGGTTTCGCCTACGTCATCGATCAGCGCGCGGCACTGAATGCGGCCGGCGACATCGTCGCCTGGGATCACGAGGCGTGGTATCCCTCGCTCGGCGGTCGTCCGGGTTACGACACACCCGGCAACGTCGTCACCGGCCGGCTGATTGGCTTTGAGCCCGCGTCAGTGACCCCGCGTCCCGCCGCGCTGCCGGCGCGCTTTGCAAACGGCAGCAACGCGGCTCCTTCGTACGTTTCCGGGTGTGTCGGAGGAAGCTGCGGCGGCACGGGAACGATTGGCGTCGAGCGCGTACTGACGCATACCATTCCTTCGCCGTTTTTAACGGGGCCACTCCGCTCGCCAAGCCGCCTGCAAAACACGTTTGCGCACGAATCGTTCATCGACGAGGTTGCCGCGCGTGTCAAAGCCGATCCGGTTGCGTACCGGCTCCGTCACCTTCGCGATTCGCGACTGATCGAGGTGGTCAAAGCGGCGGCCAAAGCGGCACAGTGGCAGGCGCGGCCGTCACCCAAGCCGGAGCAGGCGGGCGGCCCGGTCGCCAGCGGACGCGGCTTCGCCTGCGTGTTGTATGAAGGTGACAACGGCTATTGCGCGATGGTCGCGGAGGTCGATGTCGAGCGCGGCACCGGACGCGTTGTCGCGAAACGATTTGTCGTGGCGCAGGACTGCGGTCCCATTTCCAATCCAGAGGGAATGAAGAATCAAATCGAAGGCGGCGCGCTGCAGGCGCTGAGCCGCGCCCTGAGTGAGGAGGTCACGTGGGATGCCGCGCGCGTGACGTCGATCGACTGGCGCTCGTATCGAAGCTTGCCGCTAGGGTACGACATACCCGTGATCGAAAGCGTGCTCATCGATCGTTCCGACGGTGAAGCGATGGGCGCCGGCGAGACGACCATCACGATCGTAGCCGCGGCCATCGCCAATGCCATCTTCGATGCGACCGGCGTACGCATTCGGCAGGTTCCGTTCACGCCCGAGCGTGTCAAACGCGCATTGGACGATGGCGCGAGGAGCTCGCGTTGACTAGGCTCGGCGTTGTTCTGGTCGCGGCGATTTGCTTGACGGGCGTGTTGTACGCGCAATCGCGTTCGGCCGACTGGCCGCAGTGGCGCGGTCCGAATCGTGACGGTGTCGTGACGTCGTTCACCGAGCCTAAGGCGTGGCCGCCGGCGCTGACGCAAAAATGGAAAGTGCCGGTGGGACTCGGATATGCGTCGCCCGTACTCGTCGGCAACCGCGTTTACGTGTTCACGCGCGTCGAGGGCAACGAAACCATGCGCGCGCTCGACGCCGCTACAGGCAAAGTGCTCTGGCAAACCGGATACCCAGCGCCGTTTCGTATCAACCCCGCGGCTGCGCGGCACGGTGAAGGGCCCAAGGCGACGCCGACGTTTGCCAGCGGCAAGCTGTACACGCTCGGAATGAGCGGGATCGTGACGGCGTTCGACGCGGAAAGCGGCAAACAGCTATGGCAGACCGCCGCCGCCGCCGTGAATCCGATGTACCACACCGCGCAGTCGCCGCTGGTCGATCGCGGCCTTGTGATCGTTCACGTCGGCGGCCACAATCAAGGCGCGCTCAGCGCGTTCGACGCCAACACCGGCGCGGTCAAATGGACCTGGAACGGTGACGGTCCGTCTTACGCCTCGCCGATCGCCATCGACGTCGAAGGCACCCGCCAGATCGTGGTATTCACGCAAGAGAATCTCGTAGGCGTCAACGCGGCAAACGGAGAGCTATTGTGGAAGCGTCCGTTCAGCACGCGCGCGACACAAAACACGATCACACCGATCTTGTACGGCGGCACCGTGATCTTCTCGGGGCTCGAGAAGCCCATCACGGCCATTCGTATCGTGAAGAAAGGCGCGCAATGGAGCGCCGAGAACGTGTGGGAGAACGCCGATGTGTCGCTTTATATGAGCAACGCGGTCCTCGTCGGCGACTCGATTTGCGGCATGTCCAACCGCAACAGCGGCCAGTTCTTCTGCATCGACGCGAAGACCGGCAAGACGCTGTGGGTAAGTGAACCGCGTCAGGCGGCAAATGCGGCTGCGCTGAGCGCCGGCAAAGTCTGGTTCGCGCTGACCGACGACGCCGAGTTGCTCGTGATGCGCGCCGGCGCAAGCACGTTCGAGCCGCTTCGTCGCTACACGGTCGCCGACAGCGCCACGTGGGCGCAGCCGACGATCGCGGGGAATCGGATATACGTGAAGGATGTAACCAATCTACAGTTGTGGGCTATCGAATGAATTAGTAGTGGTGGCTGGTCCCGATCATCGGCACGAGAAATTCGCCGCGTCGTCTGTGCTTCCGCTTCCGTTGTAGATCGCGACCTGCGGATACGGACACAACGGGCGCGCCCGTTCCACTTTGCCGTCGCTGACGCGTGACGCCACGATGCGTGATGGCGCCGCGCCTTTTTCAACCCACTGTTCGAGCGTGGTCACCATATCGAAGCTGTTCGGGCCTTCGCCGCCGCCGCAGTGGCCCATGCCAGGAACCATGAACAAGCGCATCCAGTCGGAGGTCTTCTGCGCGCCTCCCATCGCCTTGACCACGCTGTCGTAGTAGCGAATCGTAGCTTGCGGCGCAACGTTCGGATCGCTCCACCCGTGATAGAGGAGCAGCTTGCCCCCGCGCGATTGAAACCGCGTCAGATTGGGATCGATCGCGTTCACCGTGTTGTTGTCGACCTTGACGGCGCGCGCGAGATCGCGCTCGACGTCAAAGGTCCGCCAGTCCCACTTCGGATCGGCAAAGACCACGTATTTGAAGTGGTCGAGCGTGACGGCCACCGGATCGGGCCCCGTCGCCAGCACGCCCCAACCGAGTTCCGAACCGGGTTCCCAGCCCGGGAAAATCTCTTCGCCGGTGCGCGGGTTCTTCAACGGCGACATCATCTTGCCTACGGCCTCTACTTGCGGAGCCGTCAGGCAGCCCGAGCCACTGGCTCCG
>JBKPDL010000089.1:0-34204 GCA_046727855.1 Acidobacteriota bacterium
CAACATCACAGAGTCTCGAACGTCGCCTCGGCCCTCTGGACGGGGCAGCGATTGTCGTAACCAATGTCATCGGCGGGGGCATTCTCTTCTTCCCCGTCCTCATCGCCGCCAGCGTTCCCGATGCGCGGCTGTTCTTGTCGACGTGGCTCGTCGGCGGCGCGCTGGCGTTCTGCGGCGCCATGGGCTACGCGGAACTTGCCGCGCTGCGACCGCGAGCGGGTGGCGAGTATGTGTATTTGCGCGAGGCGTATGGTCCGCTGGTCGGCTTTCTGACCGGCTGGACGTCGTTTATCGCCGGCTTTGCCGGCGCGATCGCCGCGGCCGCGATGTTCTTCGTCTTGTATCTGGATCGCTTCATTCCCGGCGTCAACGATGCGACCCCGTTCTTTTCGATTCCAATTCCATACCTGGGGGTAACAGTGTCGCGCCAGACGCTGATGGCGATTGTCGTCGTGTGGGCGTTTGCTTTCATTCACATTCGCGGTCTTGGCCCAGGGCGCGTCGCCAGCAACATTCTCGCCACCGGTAAGGTTGCGGCCTTCCTCATTTTCATCGCCCTTGGGTTGTCGATTGGTGCGGGATCGAACACGAATCTGAGCTCCGTTGCGGGTGCGGTCACGGTCACCAGCTATCTGTCGGCGCTCGTGCTCGTCATGTTCACGTATTCGGGTTGGAATGCTGCGGCGTACATGGCCGAAGAGGTGCGCGATCCGGGCCGCAACCTGCCGCTCGCGCTCGCCATCGGCACGGCGGCGGTCGTGGCGATCTACTTACTGATCAACGCGCTCTATCTGTACGTGTTTCCGATTGGCGAGCTGATGAAGGTCCAGGGCAGCTTGCTCGATAGCGTTGCGGACCGGCTGCTTGGCGCGCGTGCCGGCGACATCATGGGCGTCGTTTCGCTGGTGAGCCTGGCGGGAACAATCAACGCGATGACTTTTGTCGGCCCACGTGTCTATTTCGCAATGGCGCGAGACGGCGTGTTCATCCCGGCGGCGGCGTACGTGCATCCGAAATACACGACGCCAGCGCGATCGATCATCGCGCAGTCGATCTGGTCGAGCTTGCTGATTCTAACCGGCAGTAAAGATGCGCTCGGCAACTACGTCGGATTTGCCATCACGTTGTTCGCGGGAATCGCAGTGGCCGCGGTGTTCGTGCTCCGCGCGCGCGAACCCAACGCACGGCGACCGTTCAGAGCCATTGGTTATCCCATCACTCCGGCGATTTTCGTGCTCGCGAGTCTCGCGATCGTGCTGAATGCGATTTTCACTAACCCGCGAGTGACGGGCATCGGCCTCCTTCTGATCGCGTCAGGCATTCCGATCTACTGGTGGTTTCAGCGTCAACGCGGCCAGCGACGCTAGCGCGAGCGCGCCGTCGCTCGCCGCAAACAGCAGGAACGCGCGAGGCGAGCCGCGAACGACGTAATCCAGGATGAAGGCCGCAGCACCTCCGGCTTTGAGCGCGACACCGAAGATCCACATATAGGCACGGTGCCCGACCGGATCTCGATACGGCAGCACGTATCCCGCTCCGACGCAAATCAGAAAGAGCGCGTTGAGATCAACGTGAATCGGAGGCTGTGGCGCCGCGACGCCGAACGTCGCTTGCAATTGCGGCCGCAAGAGGACGAGGGCGAGGCCCACCGAAAGGTCATAGCAAAAAGAAATCGCGGCAATGGCTCGCACCATGCCGCGAAATTGTAGTCGACGGTCGGCAGTCGACCATGGACGTTGACTATCGATACGGCCGACGGTGAACGGTCAAGGGCAAAACGACGTCCTCTCGAGCGCTGGCTGTGCACCGTCGACAGCCTATGGCAGCGGCCTCATCCCGCCTCTGAACGTGATCGTCCGTTCCGGCTGCACGCGCACGTCGAACGTGAGCGTTTCAAACCCCGGCTTGCGAATCTCGAGGCGATAGGCGCCGCTATCGAGGCGCAGCGCCTGGAAGACGCCGTCGAAGTCGTCCACTGTTCCGGCGTAGTAGCCGTCAACCCATACTTCCGCGTCGCGAGGGCGCACCTTCAATTTCACGCTGCCGACGTCGTAGCCGTAACCTGGATGGCCCGGGTAGAAGTAACCAGGGGCATACCCGTACGGACCCCAGGCCCATGGCGAGTAATAGAAGTAGCCGAGACCAAAGCCGCCATACCCCCACGGGTCGTAATACCGGGAGTAACCGCGGTAGTAGCGATACGGATACCGGATGTCGGTGGTGCGCGAGGGAGGAGGCGCTTCCGTCCGCGGCACCGCCCGATCGCGAGAGCGTGCGCCGACGTCGCCGCTCGGGGGTCGACGATCCGAGCCGCGGCGCTGCGCGCCTTCGTCTGACGCGGATGCATTCGCATTCGAATTAGCCACCGGCTGCGGCTTGGAGCGTTCGTCAGTCGCGAGAACCTCTCGTCGCGACGCGCCGCCACTCGAACCAGGTTCCGCAACGGGCCGGCGGGCCGAACCCTCCGGCGCTCGTCTGTTGCGTCCGTCATCGGCCGGGCGCGCTTCGGGATCGCGCATTTCCGGCATGCGAGGAACGGCAACATCGGTCCTGGGCGGGGGTGGTGGAGTTTGCTCTGGTGGATCTTGCGCGGCGGCTTGCGGCGGGGTGAACAGGAGCGCCGCAGTGAGCACGGAGGCCGCAACAACAACCGGTCTCATAGTGTCCTCCATACCTCGCTCAAGCAACGCTTCTGCCACGGCCTCGCGTCTCGGATTCGCGCGGGATCGCGCCTGGTTTCGCCCATTTGCGGGCCCGCCTTGTCCTCGCTTTGACACGCCGGTCTCTCTTTCTTGACACTGCTTCTGACCAACAGCTAGCCTCGCAAGATGGTTCATGCCACGACGATTCTGGCCGTGCGGCACGACAATCAGGCCGTTTTGGCGGGCGACGGCCAGGTCACGCTGGGAGCAACCGTCGTCAAGCAGGGGGCGCGCAAGATTCGCCGGCTGTTCAACGATCAGATTCTGGCGGGGTTTGCCGGGTCAGCCGCCGACTCGTTTGCGCTGTTCGCACGGTTCGAGGCGAAGCTGGAGCAGTATCGGGGCAACCTCGATCGCGCTGCGGTGGAGCTCGCGAAGGAATGGCGTACTGATCGGGTGCTGCGCCACCTCGAGGCGATGCTGGTCGTGCTCGACAAGAAATCGACGTTTCTTCTTTCCGGAACCGGCGATCTGATTGAGCCTGATGATGGCATCATCGGAATTGGGTCCGGCGGCGCGTTCGCGCAGGCGGCGGCGAAGGCCCTGGCGCGGCACAGCGGACTCGACGCACGCGGCATTGCCGAAGAGGCGATGAAGATCGCGGCCGAGATTTGCATCTACACCAATTCATCCATCTCGATAGAGCAATTGTGATCAGACTTCCAGAACGCACCACCTCGGCGATCGACGCGCTCAGTCCGCGCGAAATCGTCACCGAGCTCGATAAGTACGTCATCGGCCAGAAGCAGGCGAAGCGCGCTGTCGCGATTGCGTTGCGCAACCGCATGCGGCGCCAGAAGCTTCCATCCGATCTCGCCGACGAAGTTGCGCCGAAGAACATCCTGATGATTGGGCCGACCGGCGTGGGTAAGACGGAGATCGCCAGACGCCTGGCCAAGCTGGCGCAGTCGCCGTTCCTCAAAGTGGAAGCCTCGAAGTTCACCGAGGTGGGTTACGTCGGCCGCGACGTGGAATCGATGGTGCGCGACCTGGTCGAAATCGGCGTCAACATGGTGCGCGACGAGCAGGTTGAACACGTCAAGGTCAAGGCGAGGGAAAACGCCGAAGAACGCGTGCTCGATCTTCTGTTGCCGCCGCGTCCGTACGCGCCGGACGAGGATCCCGCGCGAGTGCGTGAGGAATCGCAGCAGACGCGGGAGCGGCTCCGCGAACAGCTGCGCGCGGGGAAGTTCGACGAGCGCTTCGTTGAGATCGAAGTCGCGCAAAAAGGATTCCCGTCGCTCGAAATCGTGTCGGGCTCCTCGATCGAAGAAGTCGAGTTCAATCTCAAGGACATGATGCCCGGGTTGTTTCAGGGCCGCTCGAAGAAGAAGCGCGTGCCGGTGCGGGAAGCGATGGATACGCTCGAACTGGAAGAGCAGCACAAGCTCGTCGACATGGACCAGGTCGCGCGCATCGCGCTCGAGCGCGTACAGCAAGCCGGCATCATCTTTGTCGACGAGATCGACAAGATCGCGGGGCGCGAAGGCGGACAAGGCCCCGACGTGAGCCGCGAAGGCGTGCAGCGCGACATTCTGCCGATCGTCGAAGGCACCACAGTCAACAGCAAACACGGCATGGTTCGCACCGACCACATTCTGTTCGTCGCGGCCGGCGCGTTTCATGTGTCGAAGCCGAGCGATCTTATTCCGGAGCTGCAGGGTAGATTCCCCATTCGCGTCGAGCTCGAAGCGCTGGGCCGGGCCGAGTTCATTCGCATCCTCACCGAACCGCGCAACGCGCTCATCAAGCAGTACACGGCGCTCATGGCCACCGAGGGCGTCGAGTTGTCGTTCACCGAAGAGGCCATCGAACTCATCGCGGAATATGCGGCGACGGTAAACGACCGGACAGAAAACATCGGCGCGCGCCGCCTGCACACGGTCATGGAGCGGCTGCTCGACGAGATCTCGTTCGAAGGCCCGGACCTCACGGAAAAATCGATTACGATCGACGTCGTTTACGTGCGCCGGATGCTCGCTGATATCGTCAAGAACGAAGACCTGTCGCGCTACATCCTGTGAAAGGCACCGGCACTCTTGTTCTGTTGTTCACGCTCGCGCTCGCCGGGTGTGGCAAGAAGGGCGCGCCGTTGCCGCCGCTGCTGCGCATCCCAGGGGCGGTTGGCGAGGCTGTCGCGATGCGTCTGGGCGACGACGTGTTCGTCCGCTTCCTGGTGCCGATGGCCAACGCCGATGATCAACGACCGGCGGACATCGGCCGCGTCGAGGTCTACGCGCTTACGCTCAATCGCGCCCCGAGCACCGAGGATGATCCTGACCAGCTGCGCAAACTCTCAACGCTCATTGCAACCGAGCAAGTTCGTTTGCCGCCGCCGCCGCTGCCCCCACTAAAGCCCGGCGAACCAGAGCCCCCTCCACTACCCCTTGGTCCCGGTATCGATCAAGGAGCGGAAGTTGTCGTGCGCGATACGTTGACGGCGGAGGCCGGCGTTGCGGTGACGCTTCCCCGAGACGGCGCTCGACAATCCGGCGTAGACGACGTCGACGCGGCTCGTGGTCCACTCGTTTCGGCCCTCGACACCGCGCAACCGGTCCGCTACTACTACGCCGTTGGTGTCAGCCCGCGGGGGCGCTATGGCCTTGTGCACAGTTTTCTTCCGGTACCGCTCGGCCGCACCAGCAGCGCGCCGCCAGCGCCCGCCGTGACATACGACGAGAAGACGATCACGATCCGATGGCAGCCGGCGCCCGACGCGCGCGGTCTCGAGGCCCCCACGGCGAAAGGCGTGCTGCCGTCGCGATCTCTCGTGGTGACGGCGCCGGCTACGACCTACGACGTCTACGACGTGTCGGGGGCACTGGCGGCTAATCAAACGCCGGTGATG
The DNA here is from genome assembly GCA_046727855.1 of Acidobacteriota bacterium. Taxonomy (GTDB): domain Bacteria; phylum Acidobacteriota; class Vicinamibacteria; order Vicinamibacterales; family UBA2999; genus DASPWV01. The sequence continues at coordinate 5,551 of JBKPDL010000089.1, forward strand.
CCGTCGGCGCTCACGCCCGCGCCCGTGGCGGCACTGGAGGTAACGGCGCCGGTTTCGGGCTTTGGTGTCGAACGATGCTTCGTCGTTCGCCCCGTGGACATCATCGCCGGTCTTCACGCCCGCGGTCCCGCGTCGCCGCCGCGATGCATCACGTTGAAGGACACGTTTCCGCCTGCGCCGCCAAAGTCGCTGGCGGCCGTCGCCACAGCTCAAGCGATCAACCTGATTTGGGATCCGAGCGAGAGCGAAGATGTTGCCGGTTACCTTGTGTTGCGCAGCCGCCTGCCTGATGCCACACTGACGCCCGCCATGGACGCGCCGATTCCAGGCACAGCGTTTGAGGATCGCGGGGTGCGGCCTGGCGTGACCTACGGCTATGTGGTGGTTGCCGTCGACAAGGCAGGGAATCGGAGCGGACCTTCCAACCGAATAGAGGAGACTGCGCGCCAGTAGTGGCGTGGCCTGCGCCACGCCCCTTCCGCGGCTTCAACCGCGCCGGCAGCATCATATGGATCGAATTCATCGCGTGAGAAGCGGCATCGGCGGGCGCTACGCGCTCGAGCGAAACGGCAATCTGTTCTGGCTCGAAGGCGACATCTTTGGCGATTACCGGCCCGGGGGCGTCATCGCGGACGAGGGGTTGCAATTCATCGCGCCTGTTCAGCCGAGCAAGATCATGGCTGTCGGCCTCAACTACAAGGATCACGCGGCCGAGATGAACAAGAAGCTGCCGGCGGAGCCGCTGGTCTTCATGAAGCCTGGTTCGTCCGTGATCGGTCCGGAGCAGCCGATCGGCATTCCCTCGTGGGCCGGCCGCATCGACTACGAAGCGGAAATGGCGGTGGTGATCGGACGCCGCGCCGCGCGCGTGAGCGTCGCGCAAGCGATGGACTACGTGCTGGGCATCACATGCCTCAACGATGTGACCGCGCGCGAGCTCCAGACCAAAGACGTTCAATACACACGCGCAAAAGGCTTCGACACGTTCGCGCCGATCGGTCCCTGCATCGCTATCGGCCTCGATCCCAGTGCGCTTGCCATCGAAGGCTGGGTCAACGCGGAGAAGCGCCAGTCGTCCAACACCAATCAACTGATCTTCGCCGTGCCCGAACTAGTAGCGTTCGTCACGCGCTTCTGCACGCTCGAACCAGGCGATATCATCACCACCGGGACGCCGTCCGGTGTCGGTCCGCTCGCGAGCGGCGACCGGGTCATGGTCAAAGTCGAGGGCGTCGGCACGTTGAGCAACCCCTGCGTCGAGGCATGAACCCAATCCACAAGCTCCAGCACCTCGAGCGCCTTGCCGAGCTCGGCGGCGGCGAAGAGCGCCTTCGCCGGCAGCACGAGCAAGGCAAGCTCACAGCGCGCGAACGGATCGAGCGGCTGTTCGATCCCGCTACATTCGAAGAGCTCGACAAACTCGTCACACATCGCTGCACCGATTTCGGGATGGACAGCCAGATTGTGCCCGGCGACGGTGTTGTGACCGGACATGGGCGTGTGAACGGCCGCGTGGTGTACGCCTTCGCGCAGGACTTCACGGTCTTTGGCGGCTCGCTCTCGGAAACCAACGCCGCGAAGATCTGCAAGACGATGGATCTCGCGATGCGCAACGGTGCGCCAATAATCGGGTTGAACGACTCTGGCGGCGCGCGCATTCAGGAAGGCGTCCTGTCGCTCGGCGGATACGCGGACATCTTCCTGCGCAACACGCTCGCCTCCGGTGTGGTGCCGCAGATTTCCGCGATCATGGGACCGTGCGCGGGCGGGGCGGTCTACTCACCCGCGATCACCGACTTCACCATCATGGTGAAGGAGACCAGCTACATGTTTGTCACCGGTCCCGACGTCATCAAAACGGTGACGCACGAGGACGTCACCAAGGAAGATCTCGGCGGCGCGATGACGCACAATCAGCGGAGCGGAGTCGCGCACTTTGCCGTCGACAACGACGAGGCGTGCATTGCGCTCATTCGCGAGCTGCTGTCGTTCATGCCCGGGAACAACCTCGACGACCCTCCGCGCATGGCGACCGACGAGCCGGTGGACCGTCAGGACCTGGCGCTCGATACGTTGATCCCGCCGTCGCCGAATCAGCCCTACGACATGCTCGATTTGATCCACACCGTTGCAGACGACGGGTATTTCCTCGAGGTGCACGAACACTTCGCCAGAAACATCGTGGTCGGGTTCGCGCGATTGGGCGGTCGGCCGATTGGCATTGTCGCCAATCAACCGGCGCACCTTGCCGGCACGCTCGATATCAACGCCTCGATCAAAGGCGCGCGGTTCGTCCGCTTCTGCGATGCGTTCAACATTCCGTTGATCACGTTCGAAGACGTGCCCGGTTTCCTGCCCGGAACGGTTCAGGAATACGGCGGCATCATTCGCCACGGCGCGAAGCTGCTCTACGCCTTTGCGGAAGCGACGGTGCCGAAGGTCACCGTGATCACGCGCAAGGCCTACGGCGGAGCGTACTGCGTCATGGCGAGCAAGCACATTCGCACCGATTTCAACTACGCGTGGCCGAGCGCGGAAATTGCGGTGATGGGGCCGGAAGGCGCGGTCAATATTCTCTACAAGCGCGAGATCGAGAAAGCCAGCGACCCCGCGGCCCTGCGCGCGCAGAAGGTCGCGGAATTCCGGGAGAAGTTTGCCAACCCCTACGTGTCCGCGTCACGCGGATTCGTGGACGAAGTGATCCTGCCGCGCGAAACGCGCGCGAAGTTGATCGCGGCGCTGGCCACGCTGGCTACCAAGCGCGATAAGAACCCGCCGAAGAAGCACGGGAATATACCGCTCTAGGACCGCGCTGCGTCGCTGAGGCGGGGGACCGGCTGCGCCGGTGCCGCTCGCTTTGCTCGCGGTAGGACGCGGGGCTAAAGCCCCGCGCTGCGTGGGTTCATGTATCAACATGTAGCGCGGACCTGTCCGGGGTCCCCGACGCGCGGACTTCGCGCGTTGGGGGTGGCTTCAGGTCCGCGAATTCCCACCGCGAGGCGCAGCCGAGCGGTCCCACCCGTGAGGGTCCTACCGCACAGCGGTCCTACCCGAGCGCCGCCAGGGTCCACCGGGCAGCGGTCCCACCCGCGCACAGCGAGGGTCCCTGCGGAGCGCTCTCGCTTGATACAATTTTGGGTTGTTGTCGGCGTGAAAAAGATCCTGATCGCCAACCGGGGAGAAATTGCCGTCCGCGTGATTCGCGCCTGTCGCGACATGGGGATTCGGTCCGTCGCGATCTACTCCGACTGCGATCGTGCGGCGCTGCACGTCCGGATGGCCGACGAAGCGTGGCCCGTTGGTCCCAGCGCTCCGCGCGAAAGCTACCTGCGCATCGACAAGATCGTCGACGTCGCGAAGCGCTCGGGCGCCGACGCCGTGCATCCCGGCTACGGCTTTCTCGCCGAGAACGAGGATTTTGCCGCCGCCTGCCGCGATGCGGGCATCACCTTCATCGGTCCCTCGCCGCAGGCCATCGCGCTCATGGGCAGTAAAACCGCTGCGCGACAAGCCGCGATTCGCGCCGGCGTTCCGGTCGTGCCCGGCAGCGAAGAGCCGCTCGACGCACGCGTGTCCGATGCCGATGCGATCGCGATCGCCAATCGAATCGGGTACCCCGTCATGCTGAAAGCCGTGGCTGGCGGCGGCGGCAAAGGCATGCGCGTGGTGACGAGCGCCGAGGAGTTGCCGAGCGCCTTGCGCGCCGCGCGATCCGAAGCCGGCGCCGCGTTTGGCGATTCCGCAGTCTACTTCGAACGCCGCATCACGAGTCCGCGGCACGTCGAAGTCCAGCTTCTCGGCGACCATCACGGCACCCTTCTCCCGTTCGTCGAGCGCGAGTGCACCATCCAGCGCCGCCATCAAAAGGTGATCGAAGAAAGCCCTTCGACCGTGGTCTCGCCTGAACTGCGCCGGCGCATGACATCCGCCGCCGTCGCCGTGGCCCGCACCGTGAACTACAGCAACGCCGGAACGATCGAGTTCCTGCTCGATCCGGACGGTGAGTTCTTTTTTCTCGAGATGAACTCGCGGCTCCAAGTCGAACATCCAATCACCGAGATGGTCACTGGTGTCGATCTCGTTCAGTGGCAGGTCCGCATCGCGCGCGGTGAAAAGCTGACGCTCGACCCGGACACGCTCCTCACGCCGCGGGGGCACGCGATCGAGTGCCGCATCTACGCCGAGGATCCCGATAACGGCTTCTTGCCGTCGCCGGGTCGTATTCAAAGCTTGCGAGTCCCCAACGGACCCGGCGTGCGCGACGACAGCGGCATGTACGAGGGCGGCGAAGTGCCGATCTTTTACGACCCGATGATCTCGAAGCTGGCTGCATGGGGCGAGACGCGCAGCCAAGCGCTTGCGCGCATGCGGCGCGCATTGGCCGAATACGAAGTCCGCGGCATCAAGACGACGATCCCGTTTTTCGAGTGGGTCCTGCACGACGAGGATTTCGTGGCGGGACGGTTTGACACGGGATTCATCGATCGCACACTCGGCGCGCGCAACGGCGATCCGCTGCGGGTGCCGGATGAGGAACATCAGGAATTTGCAGCCATCGCGGCGGCTCTTGCGCAGATCGTGCGCGCTCCGGAAACGGCCGCCGCCCCAGCTGACGCGAGCCGGTGGCGTGCGACCGGGCGAGTGGAGGCACTCCGATAGGGGCGGCGAGGCAGGTCGGGCGGCCAGGGCGGGTAATAGTTTTCCGCACCGGCCTCACCAGGCTTTGCTAGCCTCACCTGACCGTTATGAAATTCGAACTCGAAGTCGGCGACCGCCTGCGAACCGTCGAGATCCAGCGGCGAGCCGACGGCTATCACGTCTCTGTAGACGGGCGGTTGCGCGTTGTCGACGCGCGACAGATCGGACCGGCGGCATGGTCGCTGATCGTTCGCGACGGTGACGGTCGCACCCGCCGCAGCGTTGAAGCAACGGTGCTGCCCCAACAAGGGGCGAGCGGGTTCGACGTTCACATCAACGGCTTTCAGATTCCGGTGCAACGCAAAGGCGGCCTTGGACGCCGCTCGCGAGAAGGGGCGGCGGCGGGCAGCGGAAGCGGCCCGCAGCGTGTGACGGCGCCGATGCCCGGCAAAGTCGTCCGCGTGCTGGTCAACGCCGGCGACCTGGTCAAGACGCGTCAGGGTCTCGTGGTGGTCGAGGCCATGAAGATGGAAAACGAGCTGCGCGCGGCGCGGGACGGTCGCGTGCGCGAGGTGTTTGTCGTCGAGGGACAGTCGGTCGAGGCGGGAGCGTCGCTGGTGGTCGTGGAATAAATGCCGGTCATCGCCGCCATCTACCGTCACCTCCGTGCGATCCTCGTCATCACGGCCGTCGTGATTGCCACGGCAGTGGTGTCGACGGTCTCGGTCGATCTCGGTCCGTCGCTGCGCGAGGTTGCCGAGCGCGAGGGTTCGAAATGGCTGGCCCGCCCCATGCACATTGGTCGGCTTCGCGTCGAGATTGGGCGTGGCCGATTCGTGCTCGAAGATCTCATGATCGAGGGCCTCACGCCCGACGCACGGCCCTGGCTGACCGCGAAACGCATCGACATCTCGCTCACGTGGAACGCCATCGTCAATCGCGAAGTGCTGCTCGACACGATCGAGATGAGCGACTGGCGGGTGGTCGTCGAGACCTTCGGCAACGGCACGCATAACTGGCCGCGTTTGAACGGCCCGCCACGGGAGCCGAGCACGCGGCCGCGCCCGGTGGTGACGACGCTCCAGTACGTGCACGCGTCGGGCGGGGAGTTCGTTTTCGACGATCACGGCGCCAAATGGGGCGTCATCGCGCCGAACCTCGACGTCACCGTTTCGAAGAGCGGCGAGTATCGCGGCCGCGCGCAGTTCCGCAAGGGAACGATCCATTTCGAGAACTTCGAGCCGATGGCCGCCGATCTCACCACCAATTTCAAGATTCAGGGCGGCAAGATCGTTCTCGACCGGATCAATCTCATCACCGATGGCGCGCGCTCGGAGATCACGGGCATCGTCGACGCCGGCCGTTGGCCTGAGATGTTCTATCGCGTGAAGTCGAAGGTACAGTTTCCGCGCATGCGCGAGATCTTCTTCGCGCACGAAACCTTCGCGCTGCACGGGGAAGGAGATTTTACCGGGACGTTTCACTTGTTCAAGGGTGGGCGCGAGCTCAAAGGTGATTTCTTCAGCCGCGAAGCCGGTCTGAACGACTACCGCTTTCAGAATCTCGAAGGTTCGCTCCTCTGGGTGCCGGAGCGCTTTGAAGTCACCCGTGCCACGTCCGGATTTTTCGGCGGCAGGACCGAATTCAAGTACCTGATGGCGCCACTCGGCAATCGCGACGAGCAGGCACACGGGCGCTTCGACGTCACGTACGACAACATCGATCTGGAGGCGTTCAGCAACTTTCAGCAGCTGCGCGGGGTACGTCTTGCGGGACGCGCATCGGGCCGCAATCTGCTCGATTGGCCGCTCGGGCGTTTCAATGAACGCACCGGCAACGGATCGATCTTCGTCACGCCTCCGCCCGGTGTGACGCCGATGGATCGCGATCTCAACGAAGCGAGACTGCGCGCGGCCGCGGAGCGCGCCTCCTACTTCGGCCCGTTCAGCAACCACACGCCGATGGGCGCGGTGCCGCTGGCGGGGGCGCTCAGCTACGCCTACGATGGGCCCACCGTCCGTTTGATGTCGGGCGAAGTCGCGACCGACGACACGTTTGTGAGCTTCAGCGGCGAAACCACGTGGAGCGGCGAGAGTTCGCGCATTCCGTTTCACGTGACGAGCGCCAACTGGCAGGAGAGCGATCGACTACTCGCGGGCCTGATGACCGCGTTTGGCTCGCCGACGCGCGCGCAGCCGTTCGACGGTATTGGCGAATTCGACGGCGTGCTGACCGGCCCGTTCCGCAGTCCGCGGGTCGAAGGGCATTTGAACGGGCGTGAGATTCATGCCTTCGACGTGACATGGGGCGACGTCGATGGCGATGTCGTCATCGAGAACTCGTATGCGAACGTTACGCGTGCGGTCGTGACGCGCGACGCCTCGCGTATGGACGTTGCCGGCCTGTTCTCGCTTGGCTATCCCCGCCGTGATCGCGGCGAGGAGATCAACGCGCGTATCAAGCTCGATCGCCGTCCGGTGACCGACCTTCTCAACGCCTTCGACATCGAAGACTACCCGGTTAGCGGCATTCTCTCAGGCGACTTCCACGTTTACGGCCCCTACACACGCCCGTTTGGTGCCGGACAGATGTCGATAGACGCGGGGACGGCGTACGGCGAGCCGTTTTCGACCGCGAGCGCGGACGTGCGGTTCGAAGGCAACGGCGTGCGCTTGACGCCGATCGAAATTCAAAAGGGTGGCGGCGCCATCGCCGGCGCAGCCTTTGTCGGGTGGAACGGCACGTATTCCTTCAACGTCGACGGCCGCGGGCTCGCGGTTGAGACGCTGAACTTCGCGGCCGTTCCGGACCTGCCGACGTTCAACGGGTTCGTCGAGTTCTCCGCGAACGGCAACGCCACGTTCGCAGAGCCGCGGTACGACGTGCGTGTCGGCGTGCACGATTTGTTTTTTGGGGAAGAGGGCATCGGTCAGGTGACCGGCCGCTTGTCGGTGCGCGATACGGTGCTGACGTACGAGCTCGAGGCCGCATCGCCGCGGCTGGCGCTCTCTGGCACGGGACGATTGATTCTCGACGAGACAGGGGACGCGGAGATGTCGTTCCGCGTGACCGAGACGTCGATCGATCCGTACGTGCGTGCGTTTCAACCGACGCTCTCTCCATACACGATCGCTACCGCAAGCGGAACCGTCCGTGTCGTCGGCCAGCTGTCCAACCGCGAAGCGCTCCGCATCGACACCACCGTCGAACAGCTCGACTTGAGATTGCTCGACTATCGCTTGCGGAACCAAGGTCCGATCGCGGTGTCGGTCCACGGACGCAACCTCGACGTCGAGACGCTTCACATGGTTGGTGAGGACACGGCGCTCAATTTGAAGGGCAATGTCGATCTGGATCGACAGACCCTCTCGGTGCAGGCCGATGGCGCTGCCAATCTTGCGGCGCTTCAAGGGTTTATTCCCGACCTTCGCAGTTCGGGCCGCGCCGATGTTTCGGCGCTGATTGGCGGAACCGTCAGCCAACCAGTGGTCTCCGGGCAGGCGCTGGTGACGCAAGGCCGGCTGCGCCACTTCTCTTTCCCGCACGCACTCGAGGAGCTCAACGGCATCGTGACGTTCAACGCGTCGGGCATCCGGCTCGATGGGTTGAACGGGAAGCTTGGCGGCGGTGCCGTCAAGTTTGCGGGCCGCGTGGGCCTGAGCGGCTATCAATTGAGCGAGTTCGACGCGACGGCGACGGGGCAGGACATGCGCTTGCGCTTTCCCGAAGGCATGCGCTCCCTTATCGATGCGACGCTCGCACTGCAAGGTCCCGTGTCCGATCCAGTGTTGAGCGGAACGGTCGCCGTGAAAAGCGCGAGTTGGACGCGCGGATTTCAAACCGGCGCCAACATGTTTGGACTGTCCGGCTCGGATGACACCGGGCCGCCGTCCGTCTCCGGCGCACGGTCCGACACGCCGGCATTGCGATTTGACGTCCGGATCATCGCGCCTTCTACGTTGCGGATTGAAAACGATCAGGCGCGGATCGTCGCAAACGCAGACCTGAACTTGCGGGGCACGTTCGATCGGCCGCTCGTGTTCGGCCGGACGGAGATCGAGCGCGGCGAAGTTCAGTTCGAAGGACGGCGGTATCTCGTCACCCGAGGCAGCCTCGACTTCACCAATCCCAATCAGATTCAGCCGTTCTTCGATGTCGAGGCGGAGACACGCGTGCGCGTGCCGGGGCAGACCTATCGCGTCACCCTGCGCCTGGCGGGAACGACCGAGCGGCTGCAGCCGGAGTTTTCCTCCGATCCGCCGCTGGCGCCGATCGACATCCTGACGCTGCTCTTCAGCGACACGCCGCCGAGCGGCGATATCGAGCTGGCGTCGCTGCGTCAACCGAATCAGCGGGAGCAGGATTTGTTGCAGGCGCGTGCGACCCGCGCCCTGACGGGTGCCTTGTCCGATGAAGTCGGCAAGGTGGTAGAGCAGACGTTCAGGGTCGATACGTTCCAGATCACGCCGCTCCTCGTCGATCCGTATCAGACATCGTCGCGTCTCAACGTCAATCCCGCCGCGCGCGTGACGATCGGCAAGCGCATTTCGGATCGCGTCTATCTCACTTACGCGCGCAGCCTGTCATCCTCGACGCGCGACGAAATCATCTTGCTGGAATTCGATCAAAGCGACCGCCTCGCGTGGGTGCTGTCCCAGAACGAGGATCGCACCTATGCGCTCGAGTTCCGCAAGAGGCATACGTTCTGATGTGGGGCGCAAAAAGACGTCGGGCAGATCGGCGAGGCCGTTTCCGTCCTGCCATCCTGCCTGGCCCCCTGCTCTCGCTGCTGCTTCTGATATCCCCGTTCTCCACCCTGGTGCACGCCGACGTGGCGGACTTCGTTGGCAAACCGCTCGCCGATGTGCGCGTCGAGTTGGGAGGTGAACCGCTGGAGGAACCCGCGGTCCTCCAGCTGATCGAAACGCGCGTCGGCGAGCCCCTGCGCCTCGAAGCTGTTCGCGAAACCATCGATCACCTCATCGGCCTCGGTCGATTCGAAGACGTACGCGTCTATGCCGAGGCCTCGACGACGCGCGCAGGCGCGGTCGCGCTGCGGTGGGTGCTGGCGCCGGTGCAGCGCATCGATCGAGTGTCGTTTTCGGGAGCCCTACAGCTCGACGCCGGGGCTCTCCGCGCCGAGATCAGCGAGCGGCTTGGACCGCGGCCGTCTCCGGCGCGCGTGCCCGAGATGATCGAAACGCTGCGCGCGTATTACGCCGAGCGCGGCTTTCGGGCCGCGCGCATCGAGTCGCGCCTGGTTCCCGGCGATGCGCCCGAAAACGTGCAGGTGGTGCTCACGATCGACGCCGGCACGCGTGCGCGCCTCGGCAGCGTCAGCGTGACGGGAACACCGCCGATCTCGCCCGGGACGTTGATTACGCGCCTTCGGCTGGAAACCGGTCGGCCCTACGACGGCCCCGCCATTCGGATCCGCATCGACGGCTACGCCGACGAGCTGCGCCGTCTTGGCTACTACGAAGCGCGCGCCGATTCCTCGGTGCGGTTTTCGGAAGACAATCAAACGGCCAACCTGACGATCGACGTGGATCCGGGTCCGCGCGTGCGCGTCGTGTTTGCCGGCGATCCGCTGCCCGAGAACCGGCGCGACACGCTCGTGCCGATTCGCGAGGAGCGCAGCGTCGATCTCGACCTCCTCGAGGATGCGTCGCGCAATATCGAGGGATTCCTGCGGCAACAGGGGTATCAATCGGCACAGGCGCGTTACGTCCGCGAGCAGCGCGGCGACGACATGATGCTCACGTTCACGGTGGCGCGCGGACCCATGCACACGCTCGCCTCCGTGCGTCTCGTCGGCAATAGCGCGTTGACATCCGCCGAGTTGGCGCCGCTCATGAAGTTGCAGGCTGGCGAGCCGTTCGTCGATACGCGAATTGCAACGGTTGCGTCGGCCATGACCGAGCTCTACCAGGTTCGCGGCTTTGCGCGGGCCACCGTTAAACCGGAAATCACGCTGCAGGCCTCGGCCGAGACGACTGCCGGGGGACCGACGCCGGTGGCTGTGCGATTCCTCATCGTTGAGGGGCCGCAAACGACGGTCGGTACTGTATCCGTGCAGGGCGCCAACGCGCTGCCAGAGTCGCGCATCACGCAGCTCCTGGCGCTATCGAGCGGAAAGCCTTTCTATCGTCCGCAGCTCGACGCAGACCGCGCCTCGATCGAACGAGCGTACCGCGGCGAAGGATTTCAGGAAGTGCGTGTTGTGCCGGAATCGACGCCGCGGGAGGACGGCCGTCGCGTCGACGTTCGCTGGGTGATACACGAGGGCGTGCAGACGACCATCGATCACGTGCTGGTGACCGGCAACGAGCGAACGAGCGATGAGCTGATCCGCCGAGAGAGCGCACTCGAACCCGGCAAGCCGCTGGGACAGGACGCGTTGGTTGAAAGTCAGCGGCGTCTGGCCGCATTAGGACTATTCCGTCGGGTTCGCGTCATCGAGCTGCCGCATGGCGCGCGCGCCAGACATGACGTGCTGATCGAAGTGGAAGAAGCGCCTTCAACGAGCATCTCCGAAGGTGGCGGCATCGAGGCAGTGCGTCGTCTTCGCCCCGATGACCAGGGACGCGCCGAAGCGCAATTCGAAGTTGCGCCGCGCGGCTTCTTCGAAGTGACGCGCCGCAACCTGTGGGGCAAGAACCGCTCAGTGAGTCTGTTTTCCCGCGTCAGTTTTCGCCCGCGCGATCCGGCGATTGATTCGACCGACCCCACCGATCAGGGCGGCTACGGCTTCAACGAATACCGCGTCGTCGGCACGTATCGCGAACCACGGCCGTTCAACCGACCAGGCGAGGCGCAGCTGACGGGGTTCTTCGAACAAGCAGTGCGTGCGAGCTTCAATTTCAATCGCCGCGGCGGCCGCGCTGAGTACGCGCGGCGATTCGGCACTTGGTTGGGCGTGAGCGGGCGCTACGCCTTCGATTACACCAAGCTCTTCGACGAGAAGATCCGGCCGGAGGACCGCCTGCTCGTCGACCGCCTCTTCCCTCAGGTGCGACTGTCAACGCTCACTGGATCCATCCTTCGCGATTCGCGCAACGACGTGCTTGATCCTGAGCGCGGCACCGTCTTCGGTATCGATGGGACCATCGCCCCACGCTTTATCGGATCCGAAGTAGGCTTCGCTCGCACGTTTGTGCAGGGATTCGTTTATCGACGTCTCCCTGGCGCAGGGCGCATGGTGGTGGCAGCTGCCGCGCGCATTGGGCTGGCGGTTGGCTTCGAGCGGACGGTCGAGCGGCGCGACAGCAACGGACAGCCTGTCTTGGGGCCGGATGGAGAAGTCATTGTCGACGTTGTGCAGGATCTGCCTGCGAGCGAACGCTTCTTTGCCGGCGGCGACAACACCGTGCGCGGCTTTGTGCTCGATCAACTCGGTACCGAGGATACGCTGAACGATCAAGGATTCCCGACTGGAGGCAACGGCCTCGCCGTGTTCAACGTGGAGCTGCGCGCGCCGTATTGGAAGAGCCTGGGCGCCGTCGCCTTTCTCGACGCAGGCAATGTGTTCAGACGCGCGACCGATTTGAGTTTCACCGAACTACGGCCGGCGGCCGGATTCGGGTTGCGCTATCGATCGCCGCTCGGACCGCTTCGCATCGATCTCGGTTTCAACCTCGACCGGCACGACCTTCCCAACGGCACACGCGAGCGCGGATCGGTCCTTCACATCTCACTCGGACAGGCGTTCTAATCGTGGCGCGCGCAGTGTGGGCCGTTGTCCTGGCGTTGACGCTCGTCAGGCTCGCGGCCGACGCGCCGCAGGGAGAGTTGATCGACCGCACGCTCGCCATTGTCGGCGGGCAAGTGATCACGCTCAGTGACGTTCGCGCGGCGATTGCGCTCGGCCTTGTGGAGGGCGTGCAGTCCGGCGATCCTGTGGCCGCCACAACCAAACGCTTGATCGATCGCGTGCTGATGCTGCGCGAGGTGCAGCGTTACGCTGCGTCCGAACCATCGGAGGCCAACATCGCAGCGCATGTGCAGCGGATTGTCGATCGCTTCGACTCGCCCGATCGTTACCGCGCGACGTTAGCCGCTCTCGCTGTAAGCGAGAACGCCGTCGCGGCCTGGGTGCGGGACGATCTCCGCATCGCCTCCTATATCGAGCAGCGCTTCGCGGCGGCAGAATCAGCTGAGCGGCGTGCCGAACTCGTTGCCGACTGGATCGCGGACCTGCGGCGGCGAACTCCGGTGATTGAACTATTGAAAAACTAGGCGCTGCCGGGCACTGCCCAAAACGCCATCACGATCTCGCCCACGTTGAACAACGCGTGGCTCACAATCGTCGGAATGACGTTGCGGCGGCGCAGATAGGTGAGGCCCCACAGCGCTCCGAGCAGTCCGGTCACGACGGCGGCATCCCATCCCTGTAGCGTGTGACCGAAACCGAACGCGAGACTGGTGACGACGAGTCCCACGATTGGTCCACCGAGGCTCTGCTCGAAACGCCGCAAGAGGAACGCGCGCTGGATTTCCTCACGAACGCCGCCGGCAATCAGCACCAGCAGGACGAATGCCGCGATCAGCAGCGGCGAACCGAGCAGCGACTGAAAAGGATTCTGCGGCACGTTGCGCAGAAACGGCGCCACGAGGTAGATCCCGAGCTGCAGCACGATCACGACGCCAAAGGCAACCGGGACGAGCATGAGACCCACGGCGAACTCACGACGCGGTTGGCCACGCTGCAGAAACACCTCGCGCGGCCGGTCGCCGCTCGCGCGCAGGAGCGCCCAAATCAGTGTCAGGAGAACCACGGTGTCAATCGTGGAAACCAGGTACACGAATCGCGCGGAAAGGCGCCCGGCTGCGTCCACCGCGCTTATTCCCAGTTCATCGAGCACGGCGGCAATCGCTATCTGCGTCGGATAGTCGGAGCAGAGCAGCACCTCGAATGCGGCGCGGAGGGGCGGAATCCTGCGCCGTAAGGCGGCCGTTTCGTCGAGTAGGGCAGCAGGAACCTCCATCGACTGCGGAATTCCAGGCAGTTCTGGGACGTCCTCGTGATCGGGCAGCACCGCGAGCGATGGTACAGTAGAAATCGTGGCTGAGTCGCCAAAGAGCGCACCGGAACGCGTGTTGATCGTGGAAGACGATGCGCCAACGCGCAGAGGGCTCGCGGAACTCGTACGAACGTGGGGTTTTGCGACCGAGGCTGCGGCTGATGGCGAAGAAGCGCTCAAGCTGGTCACTTCCTTCCGTCCCGCGATCGTCATCACGGACCTGTTCATGCCGCGCATAACGGGCCTGCAGTTGCTGAAAGCGCTCAAGGACGAGGATGTGAAGGTCGTGTTGCTGACCGCTCAGGGATCGGTCGAAAGCGCGGTCGAAGCGGTCAAAGACGGCGCCGAGGATTACCTCACCAAGCCGGTCGATCCTCAGAAGCTGAAACTGCTGTTGCAGCGGATTGCGGAGATGAACGCGCAAAAGCGCGAGAACGAGGCGCTGCGCCGTCAGCTGCGCGAGAAGGGCACGTTCGGCCGCATCGTCGGCAACAGTCCGAGCATGCGGCGTATCTATCAGGTCATCGAGCAGGCGTCGCCGACTCCCGCTTCGGTGTTGATCATCGGCGAGTCAGGCACGGGCAAAGAGCTGATCGCGCAGACCATTCACCAGCTCAGCCCGCGCGCGCAGTCGCCGTTTGTCGCGATCAACTGCGCCGCGATTCCCGAGACCCTGCTCGAGAGCGAGATTTTCGGTCACGAGCGTGGCGCTTTTACCGGCGCCATCGATCGCCGTGCCGGCTGTTTCGAGCTCGCGGACAGCGGTACGCTCTTCCTCGACGAGATCGCCGAAATGCAGGCTGTCACGCAGGTCAAGCTGCTGCGCGTCCTGCAGGAACGCAAGTTCAGACGCCTGGGCGGACGCGTCGAGCAGGAAGTCGATGTGCGCGTGATTGCGGCCACAAACGTCAATCCGACCGACGCGATCCGCGAAGGCAGGCTGCGCGACGACCTGTACTACCGCCTCAACGTGTTTGCGATTGAGTTGCCGCCGCTTCGCGATCGGAAAGAAGATCTGCCGCTGCTCGTTCAGGCGTTCATCGATGAGTTCAACGCGCGCGACCGGCGGCAGATTCGCGGCGTCACGCCCGACGCGATGCGGATGTTGCAGGTGTATGACTGGCCCGGCAACGTGCGCGAACTCCGCAACGTGATGGAGCGGGCGACGATTCTGGCGCGCGGCGAGTTGGTGGAAGCGCAGCATCTGCCGCGTTTCGGCGCGCCGTCAAAACCACCGGAGAGCGCGTCGCCCGCAGGCGTCACGATTGCACCGGGCATGACGGTTGATGAGGCCGAGCGGCGATTGATCATGGCGACGCTCGAAGCCGCGGGCGGCAATAAAACGCGCGCGGCTGAGATGCTCGGGATCAGTTTAAAAACGCTGCACAACAAGCTGAATCGAATGAAAGAAACGACGTAGAAGTTACAAGTTACAAGTTACAAGTTCAAAGTTCAAAGTTCAAAGTGAGTCGAAAGTTGGAAAGTTGACAGTGGCTAACTTTGAACTTTGAACTTTGAACTTTGAACTTTGCACGGTCATGCTTTCCATCAAGCAGAAACAGGTCCTCGGCGTCACGTCGATCGTTGCACTGGTGGTGGTGGTCCTCAGCCTCCTGCAGTTGACCTCGCTCGCGCGCGTACTGTTGGAACAGAGTCAGGAACGCGCCGAAGTGCTGGCCAACACGATTTATCACCGTGCCAGCGAGATCGTCACGTCGAAGGAATCGGCGTACGACGAGCTCCGGCGCGATGCAGGGGTGCAGGCGACGCTGGAATCCGCGATTTATCCCAAGAACACAACCTACGCGGCGATTGTCGACACCACCGGAATCGTCATCGCCCACAACGATCGTGCGCGTATTGGCGAGCGGCTGCCGGATGCGGACGATCTCAGCGCCCTGATCCAGGAGAGCCGCTTCACGCAGTTACGCACGGTTTACGAGAGCGATCGCACGCTCGAATGGCGGCAACCGATGCTCCTGGACGACGTGCCCTTTGCGGAAATTCGTATCGGACTCTCGCCGCTCCTGGTCCGCGATGAGCTGGACAACTGGCTCGGGCCAGCGGTGCTCACGGCCGCGATCGCTCTGGTCGGCGCCTTGATTGTGGCCTTCCTTCTGTCCAACATCGTGCTGCGGCCGATTCATGTCATTCGCAGCGGGTTGTCGCGTCTCGGACAGGGCGATCTTGGCGCGACGCTCGACCTGAAAGGCGACGAATTCAAGGATCTCGGCGACGTCTTTGCGAGCGTCAGCAAACAGCTTCGGGCCACGCTTCCGGCCGGTGCGCCACGATCGCAACTCCTCGAGCTCTCACGGCGGGTCGCGTCGCTCGGCCGGCTCACGGCCGGCGTGGCGCACGAAGTGAAAAACCCGCTCAACGCGATGACCATTCATCTCGAGTTGCTGAAAGAAAAGCTCTCGAACGGCGCCGGCCCCGTCGCATCGACGGAGCATGTGGACATCATCGCGAGCGAAATCCGTCGTCTCGACGATGTGGTGCAGGGCTTCTTGAAGTTTGCCCGTCCCGAGGAGCTGATGTTGCACGCGACATCGCCCGCTGAGCTCACCAGCGACGTGCTGAAAATGATCGAACCCGAGGCCGCGGCCACGCGTGTAACGCTCCACCACACCTGCCCGCCGGACGTGCCGGCCATCGAGGCGGACGAGTCAATTCTGCGGCAAGCGCTCGTCAATCTCGCCAAGAACGCGATTCAGGCCATGCCGAATGGCGGCCGGCTTGACGTGTCGTGCGCCGCCACCCGCGATGGGCGTGTCGAGATCCGGGTCGCAGATACTGGCGTCGGCATCTCTCCCGAGAACCTGGCGAGGATTTTCGATCTGTATTACACGACGAAACCAACGGGCACCGGGATCGGACTCTCGCTGGTGTATCGCACCATTCAACTCCACAACGGCGATATCGACGTCGAATCGACACCCGGGGTGGGCACGACGTTTATCATCAAGATGCCGCAAGCGCGGGGTGAGGTGTCGGCGGCCCCACCGAAGAGCTCGACACTTACTGACTTGCGCAAAGTAGAGAACTTGTAGAATCGACACAGTGTTCCCCTCACGACTCCTCCCGACAGTCGTTGTGCTGGCTCTGGCGTGCGCCGGGTGCGCGAAGACTTACGCGCGTGTCGAGCCGCCGCTGCCTGAGCTCTCGCCCCCGTCTCCGCCGCCGCGTGTTGTCGAAGCGTATGCCGAAGAAGCTGCGCCGCCGCCGGCCGGAGCGACAGCGGAAGTTGCGGCAGACACTCCAGCCGCGCGCCCGGTGCCGAAGCCGCCCGCGCCAAAGCCGCCGGAGCCTGCGAAGCCGGAAGTTGCGCGCAGCGAACCGGAACGTCCGCCAACGCAGCCCCCGGCATTGACCCTCGTACCGCCTGGAAATCGCTCGGCCACGGAAGCGTCGATTCGCGATCTCCTGGGTCGTGCCGCGCGCGATCTGAATCGCGTGAATTACGGCGCGCTCAATCAGGACGGCAAGGCGCAGTACGACACCACCAAGCGCTTCATCGAACAGGCCGAATTGGCGCTGCGCGGCGGCAACCTGGTATTCGCTGGGAAGTTCGCGGATAAAGCGGCGACGATGGCTTCAGTGCTGGTCAGGTGAACATGTTCCGCCTCTAGCGCGCCCCTGCGCGGATGCAGGTTCGCAGGTTGCGGCGCCTTCCGCCGCCATATTTCTTCCAATTCAACGCACAAATCGCAGCCGGCCGCCGGCGATTCCTGCGACTCGCCGGCGCTGCTCACCGTTGCGAGCATCGCCACGGGCCGTGCGCACTTGCAAACTCCACACTTATCAGGCGAAAATAAGGCGAATAACTGCCATTGCTGAGCTTTCGCGATATCTAGCGTCCGCCCTAAAATAGAGACACAAGATGTAGTGTTTTCAGTGCTTGACAACTGATTCACACGGGCGTAATTTGACCGTCGCGCGTAGAACGGTCTTGGATGTGAGCGATACCCAGCACGCGAGCTGCCGGACCATGACGCCGAACAGACTGCGATATTTCGACCCGAACTACAAAGCGCGCATTAACACCAATTTACGAGCCAAGTGAAATGGATAGGGCGAGCGCCCCGCAGGGGAGGGGTGTCGCACTGTACGGAGGACGCATGCAGGATGGCGCTGCTCACAAGATGGCGGCCGCACCGGGTGGACAAGCGGTAGCTTCGACCCTCGACAAGCTGGGGACGACACTGGCCCCGGGCGAAGTGTCTTCCGCGAGCTCGGGCGAAGGCGAAAGCTCGCAACCCGCGCGGCGCGCGCCCGCCACGGCTCCCGGTCTCGAGTTTCCTCGCTGTTTCTCAACTGCTGGCGTCGATCCGTTCGACCAGGTCGAATGGGAGCTTCGCGATGCGGTCATCGGCAGCGAGAAGGGCGGCGTCGTCTTCGAGCAACGTCAGGTCGAGATGCCCAAGCCGTGGTCGCAGCAGGCCACCAACATCGTTGTCTCGAAGTATTTCCGCGGCCACGTCGGATCTCCGGATCGCGAGCGTTCGGTCAAGCAG
This sequence comes from Acidobacteriota bacterium, assembly GCA_046727855.1. Lineage (GTDB taxonomy): Bacteria > Acidobacteriota > Vicinamibacteria > Vicinamibacterales > UBA2999 > DASPWV01. The sequence continues at coordinate 23,729 of JBKPDL010000089.1, forward strand.
TTGATCGGCCGCGTCGTCGACACGATTACCGAGTGGGCGCGCCAGCAGCATTACTTTGCGTCGGACGAAGCGCTGGGCGCGTTCAGCGCCGATTTGAAGCATCTGCTCGTCGAGCAGAAAGCCGCGTTCAACAGCCCGGTGTGGTTCAACTGCGGCTTTGAAAAGGCGCCGCAGTGCTCGGCCTGCTTCATCAACTCCGTTGACGACACGATGGAGTCGATCCTCACGCTCGCGAAAACGGAAGGCATGCTGTTCAAGTTTGGATCCGGCACCGGCAGCAACCTTTCTGCGATCCGTTCGTCGAAGGAGCTGCTCGCCGGCGGTGGCACGGCGTCCGGTCCCGTGTCGTTCATGAAGGGATTCGACGCGTTTGCCGGCGTCATCAAGTCGGGCGGCAAGACCCGCCGCGCCGCCAAGATGGTGATCCTCAATGCCGAGCACCCGGACATCGTGGAGTTCATCAACTGCAAGGTGGGGGAGGAAAAGAAGGCGTGGGCGTTGATCGACGCCGGCTACGACGGCTCGTTCACGGGCACGGCGTATTCCTCCGTGTTTTTCCAGAACTCAAACAACTCGGTGCGCGCCAGCGACGAGTTCATGCGCGCGATCGTGGACGATGGCTTGTGGCAGACGCGTGGCGTCACCACCGGCGAGGTGATGGACACCTATCGAGCGCGCGACCTGATGCGGTTGATTGCGGAAGGCACCTGGGTATGCGGCGATCCCGGCATGCAGTTCGACACCACGGTCAACGAGTGGCATACGTGCCCGAACACCGCGCGCATCAACGCCAGCAATCCGTGCTCCGAGTACATGTTCCTCGACGATTCCGCGTGCAATCTGGCGTCGCTGAACCTGATGAAGTTTCTGCGCGAAGACGGTGAGTTCGACGCCGACTCGTTCAGAGCCGCGTGCCGCACGCTGATTACCGCGCAGGAGATTCTCGTCGACAACTCGAGTTATCCGACGAAAGCGATCGAGAAGAACAGCCACGCCTATCGGCCGCTCGGTCTCGGTTATGCCAATCTCGGAGCCCTGCTGATGTCGCGCGGGTTGCCGTACGACAGCGACGCCGGCCGGGATTACGCGGCGGCGATCACCGCCCTGATGACGGGCGAAGCCTACGCGCAGTCGGCGCGGATCGCGCGCGATCACGGCGGCCCGTTTGCCAGTTACGGCAAGAATCGCGAACCCTTCCTGCGCGTCATGCGTAAGCATCGCGACGCCATGAAAGGCATCAATCAAAAGAACGTGCCGTCGGATCTCTACAGCGCCGCCAGGCAGGCGTGGGACGACGCGGTGGAGCTCGGCGAGGATTTCGGATATCGCAACGCGCAGGCCACGGTGCTGGCACCGACCGGCACGATCGGCTTCATGATGGACTGCGACACCACCGGCGTCGAGCCGGACATCGCGCTCGTCAAGTACAAGAAGCTGGTTGGCGGCGGGATGATGAAGATCGTCAACAACACCGTGCCGATGGCGTTGCGCCGCCTCGGCTACACGCAGGGGCAGATAGCGGACATCATCCAATACATCGACGAGAAGGAAACCATCGAAAGCGCGCCGCATCTGCTCGAGCGCGACCTGCCGGTATTCGATTGCGCCTTCAAGGCCGCCAACGGCGAACGCTCGATTCACTACATGGGCCACATCAAGATGATGGGCGCGACGCAGCCGTTCATCTCGGGCGCGATCAGCAAGACCGTCAACGTGCCGAAAGACGCGACCGTCGAGGAGATCGAGCTGGCCTATCTCGAATCGTGGCGTCTCGGCGCCAAGGCGATTTCGATTTATCGCGACGGTTCGAAGCGCACGCAGCCGCTCAACACCTCGAAGTCGTCCCCTGTGGAGGCCGGCCTTCAGGCTGGCCGTGCCGCGGTCGCGGAAGTGGTCGCGGCGGCTGTTACTCAGCAAACGCCCGTGCGCCGCAAGCTGCCCGACGAACGTCAGGCGCTCACGCACAAGTTCGACATCGCCGGACACGAGGGCTACATCACCGTCGGCCTCTTCGAAGACGGCCAGCCGGGCGAGATCTTCCTCGTGATGGCGAAGGAAGGCTCCACGATTTCGGGGTTTGCCGATGCCTTTGCACAGGCAATCAGCTACGCGCTGCAGTACGGCGTGCCACTGCAGGCGCTGGTGGACAAATTCAGCCACGTGCGCTTCGAGCCGTCGGGGATGACCAAGAACCCCGACGTGCGCTTCGCCAAATCGATCGTCGATTACATCTTCCGGTGGATGGCCTCGAAATTCCTCTCGGCCGAGGCACAGTACAACGCCGGTGTGAACAACCGCGAGGAAGTATCTGAAGGTGCGCACGGGAACGGCCAAACGGAGATTCGCAAGGCCGTCATTCCCTCGCCCGCGTCGCAGCTCACAAGCATGCCGCAACAGAAGAAGTCGTCGTTTGCGGCGATGCAGAATCAGGAAGACGCGCCACCGTGCTCGACGTGCGGGTCGATCATGGTGAGAAGCGGCGCGTGCTACAAGTGCACGAACTGCGGAACGACGTCGGGCTGCGCATAATCAGGTTGCGGCTGGTGCGGTGGGTGCGAGAGGTGCTGCGCGAGAGGTGCGATGGACAAGTGCATCCCTCGCACTACACCGGTCGCACCGACCGCAGCTGTGCACGGCACCCAATCTAGGCACCTTCCGCACCTCTCGCACCCGCCGGCACCGGGCTGTTATTCGCAGCTGATTCTCACCTGCGCCTTTCCTGCATCGACCTCGATGTCGGAGTCGCCAAGCTCCTGAAGAACCGCTTCGAGTGCCGCCGAATCCAGCCGTGAAAAATTGATATCGAGGCCGCGTTCGCGCAGCCGCTCGGCCACGCGCTCATTGGCAAGTTCCGGAATCATCGCGCCCAGCTTCATTCCGCTCCTGACCACCGCAATCGGCACCCGGATGTTGACATCCTTGCCCTTGCCGCCGTCCTTCGCCGGCTTGTGCACGGCAATCCGAACGTAACGCGGCTTGGCGCGTTCGCTGGTGTGCGTCTTCGCGTCACTCGAGGGTTGCTGGCCGATCGCGCGCAACAGCTGGTCGGCTTCATCAATCGTCACCTTGCCTTGCGCGAGCAGCTCGAGGATGCGGCGGGTTTCATCGCTCATGTTTCACTCTCTTTCGGTTGCTGCAGTTGACGAAGAACATCCTTCGCGCTCATCTCGCCGCGCTCGAGCCTGGTGAGCCAATCACTCATCGTCGGCCGGTCGGGTTCGTCTCCCGGCGCAATGTCCGCGAAGGGCAGCAGCGCGCCGATGCGATTCAGCCGGTTTTTGATGGTTGGGTAGCTGACGCCAAAGAACTTCTCCATCTGCTTGATGGAGCCGTGACAGCGCACAAACGCCGCGACGAAGATCTGATCTTCCGGCGGAAGCTGCGCCAACGCGGGAACCTCGAAGCTGCCCTCGATCGCGACGTTGGGTCCGTTAAGCCGCACGCGTTCGACGGTAAAGGGCTTGCCGCCGGTCAGGGAGGTCAGTGTCTGCCAATCCTGTGCTGCCATCGCTCGCGGTTATCGCACGGCATGTTAATTAAGTCAATCCATAAATTGACTATTTCAATATTTATCACGCGTCTGGTCATTTTTAGCGATTCTTGGGCCCAAGAGGCCCCTGACGGCCTCGAGCGTATCGGCTTCCTGCGCCGGCTTGTCCTTTCGCCACCGCAGCATTCGCGGAAAGCGCACCGCGACGCCCGCCTTGTGCCGCGACGAAGCGGCAATTGCTTCGAAGCCGAGCTCGAAGACGTGCACCGGTTCGACATGACGAACGGGTCCAAATCGCTCGCGCGTATGCCGGCGGATCCACCTGTCGAGCTCCGAGATCTCCTCGTTGGAGAGTCCGGAGTACGCCTTGGCGATGGGCACGAGCTCGCCGTTATCCCAGACGCCGAACGTGTAGTCGGTGAGCAGGCTCGCGCGCTTGCCGCTTCCGGGTTGTGCGTAGATTAGGACGGCGTCGATCGTGTACGGGTCGATCTTCCACTTCCACCAGTTGCCGCGTTTGCGTCCGACGCCATAATGCGAGTCGAGACGCTTTACCATGAACCCTTCAACGCCGCGTGCGCGTGATTGCGATCGCAGCGCAGCGAGTTCGCCCCAACTGGCAACGCTCACCCGGGGAGAGAGGCGCAGCATCGACGTGCCGGCGAGCAGACGCTCGAGCATCTCCCGTCGTTCAAATAAGGGCGCGTCGCGCACGTCGCGTCCCCCGGACTCGAGGATGTCGTAGGTCATGAACACGACAGGTACGGCATGGACCATTTGCGCGACCAGCTTCTGCCGGCCGATGCGCTGCTGCAGCGCCGAGAAGGGCAACGGTCGATCGCCGCTGAACGCGAGCATCTCGCCGTCGAGCACCGTACCTTCCGCCAAGCGGGTGGCTGCGGCGGTGATTTCGGGAAAGCGATGCGTGATTAGCTCTTCGCCGCGCGACCACAGGTGCACGCCGCCGGCGCGTTTGACGAGCTGCGCGCGGATCCCGTCCCACTTCCATTCGATCAGCCAATCCGATGGCGATCCGAGCGTCGTGATGTCCTCTTCGAGCGGAGACGCAAGATAGAAGGGGTAGGGACGCGATCGATCCTCTGCCGTTTCCCCGTGCGCGATGAGTGAGGCAAACCAGTCTGCGCTAGCTCGCCAGTCGCCCATGAGCCTCGCGGCAATGGCCGTCGCGGGGAGATCCGCGGCTTGCGCCAGCGCGCGGACGACGAGCGTCTGCGAGACGCCGAGTCGCAGTTCGCCGGTGAGCAGCTTGAGCAGGATGAAGCGCGGCCAGCGATCGAGCGACAACAGCCACTCCGTGACTTGCGACTGCTGCGCCGCTGGATCGAGTTGCTTGAGCGGCAAGATGCGCTGTTCGACCCATTCGCTCAGCGTCACCTGCGGCGGCCGGCCTTGAGGCCGGCCGAGCAACGCGTGGTCAAGCATGAGCGCCGCTGTTTCTGCGCCGTCGCCGACCACCGCATAACACTCTTCCAGCATCCAGCCCTCGAAGCCTGTTGCCGCGAGCGTCCAATCGCGCATTGCGGGTCCGGACAGCAACCGCTTGAGACGCCGGCCGGTCAGGAAAAACACAGCCCACGCGGCGTCTGCCGGAGGCGCCGTGATGAAGTACTCGGCCATGGCATCGACTTTCGCGTTCGTCGATGTCGTTCGATCGATCCGTTCGAACAGGCGGGCAAACAGAATCATGCGTCCTCGGCGCCGGCCTCGCCCTCCCACGCTGTTCGGATGACGCCCGACTCCAGGCCGCGGAACCTCAGATAGCGTGCGAGTGGCTCCGCATAGCCATGCGTTGCCAGCACGCGCGCTGCGCCGGTTTCCTCGATCGTCTGCAGAAGGGCCGGCCAGTCGGCGTGGTCAGACAGGACGAAGCCGCGATCGAAGCCGCGCTGCCGCCGCACGCCGCGCACGCGCATCAGTCCCGACGCGAAGCCGTCGGAGAGCTCTCCGAGCCGGCGCATCCACGGCGTCCCGCGCGCGGAGAGCGGCGCAAGCACGAGTTCGCCGGCGCACGATGACCCGCGCGGTCGATCGATCAGCGCGGCAGTCTCGACCATCGCCACCCCGGCGGCACGATAGGCATCGATCATCTGGAGGAGCATGCCGTGCACCAGCACGGTTCGATCCGTGAAGCGCGTGAGCTCCGCCAGCACTCGCTGTGCCTTGCCGAGGGTGTAACAGAAGAGCACCGAGGCTAGCCCGCTGACCCGATTCGTGTCCCACCATTCCACGATCTCGCGCATCACCGACTCAGTCGAATCCCAGCGATAGATTGGCAGTCCAAACGTGGACTCCGTCACGAACGTGTTGCACGGCAGCGGTTGGAACGGCGCGCAGGTGGGATCTTCGGCTCGTTTGAAATCGCCGGTGACCACCCACACCCCGTCGCGGCTTTCGATGCGCACCTGGGCGGAGCCGCGAATGTGGCCCGCAGGATGGAAGCTCACACGCGCGTCGTCAAGCGTGATGCGCGCGCCGTACGGCTGCGGTTCGATCAGTGTGCCCGGCCCCAGCCGACGAGCCAGCAGCGGCGCGCATTCCGACGCGCACAAATAGGCTGCGCTACCGGCACGTGCGTGATCGCCGTGCGCATGCGTGATCACGGCGCGCGGCACGGGCGCCCACGGATCGATATGAAAATCTCCGCTCGGGCAATACAAACCGGCGGGCGTCTCGGTCAGCACCGAAACCAATCATGTACCATCGAGAGAGTGTCGTCCGCTCCCCCGTCGCCGAGCTTGCTCCGCTCGCTTCGTCATCGAAACTATCGCCTCTTCTTCACCGGCCAAAGCGTGTCGCTCATCGGCACCTGGATCACACGCCTTGCAACGAGCTGGCTGGTGTATCGCCTCACCGACTCGGCGCTTCTACTCGGGCTCGTGGGCTTTTGCTCGCAGATTGCGATGCTGTTCCTGGGACCAATCGCGGGCGTCTACGTCGACCGCTGGGACCGGCGTCGCGTGCTCGTATGGACGCAGGTGTTATCGCTTGTGCAGTCGGCCTTGCTCGGGGTGCTCACGTTGTCGGGCGTCATCACTGTGTGGCAGGTGCTGGCGCTGCAGCTCGCGCAGGGCGTCATCAGCGCGTTTGAAACGCCGGCACGGCAGGCGTTTGTCGTGACCATGATCGACGACCCTGCCGATCTGTCGAACGCGATCGCACTCAACTCATCGATGGTGAACGGCAGCCGCATCATCGGGCCGGCCGTCGGTGGAGGCATGATTGCGGCGGTCGGCGAGGGTTGGTGTTTCGTCCTCGACGCCGTCTCCTACGTTGCGGTGATCGCTTCGCTGATGGCGATGCGGGTGCCCAAGCGCGAGCTGGCCAGCGTTGCCGAAGCGGTCGGCCGTCAGTTGCGTGCCGGCTTCGAGTACGTGCGATCGTTTTCGCCCATTCGTACCGCACTGCTGCTCATTGCTTCGACGAGCGTGTTTGGTATTCCGCATTCGGTGCTGATGCCGGTCATGGCGGGCGGCGTGCTCGGCGGTGCCTCCTATACCCTCGGCACGTTGATGGCCGCCTCCGGCCTGGGCGCGCTGAGCGGTGCGATTTATCTTGCCTCGCGCGCCAACGTCGTCGGCCTCGGAAGGATCATCGCGGTTTCGACGGTCGTCTATGGGGCGAGCTTGATGGCGTTTGCCGCCTCGCGCGATGTGCTGCTGTCGATGGCGCTGCTGCTCGTCGCCGGCGCCGGGTACATGACCGCCATCGCCGGATCGAACACGCTCATCCAAACGCTGGTCGAAGAGCACCTGCGCGGCCGAGTGATGGCTTTCTATACGATGGCGTTTCTCGGCACGATGCCTCTGGGCAGCCTTGCTGCCGGCATCGTTGCCGAGCGGATTGGTGCGCCGATCACAATCGCGCTCGGCGGGCTGGCGTGCCTGGTCACGGGTGTCTGGTTCGGCACCCGCCTTCCGTCGCTGCGCGCGGTCGTTCGCCCCATCTACATCGAGCGGGGGATACTGACGCCGTGATTGTAGATTTGAGATTGCAGATTGAAGATCGGATTGATGGATTGGTCTTGAGTCTCGGAATCACATCGGCAAACGATCATCGTCAATCCGTAATCGCATGACCTGCACCGAAGCGCTGTTGCATGTCCTTGACGAGCACTGGGGCTATAGCTCCTTCCGCCCGCATCAACGCGAGGCGATGGCCGCCGTGCTCGACGGGCGTGATTCGCTCGTCGTTCTGCCGACGGGCGGCGGCAAGTCGCTTTGTTTCCAGGCGCCAGCGCTGCTGCGCGATGGTCTGGCGCTGGTCGTATCGCCGCTGATTTCGCTAATGAAGGATCAGGTCGACACCCTCGTCGCCAATGGCGTTGCCGCGGCCTGTTACAACAGCACGCTGTCATCGAGCGAGCGGGCCGCGGTGGTATCGGGCATTCGTGACGGGCGATATCGACTGCTCTACGTCGCACCCGAGCGTCTCGTCGGCGATGGCGGCGAAGGATTCGTGTCGCTCGTTGCATCAAGGCGCGTGAGCTTCGTTGCCATCGACGAAGCGCATTGCATCAGCCAGTGGGGACACGACTTCAGGCCGGAATACCGTCAGCTCCGGCAGCTTCGTCAGCGCCTACCCGCGGTCAGTTTCCACGCGTTCACGGCCACTGCCACTGCTCGCGTGCGGCGTGACATCGTGTCCGAGCTCGGCCTCGCCAACGCGCTCGAGCTCGTGGGCTCGTTTGATCGACCGAACCTCGTTTACCGCGTGCTGCCGCGCGCCAACCTGAAACGGCAGATCCTCGATGTCCTCGAGCGGCATCGCGGCGAGGCCGGCATTGTCTATTGCACCTCGCGGAAAGATGTCGACGCGCTTGCGGCGTGGCTCGTCGAGCAGGCCTATCGCGCGCGGCCGTACCATGCCGGACTCGACGATCGACGGCGTCATGACAACCAGGATGCCTTCCTCAACGAGGAGGTCGACATCATCGTGGCTACAGTGGCCTTCGGGATGGGCATCGACCGATCGGACGTACGGTTCGTCGTTCACGCCGGTGCGCCGCAGTCGCTCGAGCACTACCAGCAGGAGTCGGGACGCGCCGGCCGCGACGGACTCGGAGCGGAATGCGTGCTCGTGTACTCGGCGACGGATTTTCTCAAGTGGCGTGTCATGCTGGAGCGGAACGGCGAGCTCAGCGAAGAACGGCGCAGCCTGCTGCGCGACATGGAGCGCTACGCCGCCCGCGTCGGCTGTCGCCATCGCCACATCATCAGCTATTTTGGCCAGACCTACGATCGCGATCGATGCAGCGCGTGCGATTACTGCCTAGGAGAACTGGAAGCTGCCGGCGACCCGGTGACGCTTGCGCGCAAAGTGCTGTCGGCGGTTGCGCGCGTGGGGCAGCGCTTTGGAGCCGCGCATGTGACCAACGTGCTGCGTGGCAGCGACGCCGAAGGCGTGCGCGCGCGCGGACACGACCGGCTCAGCACGTTCGGCCTGCTCAAGGAAGCGACGATCGACGAAGTCCGCGGCTACATCGATCAACTGCTTGCTCACGGGTTGCTGCAGCAAACCGACGAAGCTTATCCGGTGTTGCAGTTGACGCAATCCGGGGCGGCGCTGCTCAAGGATCCTGCCAGCTTTGCCGATCTCTCGCTGTCGCGTCAGCGGCGTCCCGCAAAAGGCACGACATTGCCGCGCGGTGTGCAAGACGAGTCGTGGGACGGCGTCGATCGCGCGCTGTTCGAACAACTCCGGAGCATGCGACTGCAGCTGGCGCGTACGCGCGGCGTTCCGCCCTACGTGATCTTTCACGACGCGACGCTGCGCGACCTGGCTCGGCGCAAGCCACGATCGCTCGAGCAATTGCATGCCGTTTACGGGATGGGCGCGCGAAAGATCGAGCTGCTTGGTTCCGCGGTGCTCGACACGATCCGATCGTTTTCCGGTGGCCGCCATAGTGAAGCACATAATGGCGGACCTTCCCTGGCCTGAGCGACTCGCAAAGCAACGGAGTCGAAGGCAGGTCCGCGATGATCTATGAACATCGATCAAGAGATCGCCCGTCTCTACCAGCTGCCGCTCAAGGAGTTCACGCCGGCGCGCAACGCGCTCGCCAAACAGGTTCGAGGCGCCGACGCCACTCGTGTGCGCACCTTGCAGAAGCCGACTGTCCCTGCCTGGGCTGTCAATCAGTTGTACTGGCGCGAACGCCCCCTCTACGATGAGGTGATCGAGGCGGCGGAACGCCTGCGCACGGCGCACCGCTCGGTCCTGGCAGGCAAATCCGCCGACCTGCACAAGGCAGAATCGGCGCATCGCGATGCCGTGCGAGCCGCGGCTAAACGACTTCGCGAAATCCTGTCTGAAGCCGGCGAATCCGCGTCACCAGCCAACCTCACAGCGATTGGCGAAACGCTCGAGGCGCTGCCGGCAACGGATGAGGCCGCAGGCCTGTTGACGCGTCCGCTGAAGCGCATGGGGTTTGAGGCCCTGTCAGGCGTGCCGCCGCGTCCGGCGGGGACGCCGCCCGCGCGCAGTTTGTCGCTGGTCAGCAGTCGCGAGCGGGCGAAGGCACCAGCCAAGCCTGAGATTTCACCCGCCAGGCAACGCGAGATCGATGAGGTCGAAATGCGGCTGCGAACGGCGCAGACGGAAGAGCGTCAATTGCAGGCAGAAATCGAACGCGGGCGCCGCGAGGTGGAACGCGCGGAACGCGAAGAGGCGCGGGCGCGCCAGGAGCTTGCGGAGTCGAGTGACAAGCTGAAAGAAGTTCGCGCGGCGCAGGCGGCCAGAGAGAAGGCACGCGACGCCGCCGAACGCGAGCAGAAGAAGCTCGAAGAGCGTCTCGAGAAGCTCAGGCCGTAGAAAGTTCAAAGTTCAAAGTTCAAAGTTCAAGTTAGTTGGCAAGTTGAGCAGTTGCGAAGTCCACTTTGAACTGTCTACTTTCACACTAACTTTGAACTTTGAACTTTGAACTTTGAACTTTGAACTTTGAACTTTGAACTCCCGGAGCATGACAC
>JBKPDL010000090.1:0-18378 GCA_046727855.1 Acidobacteriota bacterium
CAGCGTCAGATGTGTATAAGAGACAGCTCACATGTACATCCCGCCGTTTACACCCAAAACCTGCCCAGTAATATACGATGCTTCATCCGAGGCCAAAAAGCACACCGCCGACGCAACTTCCTCAGCCGAGCCGGTTCGGCCAAGCGGAATCTGTGACGACCAGTCCTTTTCTGCGTCCGCGCTGATCGTTTTCGTCATGTCAGTCTCGATCAATCCCGGCGCGACGACATTCACAGTGATATTGCGCGACGCCACCTCACGCGCGAGCGATTTGCAGAACCCGATCAAGCCGGCCTTCGAGGCGGCGTAATTTGCCTGTCCGGCGTTGCCGGTTTGACCCACCACCGAGCTGATCGCCACGATGCGACCGCTGCGCTGTTTGATCATCGGCTTGAGCACCACCTGGCACAGCGTGAACGCCGCTGTCAGATTCGTCGCGATCACCTCGTCCCAGTCAGGACGCTTCATACGCAGCATCAACTGATCGCGTGCGATGCCGGCATTGCTCACGAGCACGTCGATGCGTCCGTGCCGTTGCATCACGCCTGTAACCAGCGCCTCGAGCGACGCGGTGTCGGTCATATCGGCTGTCGCAATTTCCGCTTTGCCGCCCGCCGCGGTGATTGCGGCCACTGTGTCTTTGGCATTGTCGCCGCGCGCCGCCGCAACGACCGTGGCGCCTTCCGCGGCCAGCCGCGTCGCAATCGCACGTCCAATACCGCGCGACGCGCCAGTAACGATCGCAACCCTGTCGTTGAATCTCATCATGAAAGCGCTTCGACTGCCCCTAAATCATCCGGTTCGGCGACGTTGAGCACAGTCGCATCGCCGGCCGTTTTCTTCGCCAAGCCGGCCAACACTTTTCCGGGGCCAACTTCGACAAACGCCTTCGCGCCTTCGGCAACGAGCCGCCGCATGACGTCGTCCCATCGTACCGGGGCGGAGATCTGACGGATCAACGCGTCCACCGCGGATGCAGCGTCGCGTTTGGGTTCGGCATCGACGTTGGCGACCACCGGAACGCGAGGATCGTGCACCGACAAACTGCGCAGCTCTGGCGTGAGACGGTCCTGCGCCGATTTCATCAACGCACAGTGGAAGGGCGCGCTCACCTGCAGCGGAATTGCGCGCCTGGCGCCGAGCGCCGTGGCGCGCTCGACCGCACGCGCCACGGCGGCAGCCGTGCCGGCGATGACAACCTGACCTGGTGCGTTGAGATTCGCGGCACTCACGACGTCGCCAGCGGCAGCTTCGCGGCAGGCCTGATGCACCAGTTCAGCCTCGAGGCCGAGAATTGCGGCCATCGCGCCGCTACCGACCGACACCGCTTCCTGCATGTAACGCCCTCGATTACGCACAATGCGCACGGCATCGCTAAATGCGATCGTGCCCGCCGCGACATGCGCCGAGTACTCGCCCAAGCTGTGACCGGCGACCATCGCCGGACGACAGCCGCGCGATTCGAGCACGCGCAATGCCGCGATGCTCGCGGTGAGGATAGCCGGTTGGGTGTTCTCCGTGAGGGTGAGCCGATCGGCGGGACCGTTGAAGATCAGGTCGCTGAGTGGCTCGCCAAGGGCGCGATCTGCCTCGTCGAACACCGCACGCGATTCGGCAAATTGCTCGGCAAAGGCTTTACCCATGCCGACGGTTTGCGAACCCTGACCAGGAAACAAAAATGCGATCAATCTTTAGCCACCGCCGCAGATGCGATCTCCTGCTCGACACGGCTCAACATGTTGCTGCTGACAAATCGCGCCGCCATCGTGACGGCGTTTCGCACCGCCTTCGCCGATGAGCGGCCATGACCGACGATGCACAGGCCGGCCACTCCCATGAGCGGCGCGCCACCGTATTCCGAGTAGTCCACGCGCCGACGGAAGCGCCGGAATGCGCGGCGAGACAGCAGATAACCGACCTGACTTGAAAACGTGCTCTGCAGTTCCTGCCCGAGCAGGTCTTCGACCATCTCGACGAGTCCTTCACTCAGCTTCAACGCCACGTTGCCGGTGAAGCCGTCGCAAACAACCACGTCGGCAGCGCCGGAAAAGATCTCGCGCGATTCGATGTTGCCGATGAAGTTCAACGACGAACCCTTCAGGAGTCGGTGCGTGTCGCGCGTCAGCTCGTTTCCTTTCGTCTCTTCTTCGCCGATCGACAACAAGCCAACACGCGGGCGATCCACGCCCAGCCAGGTGCGGGCGTACACACTGCCCATGACTCCAAACTGCAACAGATGCGCGGGCTTGCATTCCACGGTGGCGCCGGCGTCGATGAGCACGGCAGACCCTCCACGCGTGGGCACCGTCGGCGCCAGTGCTGGACGATCTACCCCCGCGAGCATTCCAAACGCCGCGTGCGCCGCAACGACCGCCGCGCCGGTATGGCCGGCGGTGACGAGCGCCGCGGCATGGCCGCCGGCGACATGTTCGGCCGCGACCCGCACCGACGCGCGCGGCTTACGTCGCAGCGCGAGGGCCGGCGATTCCGCCATCTCGATCACGTCCGGCGCGTCCACGATACGAATGTCGAGTGTCTCGGAGTCCGGATGCCGAGCGAGCTCCGCACGAACGGCCTCGGATCGCCCAACCAGATCGACGCCGATCCCCTGATGCCGCGCCGCCGCGAGCGCACCATCCACAATGCGAGCCGGCGCATAATCGCCGCCCATCGCATCGACTGCAATTCGCATGTCAGTGTCAGGTGTCAGTTGTTAGGTGTCAGGTATTAGCTGTCGGTACCAGCCGTCAGGCATCAGGTCTCGGATGTCAGGTTCAGGTCGCGTACCTGGAGGTAACTGCCAGCTCCTGATACTCGATACCTGATACTCCGATACCTGATCCCTGTTTCCGCTACTCTTCGTCGACTGGGCGGACCTGGCGTTGGCGATAGAAGCCGCAGTATTTGCAGACGCGATGGGGCGCCTTCGGTTCTCCGCACTGGGGGCATGAGCCGGCGCTCGCCGTGGTGAGCGCATCATGCGTGCGGCGCTTGCGGCCGCGCGTTTTCGAGTGGCGACGTTTTGGATTAGGCATTGTCGTTGTTCCGGTTGATGAGCGCTTTCAGACCGGCGAGCCTCGGATCCTTCCAGCGGACCTGGCAGTCGCAGCTCGCGACGTTCAGGTTGGTTCCGCAGTTTGGGCACAGACCCTTGCAGCCGGCCTCGCACAACGGCTTCATGGGCAGCGTCAGATAGAATTGTTCCTCGATCAGCTGCCCGAGATCGATCACGTCGTCCCGATAGAACGCTGCCGACAAATCGTCTTCTTCCACTTCGCGCTCTTCGCCGGTGTTTTCGGACTGCGGCAGATAGCGGAGGTCGACTGACGCGCTGATCGGCAGCGGAAACGGTTCGAGACAACGGCTGCACGTCAGCTCCAGCACGCCCGACAGCGAACCCACGAGGCGAAACCGCTCGTGATCCTTGTCGATTCTGAGCCGCAATTCGACCGGCGCGACGACGCGAAACTGGTTGCTGCGCCCTTCGAATGCCGACGGTTCGTATCGCCGCTCCAGCGTGGTTTCCGGCCGGCGGATTTGCGTGAGGTCCAGGAGCATGGTGCACTCGTACGTCAGCGATGGTCAGCGGGTGTACGAACCTCTAATTATACCCATGACCGGCTGGCGGCAGCGCCACGACCCACACGGTGTGCATTAAGAGGCGGACCTTTCGCCTCCCCGCCCCGTTACGATTCCGATAAATTCACCTCTACCCAGGGTTTGGGTATGAACAGGCGCTCGAACAGGCGCACTGCATAGCGGTCGGTCATTCCTGCCAGAAAGTCCTGAGCCGCCACGTCCAGGCCTTCGGCATCAACCGTTCGGGGATCGAGAAACTCCTCGGGCTGCGCCCGGACCTTTTCCCACAAACCGCCCAGAATGCCTTCGGCTTTTTTGAACTCAGCCGTCGCGACATCGTTCTCGTACACCGCGTCGAACAGAAACGTGCGCAGCTCCAGCGTGGCCTCCAGGATCGGCTCGCTCATTCGGATCTCGATGAGTCCGCCGGTGAGTGTTTCGTGCACGACATCCGACACCATGCGGCCGATGCGCTCAGACGGGGTGCGCCCCAGCGTCTGCACCGCTTCCTTCGGCAGCTGGTCTTCCCGCAGCAACCCCGCGCGAATGGCATCGTCGGTATCGTGATTGACGTAGGCAATGATGTCGGCCGCGCGCGCGATCTGGCCCTCGATCGTGGAGGCGCGATGCTCCGGCGGCGCACCGACGGGTAGCCCGCTCTTTCCTTTCGAGTGCCGCGCGATGCCGTCGCGCACCTCCCACGTGAGGTTGAGACCGCGGCGATCGTTTTCGAGCACATCGACGATACGCAGGCTTTGCTCGTAGTGGTTGAACTCGCCGGGCACGAGCGCGCTCAACACGCGTTCGCCCGCGTGCCCGAATGGCGTGTGGCCCAGGTCGTGACCAAGAGCGATGGCCTCCGTCAGTTCCTCGTGCAGACGCAGAACCTTCGCGATGGTGCGCCCGATCTGCGAAACCTCGAGCGTGTGCGTGAGTCGGGTGCGGTAGTGATCGCCGGTCGGCGAGAAGAAGACCTGCGTTTTGTGTTTGAGCCGGCGGAATGCTTTGGTATGGATGATGCGATCGCGATCGCGTTGGAACGACGGCCGAATTGGATCCTCGGCCTCGGCGCGAAGACGTCCCTTCGTTTCGGCGCTCCTCGCAGCGGCGGGTGCGAGAATCTCGCGCTCCCGCTGTTCGAGCTCTTCGCGGATCGTCATTGGGCATTCATTCTTACATCAACTCGGCGAAAAAACTGGTGCCGTTGGCCAGCGGCGGCAGGCGGAACACGTCGGCGAGCGTTTGACCGAGATCAGCAAACGACGTGCGCGTGCCGAGATCGACCCCTTTTTTGACGCGCTCGCCTGCCAGCAGGATCGGCACGTGCTCGCGCGAGTGATCCGTGCTCGGCGTCGTCGGATCGTTGCCGTGGTCTGCGGTCACGACGAGCAGGTCGTCGCTGCGCAGCTTCGGAATGAGGCGCGACAGACGCGCGTCGAAGCGCTCGAGATTGGCGGCGTAACCGTGCACGTCGTTGCGGTGTCCATAAAGCGTGTCAAAGTCCACGAGATTGGCGAAAATCAAGCCGCGTTCCCGGCGTGCCATCTGTTCTTCGACGCGGTCCATCCCTTGCTCGTCGCTAGCTGTTGGAAGCGACTCGCTGATGCCCTTGCCGGCAAAAAGATCTTTGATCTTGCCGATCGCCGTCACTCGGATCTGCGACGAGGTGAGGCGATCGAGCAACGTCTCGCCACGCGGCGGCATGGCGTAATCGTGACGGTTGGCGGTCCGCTTGAAGTGACCGACTGGGCCGTTGAACGGACGCGCGATCACGCGGCCGAGCCCCAACCCGGTGACTGCCATGTCGTAGGCGATTTCGCACCAGTCATATAACTGAGCAATCGGCACCACGTCTTCGTGCGCGGCGATCTGAAACACGCTGTCGGCCGAGGTGTACACAATCGGCGACCCGGTTTCGACATGCTGCGCGCCGAGCTCGTCGATGATCGCGGTGCCAGACGCAACCACGTTGCCCAGCACGGACCGGCCGATGCGACGCTCGAACTCGGAGATGAGAGCAGGGGGAAACCCATTAGGAAAGGTCGGAAACGCGCGATCGAGCACGATGCCCATCAGCTCCCAATGACCGGTAACGGAATCTTTGCCGGCGGACCGTTCGGCCATTCGGCCAAACGCGGCAAGCGGCGATGCCGGCGCCGGCACTTGTGGCAGCGGGACAATGCGGGCGAGACCGAGCGCGGCGAGCGTGGGAATGCGAAGCGGCACGGCGCGCGCGATGTTGCCGAGCGTGTTGCTGCCCTGATCGCCGTACTCGGCAGCGTCCGGCAGCTCGCCGACACCGACGCTGTCGAGGACAATGACAATGGCCCGGGAAAACATGGGTAGTACGGGTAGCGAGCAGCGAGAAGCGAGAGTGTCACCCTCGCTACGCGCGACGCGGCTACCCTTTACCTCGCGATCACGGATGATGCGACGAGAAGTAATTCGGTACGCTGCGCGGCGTCCGAATGGTCGCAATCGCGTGCTTGAAGATCAATTGATCCATGCTCGCGTGTTCGACAATCAGCGCAAACCGATCGAAGTTCTTGATGCGGGCTTCGAACTCGCGGCCGTCGAGCAGATGAATAGTGACCGGAAGTTTTTCGCGGCGTGCGTAATTGAGGAAGACATCCTGGATGTTAGGCGCACCAGTCTTGGTTTCAGCCATGAGCGGCAGGTCCCCCCTGGATCAAAAGGCCCCGTTCAGCCAGCCATCCAACAACTCTGGCTTGCACTTCCGGAGATTCGCCGGGGCCGTCAAACCAGATTAGGTTAGGCTCTTTACGGAACCAGATCAACTGGCGGCGGGCGTAGCGGCGGTTCTCGCGCACGATCAGCGCACGCGTGGCAGCCTCGTCGCGGATTCCGTGCAGATAATCGAGCACCTGGCGGTAGACCAGACCGCCGAACGGCCGAGCCGTTGCGGGAGTGCCAAGCGCGAGCAATCGCCGCACTTCGTCCACGATGCCGGCTGCAAACTGCGCCTCGACGCGGCGCGCAAGGCGCTCGCCTAATGCCGCGGGCGGCAACCGCAGTGCGATCGAGGTGACCGCCACCCCGGACGCGAGCGGCGATTTCGTGTCGACGAAGTGATCGGTGAGCGGCTTGCCGGTTTGAAAGTAGACCTCGAGCGCCCGAACGAGCCGCTTGCGGTCGCGCCGCAGGATGCGTGCCGCGGATGCAGGATCGACGCGCTTCACCATGCGCCAGAGGAATTCGACGCCGCGCCGCCCGGCAATCGCGTCGAGCCGCCGGCGCAGCGCTTCGTCCTTGGCGGGACCAGGGAACAACCCGCGTGTCAGCGCGCGGTAGTAGAAGCCTGTTCCCCCAACAAGAATGGGAACCTTGCCGCGGGTGTGGAGATCGGCGATGACGACCGCGGCGTCGCGCGCGAACTGCGCGGCGGTGTAGTCGTCGGTGGGATCGGCGATGTCGATGAGATGGTGTGGAATGCCGCGGCGCTCGGTAATGGGCACTTTGTCGGTGCCGATGTCGAACCCGCGGAACACCGCGGTTGAATCGCAGTTGATGATCTCGCCGTCGACCCGCTCAGCAATCGTGAGCGCGAGTGAGCTCTTGCCGGTTGCTGTTGGGCCGAGGACCGCAAGTACGGGAAGCACAGGAGGAAGTAACCACAGATTGCGCAGGTTTCAC
This sequence comes from Acidobacteriota bacterium, assembly GCA_046727855.1. Classification (GTDB taxonomy): domain Bacteria; phylum Acidobacteriota; class Vicinamibacteria; order Vicinamibacterales; family UBA2999; genus DASPWV01. The sequence continues at coordinate 7,234 of JBKPDL010000090.1, forward strand.
CGATTGGTCAATCGGTAAAGACGCGCCAGAACACGTAGAGCGCGAGCATGCCTATCACGATCAACATACCGAGCTGCTGCGAGCGTGTCGCCTCTCGACGTCGCTCAGGGCGGCCCTGCGGCTCGCGAATGGTCGGGCCCATCACTGTCCCGGTGATTCGTTGTAGTAGAACGTAACGGTAAAGAACGCCTGGTCGTCTGGATATTCGAGCGGCAGCGGCTGCGTGGGATTGGATGCAAGGAGAGCGTTTTTCGCCGCGATGTTGAACGATTCGATGGGTGAGGGCTCGATGATCTGCACGTCGGTCAACGCGCCGTTGCGGTGCACGTTGAACGTCAGCACGACGTGCCCCCTCATCGTCATTGCCGCATAGGGGATGAACCAGTTGCGGCGCACCTGCGCGACGAAGCGGCGGATCCAGGGACCGAATTCAACGCCTTTGGTGTCGAACTGCAGCGGCCCCAGATCCTGAACGTTGCCGCGTTGATTGTTGAACGTATCCTGCTGCACGTATTTCTGCAGGTTCTTCAACGCTTCGCCGAGCGATCCGCCCGAGGGTTTCACCGGCTGATCTTGTGGGAGCGTGAGTTGTGCCTGCCGATCCTGTTGCGGGTCTATCGGACGTTGAATCACATTCGGCGGCTCGGGGCTGGGTTCAGGATCTGGTCCGCGCCCGCGGGCGCGCTCATCAGGCGATGTCTCCACACGATCCGCCGAGTTGCCGCGCGCGTACGGCAGCGGATTGGCGGGAGCCGGCGCCGGCTTCGGCGTGCGTGCCTTGCGATCCAGATCGGACAGTTCCGCGCGATCAGGCGCTCGCAGCGCCTTGAGATCGACTTTGGGCTGGACGAACACAAACTGCGGACGCTCTTGTTTTGGCTGCGCCAGCTTCTGCTCGAGTTCGGCGAGGCGCTGACTGCGATCGAAAAGATTGAGGGCAGAGATGGTAAGGGCAAGCGCGATCAGAACCGCATGTACTACCACCGAAAGCAGCAGGCCGTCCCACCGCCGCAAGCCGCCGCCAACTGGCAGGTGGTCTTCGTAACGGCCGTCGAAATCGAAGTACATGAAGGGTTTAAGGTCAGTATAGCAGTCGGATGGGACCGCTCCGCGGTACGACCGCCGCGCGGTAGGACCGGCGCTGACGCGCCGGTAGGATCGCTCGGGTTTGCCTCGCGTGGGACCGCTCGCTTACGCATGCGGTTGGGCCGCGGGCCTGAAGGTCCCGCGCTACGAACCTTCTTGATTTCATGTAGCGCGGACCTTTAGGTCCGCGTTTTCAAGCGCCCAGGCCATCCCACGGCGAAATGAAATCGAGCGGTCTCACCCGAAGGTCCTGCGCGCGAAGCGGATCGCACCCGTAGGGCCCATTGGGCGGGTCCTACCCGAAGCGTCCCACCGCAGCGTTAGCGCCGGTCCAATCGCGAAGCAAAGCCGAGCGATTCCACCGGCGCGTAGCGCCGGTCCCACCGCGTAGCCGTCCCACGGCTCAGCGGTCCCACCGCTCAGCGGTCCTACCCCGCAGCGCTCTTCTCCCCCACATACAGATAGACGATGCCGAACGTCAATGGCTGGCTGCGGACATTGTTAAATCCAGCCCCGCCCAGGACTTTCGCGAAATCCTCTCCCCAGGGAAACGCGCCAACCGACTCAGGCAGGTACGAATACGCGGCCGAGTGATGAGATACCGCGCGGCCGATGCGCGGGAGGACGTTGCGGAAATACCAGAGATACAACGCTTGTACTGCTCGCATCTGCGGCAGTCCGAACTCGAGAATCACGACACGCCCACCCGGTTTGAGGACGCGACGAAGCTCGCTGCACACGACAACCGGATCCTGCACGTTGCGGATGCCAAACGCGATCGTCACGCCATCGGCGGATGCGGCGCCGACCGGCAGGCACATCGCGTCTCCGCGCACGAACTGGATGCGGCAGTTGAGACCTGTCTTGCGCGTCTTTTCGATGCCGTGGCGGAGCATCGCGCCGGCAAAATCCACACCGAGCACGCGCCGCGCGCCACGCTTGGCGCGCGCGCTCGCGATGCCAACGTCTCCGGTGCCGGTGCACACGTCAACCAGCGTTTCACGTCCCGTAAATCGCAGTGCCCGGATGGCGCGACGGCGCCAGTAGCGATCGAGACCGCCCGACAGCACCGTGTTGAGAAGGTCATAGCGCCCCGCGATCGCGTCGAACATGCCGGAAATGCGGTCGGGGGATTTATCTAATGACGATCGCACTGAGGTTGGAACCATAAATTTCACCGATTACACAGATTGGTCTTCGAACCGTCGACTATCCTGAACGAAGTGCGCGCCAGCCGCGCATCGGCACGGACGGAGCACAAGGCCTGAAGCGAATCTGTCATCTGTTCAATCTGGGGTTCCGTTCCTGTCATCCGATCAAAGCTGCGTAATCACGACCGCGGCGGCGGTCGTCAAGAAATAGAGGATCCCTACGTATCCATTCAGATCAAATGCACGCTTCACCTGCGAGAGATCATCGGCCGAGACCAACGACTGCTCGTAAATCAACAGCACCGCCACGAGCGCCACGCCGACGAGATAGATCGGACCAAGCGGTACGGTCAATGCGATCGCGGTCATGCACAGCACGGCGCCGACGTGCATCGCGCGCGAGATCATGAGCGAGCGCCGCACGCCAAAGCGCACCGGAACCGAGAGCAGCCCGTGCGCGCGATCGACGGCGAGGTCCTGGCAGGCGTAGAGCACGTCGAATCCCCCCACCCAAAGCCCGATCGCCGCGCCCAGCAGCCAAGGTTCGAGTCCGCCGCGGCCGCCCGCCGCAAGCCATCCGCCAACCGGCGCCACCGCCATCGCCAGGCCTAGAAACGCCTGCGTATATGCCGTGTAGCGTTTCGCCAGTGAATACCAGAAGACAATCGCGAGCGCGACCGGAGAGAGGATCGCGCAGAGCGTGCTCAGCGTCCACGACGCAAAGATGAACACGATGGACGAAACCACAACAACGATCGTCGCTTCTCGGGTCGACATCGCCCCGCGCGGCAGCTCGCGCATGGAGGTTCGCGGATTCACTGCGTCGTAACGCGCGTCGACCAGGCGATTGAAGCCCATCGCGGCACTGCGCGCGCTCACCATGGCCACGATGATCCAGCCGACCTGCGACCACGAGACGGGATGTTCGCGCGCCGCCAGCAACGCACCGGTCAGCGCAAACGGCAGCGCAAACACCGAGTGCGAGAACCGCACGAACGACAAGTACGTGGCTATGCGACCCATTGAACCTGCTGAGGCTGGACGCCGTTCACCAGATACTCTTCCACATCGCGCGCATCCTTGGGCAACTGCACAGCGATCAGCTCTGCACGCTTACCGACATCAATCGATCCGAGCTGATCGTGGAAACCAAGAGCGCGAGCACCAGCCAGCGTGGCGCTTTCAAGCAGCCGCGACGCCGGAATCTCGGGTGCCAGCCACCGCATTTCCTTCAACTCCAGCCACAGGTTCAGGTCCGCAACGCTCGCCAAACTGTCGGTCCCGAGGGCGACCGGCGCACCGCAGGCGTAGAAACGCGAAATCGGCGGCGCTCCCACGCCCACCCACTGATTGCTTCGCGGGCACGTCACCAGTGTTGCGCCCGTCTCGGCGATACGACGAAGGCTGGCGTCGGAAAGGTGCACGCCGTGAACGACGAGTGTGCGTGCATCCAGGAACTCGAGCGATTGGAGAAACTCGACAGGACCACACCGCGGCGGCTGCCATTCCTCGACCCACGAGCCGACCCAGCGCAGCATGGCGGGCCACGGGCCGCTGCCGTGTTGCAGAAAAAGCATCTCGCTGTCCGATTCACCGATATGCACGCTCGTAATCGGCACGTCGGATTGGTCGAGCTCCTCCCGAATCGCGCGAAACATTTCCGGCGACACCGAATAACACGCGTGCGGCGCAACCGACACTCGCACGCAATCGCCACCTCGCTGGCGCGCGGCGTCTCGCGTCGGACGCGTTTCCGCGATGCGCCGGCCGTCAGGCAGATTGAACCCGAGCAGCTCGTGAAACACGATCCCGCGCAACCCCGCCTCGCGCATCGGACCGACGCTTGCCAACGAGTTGCTGATGTCGCCGACCGCCGCGACGCCGCACTCGCGCAGCTCGCGGATGGCCTCGGCCGCCGGGTTCAGGACGGACGGATCATCGGGCCGTTCATGCCGCCCACCCCTCGTGATGAACAGCTGCTTGATCCAATCGGTAAACGTCGCCGCCGGCGGAACGCGTCCGCGCAGCCACGACAGTTCAAGGTGCGTGTGCGCGTTGACCAGGCCTGGCATGATCGCGGCGCTGCCGAAATCGCGAACCGTGCCAGACGGAGCGTCGGAGCTGTCGCGACCCAGGGCGACGATGCAATCACCGTCGATCGCCACCCATCCGTTGCTGATCGGCGGCTGTGTAATCGGGCAGACCCACGCCGCCCGCGCGACGATCATCCCTGTGACGAGGAGTCAGAGACGCGCTGTCGCTTGCCCGCGGCACTGCGCGCCGGATAGTTAATCAACTCCACTGGCACGGACGTGTCTCCCTCGGCTCGTGCAGTGGCGAGCTCGAGCATCCGCGGCACGGCCCGCTCGCGAAAGATTGGATCGCCGAGGATCTCGTAGTGCATGTTGCGGCGTTTGGCGATGAATCCCGCGTCCTCGATGTTGCGCACGATCTCCACTTCGTCCATGCAATAGCTGGCGCCGGCGGCGCGGACGACGTTTTCTTCGATCATGACGCTGCCCATGTCATTGGCACCGAAGGCGAGACTCAGTTGACCAACCTTGCCGCCCTGCGTGACCCATGAGGCTTGCATGTTGTCGAAGTTGTCGAGCACGAGCCGCGCGATCGCCAGCGTGCGCAGATAGTCGATGCCGGTCGCTTCCGTCCCGCCGCGCTCGGTGTGTTCGGGCTGATAGCTCCAGGTGATGAACGCCGTGAACCCGCCCGTTTCGTCCTGTACTTCGCGCAGCCGGAACATATGCTCGAGCCGCTCCGCCATGGTCTCGACCGTTCCGTACATCATCGTCGCCGTCGTGCGCAATCCGGCGCGGTGCGCGCGGTGCATCACGTCGAGCCATTCGTCAGCGCTGGCTTTGCCGTAGCAGTTGAGCAGCCTGCGCACGCGATCGACGAGTATCTCGGCGCCGCCGCCGGGTATGCTGTCGAGGCCGGCAGCGATCAGCCGATCGATCACCGCTCCGACTGGCAGCTTCGACAGGCGTGAGAGATGAACGATTTCCGGCGGCGACAGCGCGTGAAGTTTGAACGACGGATAGCGTGTCTTTACGGCGCGAAACAGATCCTCATACCACTCGATCGGGAGGTCGGGATTGTGGCCGCCCTGCAGCAACAGCTGAACTCCGCCGACGGCGATGGTTTCGTCAATCTTCCTGAAGATCTCCTCGAAGCCGAGCACGTAGCCGTCGCGATGACCGACGGGCCGGTAAAACGCGCAGAAGTTGCAGCGCGCCACGCACACGTTCGTGTAGTTGACGTTGCGGTCGATGATGTAAGTAACAGTGCCTTGCGGATGGCGCCGCGCCCGCGCCCGATCGGCCATGCGGCCAAGCCAGTGCGTGGACGCGTCGCGATAGAGCAGCAGCGCCTCGTCCGGGCTCAGACGACCGCCGTCCTCGATGCGGGACTCACACTCGCGATAATCCATCAGTAGAACTTCAGGTCGCGCAGGCCGGGAACGAGCCCGTGCTCTGCCGCAAGCTCGTGAAAGAGCCGCAAACCGGCGATTTCACGCTCGCTCAACGGGTATTTCAGATTATCACGCAGGTACTGCTCGACCCGGGCAATACGGTTGCGGTCGCCATGGGCGACGCGCGCGGCGATGGCCGGAATGGCCGCCACACCGCGATCGCGCGCAGCCTGCAATTCTGCGACATGGGGGGCCATCACGGCACCATCTCGACCGCTCCACATGGCGTAAACAAACGGCAGTCCGGTCAACGCCTTCCACTCGATCCCAAGGTCGATCTTGGTCACACCGATCGCCTTCGCGTCGATATCCAGCGCGGGATCGCCGATGACGAGCGCCGCGTCCGCACGCACGAGCATCGTGCGCAGATCCGGATCGCCGGGTGTCAGCCTGGGCGCGATGTTCCACTTACGCGCGCAGAGAATGCGCGTGAGCGCGACCGATGTGCGCGAGCTGATGTCGAGCGCCAGCGTCCGAATCTGTTCCACCGGCACTTTCGCGAACACCGCGACCGACGACACCGGGCCATCGGAGCCGATGGCGATGCCGGGCACGATGCGATAGTTGCCGCGAAGGTACTCGATTGCCGGGATCAAGCCGACATCAATGCGTCCTTCGTGCAGAAGGGCGGCGCACTGCGCCGGGACATCGAAGCGGACCGTGAACAGATCGGCACGCCGTTCAAGACCTTCGACGAGCGGTTTGGTATTGAGATAGGCGACGGCGCCGAGACGAACAGGGGTCATGAAGAGGGGCGATATTCCTGCGGCTCGAATCCGGCGGCACGAATGTTCCGCTCCACGTCCTCGACCGTGCCGCGCCGGCGGCCGAGCGACTCATCCGTCGTGGCTGGCACCGCATCGAGAAAATCCGCGCCGAAGGTGAGCGCAACCTGTGCGAGCTTGGGCCCGTACAAACTCCAGTCGACTTCGACGAACGCAGGCCGCACCGCGGACACCTTGTCGAGCGCAAGGCGCATCAGGGCCACCATGCGGACGTCTTCGTAGCCGGTCGTCGGTTTATCCAGCGCAACATTGCGCGGCAGCGGATTGACTCGTGCGATACCGCCGATCTCCGTCACCGAGCGGCGGATGCGCTCGAGAATCTCCGCCTTGCGATCAGCAACCGCGTTGGCGATCGTGAGGCGCTGAATACTGAACCCGGCCGAGCGCGCCGTCGCCACCAGCTCGTTCAGGTCGTCCAGCAGATCGACCGGCGTTTCGGCAAAGTCCATCATGCCAGCGGCCGATAATTTCGTGAGCGCCGTACGCCAGTCGCCCCAACCCGCCCGCATACGCGCAGCGATCTCGGCGAGCGAGAACGCCGACACGGGACGGGCGCCGGCGGCTTGCTTTATAGCTCGCACCGCGTTGAGCGCCTCTTCGAAGCTTGCCGGCGTGTCCATGAGCCGAGCTTCCGATGCCGGCTCGGGAATCATCAACCCGTCGCGAACATCCGCGATGCCGAGCACGTGCACGCGCTGGTAATACACGCGCGGCGAACCACGCCTGCGCCGCGCTTCGTCCGCTCGCATGCCGAGCGTCAGAATGTTCTCGGTCTCGAGCATCAACCCATTTTCTCCACGATCTGTTCGGCGAGCGCGAGCGCGGCACGGCCGCGCGCGCCCGGTACGCCGGGTTGCCGCCGCTCGCGTGCGGCGTTGACGAAGTCCTCGAGCTCGCGTTTGAGCGGCTCCTCCTGATTGACGTCGAGCTTGCCTCCTTCGATCGAGGGCATGGCACCCGATCGCGGGACCAACCGCCAGACCTCGACCTCCTGCGCGGTGTAATCGATCGACACGTACGAGTCCCGCTGAAAGAACCTGATCTTGCGCACGCGATCGCGGCTGATTCGGCTTGCGGTCAGGTTGGCGATGCAGCCGCGGGCAAAGCGAAGCCGCACGTTGGCGATGTCGATCCTCGGTGTGAGAACGGGTACGCCAACAGAATCGATGCTCACGACCTCGTCGTCCACGAAATCGATCATGAGATCGAGGTCGTGAATCATCAGATCGAACACGACGTCGACATCGAGGCTGCGGTCTGGAAACGTTCCGAGGCGATGGACTTCGATGAAGCGCGGCTCGTGTACCAGTCCGCGAGCCACCGCCACGGCAGGATTGAAACTCTCTGTGTGCCCGACTCCGAAAGCCACACCGCTTTTGCTCGCGGCGGCAATCAGCCGGTCGGCCTCGGCAATCGTACGCGTCATCGGCTTCTCAACCAGCGTGTGCACGCCGCTCGCGAGCAGCGGTTCCACGATGGCGAGGTGCGTCTCGGTCGGCGTCGCGACGGTGACGGCATCCACGTGCGGGCGCAGCTCGCGCCAGTCGCCAAACGCGCGCGTGCCGTGAACGGTGGCAACCTGTTCCGCTCGGTCGCGATTGATATCGACGACGCCGGCAAGCTGCACCTGCGGAAGCGCGGCCAGAATCCGCGCATGATGACGGCCGAGATGACCGACACCGATGACACCCACTCTCATCGCGCGCGGCCTATCACGACAATACCGGCAGCATCGGCCGCCGCAATCGTCGCGGCGCTATCGAGCACGAGCGTCTTCGCTGCATCGATCGATAGCACCGCGGCTCCAGCCGCTTTCATCGCGTCAATAGTGGGAACGCCGACGACGGGCACGTCGAAGCGCATGTCCTGACCTGGCTTGGCCACTTTCACGACGGTCACGCCCGCGCCGGCAAGCCGGCCGGCTCGCGCGATCGTGTCGTCAGTGCCTTCCATTGCTTCCACCGCGACAACCGCTTGATTCTTCACGCACACGGTTTGGCCGATATCCAAACCTGCAATGCTATCAGCCATGCGGTAGCCGAACGTGAGGTCGCCCGCTTCCGTCGCGTCGGGCGCGCGCCGCGTCAGGACGCCAGCCCGCGCCAGCAGCGGTTCCAGAAACGCCGTCGAATCGAGCAGCTCGATCCCGTGCTCGCGCATGACATCGGCAACCGCCGCAATGAGCGCATCGGTGTTGCGCGACCTGAGGCGGGTAAACACCGACAGCATCGTCGTGTCGGGGAGCACGCCGCCGAAAATCTTCGTGTGTTTCACCTGGCCGGCCATGATGGCCTGGGTGCAGCCAGCTCGCTCCAGATAGTCGATGCACTTCCCCAGCTGCCCGAGGCCGACCCAGTGCACGGCCGCCGCGGGCGTCTTGCTAGCGGCGGTCTCGATATCGGGAAAGGCCTCGTCTTTGACGGCGACAACCGTGACGTCGTGACCGAGCGCGCGCGCGGCGTCGAGAACAAGAAATGGAAATTGACCGTTTCCGGCAATCAGGCCGAGCTTCATTCGCCTTCTGCGGAGGTATCTTCTGCCTTGCGGCCGCGCCGGAGGATGACACCGCGCGGCGCCGTGTGAATGAACTGCACAAGGTAGGACACTTCCGGGCACGCCAGCGCGGGGTCGTTTTCGATCTGCGCGAGAGCCTGGCTCGTGTTGAGCTTGGATTGCAGCAGATAGCGAAACGCGCGCTTCAACTTCGCGACAGTTTCCTTCGGAAACCCGCGGCGCATCAACCCGATCGTATTCGCCCCGAAAATGCGCGCCGGGCGGCTGCCGACCGTGCGCGCGTACGGCAGCGCGTCTTTGGTAACAACCGAATAGCCTCCGATGAACGCGTGGCAGCCGACGCGGCAAAACTGATGCACGGCGGACCCGGCGCTGAGGTTGGCGAAGTCCTCGACCGACACGTGGCCGCCCAGCGTCGCGTGCGGACCGAAGATGGTGCTGCTGCCGACATGACAATCGTGCGCCACGTGCACGTAGCCCATGAACAGGTTGCCGTCGCCGATCGTCGTTCGCCCGCCACCGCCCGCCGTGCCGCGATGAATCGTCACGAACTCGCGAAAGATGTTGCCTTTGCCGATCTCGAGCGTCGTAGGTTCGCCCTTGTATTTCAAATCCTGCGGCGGCAGGCCGATCGAGGCGAACGGGTAGATTTCTGTTTCGTCGCCGATGATGGTGTGGCCATCGAGCACTGCCGACGCGCCGACCCGGCAGCGTCTACCAATGACGACGTCCGCGCCGACCACGGCGTTGGGACCGATCGTGGTGCCGGCACCCACGCGCGCTGTGGGATGGATCCGGGCGGTGGGATCGATCGCGGCGCGGTCGTCCGTGACGGCCAGAATCAGCTCTGCTTCGGCCACGGTTTGATCGTCCACGCTGGCTGACCCGATCGCGCGCACGACGCAGCCGCGGCGGCGCGCCACTGATACTTCGAGCCTGAGTTGATCCCCCGGCACGACCTGGCGGCGGAATTTTGCGTTCTCCACTCCCCGCAACGCCACGCGGCCGGGTACTTGATCGACCAGCAGCAGTGTCGCCGCTTGCGTCAGCGTTTCGATCATCAATACCGCGGGCATGAGCGGCGCACCCGGAAAGTGGCCGGAAAAAAACTCCTCGTTGACGGTCAGGTTCTTGACGGCAACGATGCGACGACCGGGATCGTGTTCGGTAACGGTGTCGATCAGTAACGATGGAAAGCGGAACGAGAGGCGGTCCAGAGCGGAGGGAAGGGAGGACAAGCGCGACCCAGATCAATTCGCAATGCGAAATTCAAAACAAAAAAAAGGCCGGATGTGGCGCATGCCGGCCCTTTTTGAATTTTGCATTGTGAATTTCGAATTTTCTGCTACTTCACCGGCGGCTTCGCCGGCGCGCCCTTGTAATTTGCGTCGAGCTTCTTGATTATTTCCGCTGAAATATCAAGTCCGAGATCGGCCCACACCAGTCCCGAGTCTGGGCCATTGAAGATTAAGTGCAGACCCTTTTCCTGGCCGACCTGCGCCAGAATCGGATCGATCTTCTGCTGGAACTGCTGCTGCAGCTGATTCTGGAGATCCTGAATTTCCTGCTGCGCATCCTGAGTGCCGCGCTGGATGTCCACTTGGATCTTTTCCACCTGCTTCTGGAGATCGGCCTGGGCGCTCGTGCTCATCACTGAGGCTTCTTTTTCGAGCTTCTGCTGCAAGCCCTGAAGCTGCTTGTTCTTTTCGCTGAGCTCGCTCGCCTTTTTCTGCTGCAGCGCCTGAATCTGTGCCGACGCGGCTTTGCCCTCCGCCGATTCGTTGACGATCCGCTGCAACACCACAAACGCCATCTTGGCGCCTTCCGGGAACGGCTTCGGAGCCGGGGCGGGCGCGGGTGCCGTTTGCCCCGGCGCTGCGGGCTTGGGCGCAGGCTGCGTAGGCGTTTGCGGAGCTGCGGGCTTGGGCGGAGGCTGCGCGGGCGGCGTCTGCGTTTGTGCAAATGTGAGCGCGCCGGCAAGAATCAACGCCAGTGCCGCGCCGAGAACAAAACCTTTCATCGCTCTATGTCCTTTCAAGACGCAATGGGAAACTTCAATTCTAACCGTTTCATTGCGTTGAGAATAGGGAGATGGAGAGATGAGAACGGGGAGATCAGAGAG
>JBKPDL010000091.1:0-15834 GCA_046727855.1 Acidobacteriota bacterium
GCGTTGGCTCGGTTGCGATCAGCGGCGCCACAGAGCGGCGGTGACCTTCACGCACAGCCGCGCGGTGAGCGCCACGGCCGCGAACGGCAGCGCGATCATGCGGCCGGGCCCGCGGTAGTATTTGCCATAGTAGCGCAACGCGCTGCGATGAAAGGCGACGAGCGAGCGCACACGCGCGCGATCGCTGCTTTGCGCCGCCGCATGCTCGACCACCGCCGACGGCACGAACACAACCCTGCCACCCTGCGCGCGCAGCCGCTGACAGAGATCCGCGTCTTCCCAATAGAGAAAGAACCGCTCGTCGAAACCGCCGACCTCACGAAATGCCTGCGTTCGAATCATCACGCACGTGCCGGCAACCCAGTCCACGTCAACGGGCGCTGCAGCCTCGGCAGAAACGAGATTCTGCCGTGAAATTGGATTGCCAGGCCACAGTCTCGTCAAGAGAGTGGTGCGGCCAAAAAGACCGGTGAGCGCCCCTGGGAACTGACGCCCGGTCGCCTGCAATGAACCGTCGGGCGACACGACCTTTGGACCCACCGCAACCACGTCGGGATTCGAGGCGAGATAGCTCGCGAGATGCTCGATTGCGCGCGGTGTGACGCGCGTGTCCGGGTTGAGCAGGAGCAAGAGCTCGCTGTTCGCGCGCGCGGCCGCTTCGTTGATGCCGGCGGCAAACCCGCGATTCTCGCGCCTGGGGATCGCAACGGCTCGCGGGTGACGCTGAATCGCCTTCGCAAGCTGCTTCTCGTCCGTCTCGTGATCAACGACGACGACAGCGGCGCGCGCGCCCTCAGGATCCTTTGCTAACTCGTCGAGACACGCAGCGAGCGCGTCGTACGCCTTGTAGTTGACGATGAGCACCGTCAGCGGCGCGCCACCGGACCTCATCCTCGCAACAGTCTATCGAATCAGCGCGACGCGGCACGAATCGCGATCTGGCCGCGGCGCGTGTGTTCGATCGACGTCCCGAGAATACGCATCGCTTCCTGCGACGCATGAAAGCCCATGGAGTTTTCGGCTTCGATGAAATCGAGCAGAAACTGCGCTTGTCGCTGCTCGTCACGCGCGCTCGCCAGCTGCGCATCGCTGGCGCCGCCTGCGGCGGCGGCCTTGATGTCGCCGATCAACGCCACCAACGCGTCCATTGCCACGTTCCGCATCTCGAACGTGCGATCCTGAATCGTGTGAACGCGCTCCCGCAATTCGTCTTCGGACCACCTGTGGCACGTTTGGCACGCGCGATTGATGTTGAGCAGCGGACTGCGCACGTGATGGTCGCTGATCTTGAGTGCACCCACACGCTGATACGGCATGTGGCAATCGGCGCACGCGACACCGGAGCGCGCATGAATGCCCTGGTTCCACATCTCGAATTCGGGATGCTGCGCCTTGAGTGTGGGCGCGGCAGTCTCGCCGTGTAGCCAATCGCGGAATTGATTCTCCTGGTAGTAGCTCAGAATCTGGTCGGCCTTGAGGCCTTTATCCCAGGGATAGGTCAGCCGCTTTTCCGGACCCTTGAAGTAGTACTCGACATGACATTGCCCGCAGACAAACGCGCGCATCTCCTGATGTGTGGCCATCGTATTGACGTCGTAGTTTGGTATCCCCTGTCCGGCTTTGAGCGCGCGAATCCCATCGAGAAATGCCGGCCGCGTGATCCGCAGCTGCATGGTTTCGGGATTGTGACAATCGATGCACGACACTGGATGTGACACCAACTTCCGCGCCTCGAAGTACGGCATGCGGTTCATGGCCTCGAAGCCCGTGATCAAATCACCGCCGCCGAGTTTCTTGTAGGGCACGTAAACTGACGCATGACAATGCAGGCAAGTGCCTGGCTGCTTGGTGACCTCCTGTCGTTCGGTGAAGGTCTGATCGTCGAGCATGTAGGCATGACCGCGCTCTTCGCGGAAGTCCGTCGCGAACGCGTAACCCGCCCACATGATTTTCAGCCGCGGATCCTCCTCGAGTCGCGACTGCGCCGTGACCGATCGGGGATCAGCCTGGGACGGTGTTCGCGGGATGGCTTCGCTGCCGCCATACCGTGTGCGTTGCTGGTCAACGGTGCGTTGATATCCGTCGAACTGCAGCGGAGAGTTCTTGCCCCAGACAGCCGGATCCTCAATCTCGTCATTGAGTTCCACGACCCGATAAAACGGGTTCCGTGCTTGCTGCTTGCGCTCGAAGATGTTGATGAGAAGCGCTGTGACGGCCGCCGCCGCAATCGCAGCCGCCACCGCCGTGTACAGAACAACCCGAGTCAACGGACGGGGAGGGGTGTCGGCCATCTCAATGAAGGTGCCCGACGCTGCGATGGCAGCTCACGCACGAGAGCCCATCGCGAGCGTGTGAGCTCGGATCGATCGCCTGCACGATGGCGTCGTGGCAGGAGCGGCACGATTGTTCGGTGATGCGCGCGTTACGTGCCGTGATCCGAATGGGATCGGGAAAGCCGCCGGTTGTGAAGTAAAACGAGTGCCAGAAGCCGTTTCGCGCCTTGGTCAGATACTTGCCGAGGAAATCGTGCGGAGTGTGACAGTCGTTGCACACTGCAACCGCTCGATGGCTTGACGCGATCCAGCCGGAGAACTGCTCCTGCATGACGTGGCAATTCGCGCAGGCCTGCGGATCGTTGGTGAGGTACGAATAGCCGCGGGCGTAAAGAAACGTGTAGCCGCCGATCCCCAGCAGGACACCGACGGCTATGCCGAGAACGATGCTTACTCGCATTCGAGTGCGCACGCGTGCGCTAACCTTTCAGCAGTCGATTCACCTCGTTCCAGTTCACGACGCTCCACCACGCCGCCAGATAATCGGCGCGGCGATTCTGATACTTCAAGTAGTACGCGTGCTCCCACACATCCACGCCGAGCACCGCGTTCTTGCCTTCCATGAGCGGGTTGTCCTGGTTCGGCGTACTCGTGATTTCGAGCCTGCCGCCGTTGTTCACGAGCCATGCCCAACCGCTGCCAAAGCGGCCCAGGCCAGCAGCCTGAAACTGCTCTTTGAACTTGTCGAAGCTGCCGAACGACGAATTGATCGCGTCGGCAACCGCTCCGCTCGGCGCGCCGCCGGCATTTGGCGCCATCCATTTCCAGAACAGTGAGTGATTCCAGTGACCGCCGCCGTTATTGCGCACAGCCGTGCGAATGTCTTCCGGCACGGTGCTGAGGCCTTGCATCAGATCGTCGAGACTCTTGTTGTGCAGTGCAGGGTGCTTGTCGAGGGCGGCGTTGAGATTGGTAACGTAGGTCTGGTGATGCTTTCCGTGATGGATTTGCATCGTCTGAGAATCGATATGCGGCTCGAGCGCGTCGTGGCTGTACGGCAGCGCCGGCAGGCTGTGCGGCATTGCTGGCTCCCTCCGAAAAGGCGAAAAGGGGTCTGACCCCTTTTTGTGCGTGACACCCGCAAAAAGGGGTCAGACCCCTTTTCGCGACTTATTGAATTGAAAGCATCCGATCCAGTGCGATCCTAGCCCACTTCTGCTGCTCGTCGGGAACGACGATCTCGTTGCGCATGTCGCCATCGACGAGCCCGTCGAGGACCCAGAGCAGATGATTGGGTGAGACACGAAACATGGTGGAGCACAGGCACCCGACCTGATCGAGTGAGATCACCGTCTTTTCAGGCGCCACCTCTTCGGCAAGACGATGGACGAGATGAATTTCGGTGGCGACGGCCCAGGTCGTCCCCGCAGGCGCGTTGCGAACGGTCCTCAGAATGTATTCAGTTGATCCGCTGTCGTCGGCGGCGCACAGCACGTCGAACGGCACTTCGGGATGCACGATCACACGGATGCCAGGGTATTGCTTGCGCACGGCTTCGATCTGCTTCGCGGTGAAACGCACGTGCACGGAGCAATGCCCTTTCCACAGAATGAGCTTCGCGCGATCGAGCTGCTCCGTTGTGACTCCGCCAAACGGCTCGTAGGGATCCCAGACGACCATGTCGTCGAGCGAGATCCCCATTTTCCAGGCGGTGTTGCGCCCGAGATGCTGATCAGGAAGAAACAGAATCTTCTCGTTCTGCCGCCACCCCCACGTCAACGATGCGGCAGCGTTCGAGGACGTGCAAATCGTGCCGCCGCGTTCGCCGACGAACGACTTCACGGCTGCCGCCGAGTTGATGTACGTCATTGGCACCACGCGCGGCGCGATGCCCAACTGCTCGAGCTCGCTCCAGCACGTCGCGAGCTGATCCGGCGCAACCATATCCGCCATGGAGCAGCCAGCCGCGAGGTCCGGCAGAATCACGCGCTGATGCGGCAGCGCGAGAATATCCGCGCTTTCTGCCATGAAGTGCACGCCGCAGAAGACGATGTAGTCCGCATCAGGGTGGTTCGCGATGGAGCGCGCGAGCTTGAACGAGTCACCGGTGTAATCGGCGAATTTGATCACTTCGTCGCGCTGGTAGTGATGTCCCAGGATCACCAGCCGATCGCCGAGTGCCGCTTTCGCCGCCGCAATGCGGACGTCCATCTCCTCGTCCGGAAGGCCCAGGTAGGTGTTGGGCAACGGCTGGCGTTGATGGAGGCTTTTCTTCTCCACCTCGTTGAGCACAGGCAAAAACGTCGCGGTGGCGGTCATGGGCTTGTGAAACTTTTCTCAATCTCAGGACGCGAAAAAACCAAGCGGCCGATAGGTTCATTTCACCAGCGACACGCTTGGTTCACTGACAATTATATCTCAGGCAGGATGCTCGGGACAGCTCGGCGATTCGCTGGCGATCGGTCGCAGCAGCTGATCAAGCTTCTGGAAATCGGGCGGTTTCGTGAATCGATCCAGAGACTCCGTCAGGAGTGGGCTGTTCAGGCCGTGAGCGTTGCCGCGTTCGGAACGCGCACCACGTTGTAGAGCGTGTCGCGCTCGATCGGTTCGCGGCCGGCGTCACGGATGAGCTGTTCGATTTGGGTTGTAGAAAGCGCTGCTGGCGTACGCGAACCCGCCATGTGATAGATGGTTTCCTCCTGCACCGTGCCATCGAGATCGTCAGCGCCAAACCACAACGCGGTTTGCGCGATCTCGACGCCGGAGGAGGTCCAATACGCCTTGATGTGATCGACGTTATCGAGCAGGAGCCGCGCGACCGCGTGTACGCGGAGCGTGTCGCTCGCCGATGGCGCCGGCAGCTTACGCATCTGGTTGTTGTCGGGATGAAACGCGAGCGGAATGAAGGCCTGTAATCCGCGGGTGTCGTCCTGCAACGCGCGAATCTGCAGCAGATGATCGACGCGCTCCTCCATCGTCTCGATGTGTCCGTACAACATCGTCACGTTGGTGCGCATTCCCAGGCTGTGCGCCGTGCGATGGATGGCGAGATAGCGATCGCCGTCGCACTTGTCGTGACAGATCTTTCGGCGCACACGTGGAGCAAAAATCTCGGCCCCGCCGCCAGGCAACGAATCGAGACCTGCCGCGATCAACTCCCGCAGCACCTGTTCGTCGGTCATCCTGTAGAGATCGGCGAAGTAGGCGATCTCGACTGCAGTGAAACACTTGAGGTGAACGTCTGGCCGAATCGCTTTGAGCCCGCGCAGTAGATCCGTGTAATAGGAGAACGGCAGCTCCGGATGGAGGCCGTTGACGATGTGAATCTCGGTGAGCGGCTCGTGCGCGCGCTGACGCAGCTTCGCGAAGACCTGTTCCAACGTCATCGTGTGCGCGCCCGGATCGTTCGGGCGAAGCCGGGCAAACGAACAGAACAGGCACGACGCCTCGCACACGTTGGTCGCCTCGAGCCGCAGGTTGTGATTGAAATACGTGCGCGCGCCGTGACGACGTTCGCGTTCGAGATTGGCAAGCCACCCGATCGCAAGAAGATCGGGCGCGGTAAACAACCGCACGCCGTCGTCAAACGACAAGCGCACTTGCGCGTCGACTTTTTCGGCAATATCTGCCAGCTTGGCGTTGATCACTCGTGAGCGCACAGCGGTGCTGCCGTTCTTCGTTTGCTCTTCGCTTTCGTTCTTCGTCTTGTTCGTCGTTCTTCAGTATTCCACAATGTTATACTCGCCGTCTTAACCGACGCGAACCCAGGCAGTCAGGGAAGTTGGGTGCAAAGCCCACACGGTCCCGCCACTGTAAGCGGGGAGCGCGCGTTCACTGCTGCCGTCAGGCAGCCGTCACTGTGATTGCGGGCGCAACGGCCCGCGCTACGGGAGCGTAGCAGCACGGGAAGACGCCAACGCGTGTGACGATCCGCGAGTCAGGAGACCTGCTGCACGGGTCCCGTCCCTTCGGCGCGACGACGCCGGGAGGTGACCGTGATCCCATTTCTTGCGGGGCTCGCGCTGTCGTTGGCGCAGCTTTCCGGCACGGTTCTCGATCCCAACGGCCAACCAGTTGCAAATGCCACCGTGGTGGTGATCGGCCTTACCCCCGCGCCGCACTCGGTCCGCACCGATGCCGAAGGACGGTTCGAGATTGCGGGCCTGGCAGACGGCCGCTTCGATCTCAGGGCCTCGGCGCCGGGATTGATTGGCGAGGTGCGGGGCGTAGCCATTACGGAAGCAAATCCGACAACGGTGCAGATCACGCTCCGCGTGAGCGCATTGACAGAGAACCTCGTGGTATCCGCGTCGCAGATCGATCAACCGCTTTCGCGTGTTGCCGACACGGTGACCATTATCGATGGAAGAGAGATCGAGGCGCGGCAACTCTCGTTCGTCGCCGAAGCGCTCTCCTCCGTTCCAGGTCTTACGGTCGCGCGCAACGGCGGGCCCGGAACGTTGACGTCGCTCTTTCCGCGCGGCGGCGAGTCTGATTTCACGCTCGTGCTCGTGGATGGCATTCGCGCGAACGCGTTTGGCGGCGGCATCGATTTGTCGCAGGTTCCGCTTGGCGACGTCGAGCGCATTGAAGTGGTTCGTGGGCCGCAAAGCGCGCTCTACGGCTCCGACGCCATGGGCGGCGTCGTCCAAGTTATAACGCGCCGAGGCGGACAGCCGTCGACGAACGGCCGCATCGAGGGCGGCAGCCGCGACTCCTTTCGTACGGCAGCATCGACGAGCGGCGGGCTCAACGCCTGGCAATGGCAAGCGGGCGGCGATTACTTTACCGATGACGGATACACCGGCCTCGCGGCGAACGGCGAACGCGTAAGTAACGACGATGCGGAAGAACGACAGGCGTGGGCAGGCGGTGGATATCGTTGGACACGCGGCACCGACACACATGCGGTGCTCCGCTATGTGGACACCAACCGGGGCGCCCCCGGGCCGTACGGATCGGATCCGGCGCACAGCTTCTTCGGCGTGAATCGCGAGGCGCGAGGCACGACTGATCGCGTAAGCGGCGGCGTGCGCGTCGTGCATCCCTGGAGCGGCCGCTCGAGCCGCGTCCGGCAGCGCGTGGAGTTCGATGCCGCCGATTACGATCTCACGTTCCTCAGCGCGTTCGGCACATCCGAATCCGAAACACGGCGTTCGCACGCGCGCCTGCAAACCGACGCGGCGTTGGACGCCGGCATCGGCGTGTCCGGCGGCGTCGAGTGGGTGGGCGAGCGTGCGTCCAACACGTTCATCGCCTTCGCCGGCGCATCCGTGCCAGTGAAGCGGCACGTGATCGGCACGTTCGGCGAGGCACGGTGGAACGCGCATGAACGCTTCACGCTGCAAGCCGGCGTTCGCGCTGAGCACATCACGCGCAACAGCCTTGCGGTGAGCGGCGGGCTGACTGCGCCTGACGACGCAGTGTGGTCGGTGAATCCTAAAGTTGCCGGCGCGTGGCTCGTCGGCGGGAGATCGCCTGGCGAGGGCGGACGAGCGTGGACGCGTCTGCGCGCGTCTGCCGGAACCGGCATTCGGCCTCCTGACGCCTTCGAGATCGCGTTCACCGACAACCCTTCACTCAAGCCGGAACGCAGCAGGAGCGTCGAGGCGGGTGTGAGCCAGGCGCTGGCCGGCGGCACCGTCAGTCTCGATCTCACGACGTTCTTCAATCAATACGACGACCTGATCGTCTCGGTGGGGCGACTGAGCGACATCAGCCGTTACCGCACCGACAACATCTCGAATGCGCGCGCAAGAGGCGTCGAGCTGTCAGGTGCACTTCGCGCCGGGCCCTACCTGCAGCTGCGCGCCGCGTACACGTTCCTCGACGCGGAGATTCGCGCGATCGATCGCAGCTCGCAAGCGCCGACGCCGTATCGGGTTGGCGATCGCCTGCTGCGACGGCCGCGGCATCAGGGCTCAGTGGATGTCAACTGGACGCGCGGGCGCGCAACGGTGTTCGCGGAGCTTCTCGCCCGCGGCACCACGCTCGATGCCGAGCCGTCGCTGGGGCCGACTGGCGGGCTGTTCGAGAACCCGGGGCGCGCGCTCGTCAATGCCGGCGGATCCTTCCGCATCGTCCGCGGCGTCGACGTCTACGCACGCGTTCTGAATCTATTCGACAATCACTACGAAGAGGTGCTCGGCTACCCGGCGCCCGGCCGCACAGCCTTCGCGGGTGTCCGCCTTGCTGCGGGCCGATAACGTTTCGTTCGGCTATGCCCGGGGCAACGCCGGGCTGCTTGCGGTTCTTCACGAGGTGTCGCTGTCGATTCCTCGAGGAGGACTGGTGGGCATCCTTGGGCCCAACGGCTCCGGCAAGACAACGTTGCTGCGCCTGCTCAGCGGCACGCGACGTCCGCTGTCAGGACGCGTGCTGCTCGACGGGCGCTCGCTCGATCGCTACTCGCGTCGCGAGATCGCGCGACGAATCGCGGTGGTGCCGCAGGAGACCGAACTAGCGTTCGAGTACACGGTGCTCGAAATCGTGTTGATGGGCCGTCATCCACATCTCGGGCTGTTCGAGCTCGAGGGGCCAGCGGACATCGCGATCGCGCGCGACATGCTTCAAGCGACGGGAACGGCCGCACTCGAGAACCGCCCGTTCAGCACGCTCAGCGGCGGCGAAAAACAGCGTGTGGTGATTGCTGCCGCACTGACGCAAGCGTCGGAAATCCTGCTGCTCGACGAGCCGACGGCCTCGCTCGATCTCGCCTACCAACTCGAAGTGGCCACGCTCCTCACCGAGCTCAATCGCAATCGCAGTGTGACGATTGCCGTCTCGACTCACGACTTGAATCTCGCGGCGAGCATCTGCCGCGAACTGGTGATGGTGAAGGAAGGCCGTGTGATCGCGCATGGCGCGACGCACGATGTGCTGACATCAGAGAACGTTCGCAGGTTGTACGGCGTCGACGCCGACGTCCGGGCTCATGACCCCAGCGGTCATCTCGTGGTTGTTCCGATCAACAGGGTTCGACCATGACTGCGGCGCGGTTCTGGACGATTGTGCCGCTCTTCGGTCTGTTTACTGCGATCGTCGTGCTGCTGGCACCGACGATTGGCAGCACGCCAATCAGCTTGTGGCGCGTATTCGATCCAAACGTCCCGTGGGCCGAGAACGTCGACGCGCAGATCTTTTTCATCGCCCGCCTGCCTCGCGTGCTGGCCGGCGCGCTCGTGGGATCGACACTCGCGGCGGCTGGCGTCGTGCTGCAGGCGCTGCTGCGCAACCCTCTGGCCACGCCATTCACACTCGGCGTTTCCGCCGGGGCGGCGCTCGGCGCGATGCTCGCCATCGCTTTTCACCTCGAGATCGGCGTGCTCGGCGCATCCTCTGTGCCAACGGCGAGCCTGGCCGGTGCGCTGGCCGGCACCGCCATCGTCTACCTGCTTGCAACACGCGTCCACGGCGGACTGTCCACCACGGTGATTCTGCTCGCCGGGATCACGTTGAACGCGTTCTTTTCCGCGATCATCACGTTCGTGCAGTTCGCCATAGACATGGCGGAGTGGTACCGCACGGCGAGATGGCTTCTGGGCAATCTGGATGTCAGCAGTTTTCAACCAATCCTCGGCACGCTGCCTCTTCTCGTGCTCTCGTTCGTGATGTTCGCCATCCTCCCGCGGTCGCTCAACCTGCTCACGCTCGGTGAGGATGTCGCATCCGCGCGCGGCGTTGACGTCGGCAGAATCCAGCGGCTTGCGTTTGTCAGCTCCTCGCTGGCCACCGGCGCCGCCGTGTCGCTCGCAGGGCCGATCGGATTCATCGGTATCGTGGTGCCGCATCTCGTGCGCTTGATGGTCGGGTCGGATCACCGCGTGGTGCTGCCTGCGGCAACGCTGTTTGGCGCCTCGTTTCTGGTACTGTGCGACCTTGTTGCACGCACGATCATGGCGCCGGTGGAGCTACCGGTCGGCATTGTCACCGCCATGATCGGCGGACCGTTTTTCATGTGGTTGCTGGTGAGGCGGGCATGAGAGCCATCGCGATCCTCCTGCTCAGTGGTTTGATAGCGCTGCAGGATTCGCCGGCGCGCATCGTGTCGCTGATTCCAGCGCTCACCGACATGCTGATTGCGATCGGCGCGCAGCCGCAGTTGGTCGCGGTCAGCAGTTATGACGACGATCCGCAGGTGAAGGCGCTCCCACGCGTGGGCGCGCTGCTCGATCCGGATGTCGAGCGCATCATCGGGCTGCGGCCCGACCTCGTGCTGGTGTACGGAAGCCAACAGGATCTCGTCACGCAGCTTGCACGCGCGTCCATACCCGTGTACCAGTATCGGCACGGCGGGCTCGCGCATGTCACCGCGACGATCCGTGAGCTGGGCGCGCGCGTTGGACGCCCGGCGCGGGCGGACGCAGTGGCGGCTGGGATCGAAGAGCGCATCGCCGCCGTGAGACGCCGCACGAGCGTGCGTCCCAAGCCGCGCACACTCCTTGTCTTTGGCCGTGAACCCGGCACGCTGCGAGGAATTTACGTGAGCGGCGGCCGCGGCTTTCTGCATGACATGCTCGAGGCAGCGGGCGGCGCGAATGTGTTTGCCGATACCACAACCGAGTCCGTGCAAGCGTCCTCAGAGCTGATCCTCGCACGCGCGCCCGACGTGATCATCGAGCTGCGATCGAACGAGGAGCCATCAGGTCCTGCGAGCAGGACCGAGATCGATTCCTGGAAAGCATTGTCGAGCGTCCCCGCCGTACAGAACGGACGCGTGCACCTGCTGGTCGGCAGGTCGTTGAACGTACCCGGACCACTCGTCGCGGAGGGCGTCGAACAGCTGGCGCGCCTCCTTCACCCCGATATCTTCAAGTGAAAATCCTTCTGAGCTGGTCAACCGGAAAAGACTCGGCGTGGATGCTACAGGTGCTGCAGCAGCAGCATCCCGGCGCGGTCGCGGGTCTGCTGACAACCGTGAACGAGGCATTCGATCGCGTGGCGATGCACGCCGTGAGACGCACGCTGCTGCACGCTCAAGCCGACGCTGCCGGCCTGCCCCTGCATATGGTCGACCTCCCTTGGCCCTGTTCGAATGCGCAATACGAAGCGGCAATGAAAGCGGCGGTCGATCGCTTCGTGCGCGACGGGTTCACCCACGTCGCCTTCGGCGATCTGTTTCTCGAGGATGTTCGCCGCTACCGTGAAGAGCGTCTTGCGGGCACCGGCCTGGCGCCTCTCTTCCCGCTGTGGAAAACCGAGCGAACAGCGGACCTTGCCCGAAGGATGATCGACGGCGGAATACGCGCGTACCTGACCTGCGTCAACCCGAAAACCCTGGATCGCTCGTTCGCGGGCCGCCCGTTCGATGAACAACTGCTCGCCGATCTTCCAGCGGGAGTCGATCCCTGCGGCGAGAATGGCGAGTTCCACTCGTTTGCGTGGGATGGGCCGATGTTCCGCTATCCAGTGGGCATTCGCGTCGGTCCAGTCGTCGAGCGCGACGGCTTTGTCTTTACGGATCTGCACAGTGCTGACGGAGCGCCTCGAGAGCCGCATCCCAGGACGAGGCTGCGCTGAGCGTCTCGAGGAGTCCGCTCATCTCGAGTACCAGCCGCGCCGGTTGGTGAAGGCCGCACAGGCGGCCCCTGAAGGTTGCGGAGGTGCCAAACTCGAGTATCCGCCAATGATCGGCACGCGGGCTGACCGGCGGGTAGAATGGTCAGCCCGTGTAGCCAGTGATATACCCGCGACGGATTATCTGCCTGACCGAAGAAACGACGGAAACGCTGTACTTGCTCGGCGAAGGTGATCGTGTCGCCGGCATCTCGGGGTACACGGTCAGACCACCGGAAGCGCGTAACAAGCCGAAGATTTCGTCATTCCTCAACGCGCGCTACGAAAAGATTGAAGCGCTCGAACCTGACCTGATTCTCGCCTTCTCCGATTTGCAGGCCGACATCGCCAACGAGCTCGTACGCCGCGGCTATCCAGTCTTTACCTTCAATCAACGCAGCGTCGCCGAAATCCTGCAGATGATCTGCGTGCTCGGCGCGATCGTGGGCGCGCCGGACAAGGCCGAGGCGCTGGCGCGCGATCTGGAAGCAGGCCTCGAAGCGATTCGCCGTTCCTCGGCCAGGTGGCGATGGCGTCCGCGCGTCTACTTCGAGGAGTGGCCCGAGCCGCTGATCTCGGGCATTCAATGGGTCGAGGAACTCATCGAGATCGCCGGCGGCGAGCCTGTGTTTCCCGCACTGCGGCACGCGCGACTTGGCAGAGATCGTGTGGTCGCGGGCGCGGATGTGATCAAGGCGGCGCCCGACATCATCATCGGTTCATGGTGCGGCAAGCCCGTGCGGAAGGAAAGGATTGCGTCGCGGCCGGGTTGGCAGGCGATCCCGGCGGTACGCCACGGGCACATCTACGAAGTGAAGTCGACCCTTATTCTGCAGCCGGGACCGGCCTCGTTGACCGACGGCGTTCAGCAGATTCACACCATTCTCGAGGAGGCCGTTACAGCGAGTATTCCGCGGTGACCGGCACGCGCAAAATGCCTTTGCCAAAGGCTTCGTCGAGCAGCTTCTGTACAGCGCGCCTGCCGCGCTCACCGTATTCGAGCGTCAGCTCGTTGACATACATTCTAACGAAGCGATCGGCCTTACTGCGATCGAGCCCGCGGCCGAATTTGAGCGCGTAGTCGAGCGCTTCGTCGCGATGTTCCAGGGCAAACGCGATCGAATCGTGCAAAATGCGCGACACTTTGTTCACCGTGCTCGGGCCGAGATCGCGGCGAATCACGTTGCCGCCGAGCGGCAGCGGGAGGCCGCCGCTGTGAGCGTTCCACCACTCGCCAAGGTCCACGATCTTCTTGAGCCCCTCCTCGCCGTAGGTCAGCTGGCCTTCGTGAATCAGCAGACCCGCCTGGCCGCGTCCTACGCGCACTGCTTCCTGAATCTGATCGAATGGCATCACTTCGTGCTGCACATCCGGTTTGAACAGCTTCAACGCCAGAAAGGCAGTAGTGAGCTCACCGGGAACGAGCACCTTCACGCCGTCAAGCGACGCGGGACCGTCCTTGCGCGCGACGACAATCGGACCGTAGTTGTCGCCCATGCTGGACCCGTGCGGCAGCAGCAGATATTTGTCGGTGAGGTGTGCGTAGGCGTGAAATGAAACGGCGCTGACTTCGTACTTGCCGGCGAAAGCGGCGCGGTTCAACGTTTCGATATCGGCGAGCAGATGATCGAACTCGATGCCTTCGTTCGGAACCTTGCCGCTCGCCAGGCCGTAGTGCATGAACGCATCGTCCGAATCAGGACTATGCGCGACCGTAATTCGCATATCCATTGATTCTATGCCGGAGGAGCGAGTAGCAGGCCGCGAGTAACGATTAACCGAGTAGCCGCTACCGCATCAGGAGCAAATTCGTGAGCAACCATGCACGCGTCGCGAGAATACACCCTCGCTACTCGCAACCCGTTAGTCGCTACTCGTCGTTACTCCTGCGTACAGCGTGGCGCGCTGACGGCGACGCCTTGCATGACGAGCAGACGATACTGAGCAATCTCCTCCTCGCATTGTGCTTTCTTATTGCGTTCGGCGAGCTTCTGAGCGGCCCAAACCGCGAGGCCGAAGATTGGCACGGCGGGCGCGCGGAATTCCTCCGGGGTGACGAATTCGATGTGCTCACGGTGGGTCGGCGCGCTGTTGGGCACCGGTCCGTAAGTCAGCGAGAAATCATCGGGGATCAAGTCGATTGTTGGTGCGATGCCAAAAACGTCGACGCGTACGGTGAGCCTGCCATTCCGGAAGGTAGTGGTTTCCGGTGCTTCGGGCCCGAGCTCGCGGCGAATACGGTCGAGCGATACCCCCATCTTGGTAGCGTCGAGCGCCGGTGACTGACCCGACTGAGCGTAACCGACGCTCGGAACCACCAGGGTCGCAACGATGAGCAAGGCTACCAACCGCCTCATACTCTTATTCTGACGCCAAATTGGTGCCACGAGTTGGGGCCGGAGGGGCTGGTGGGACGGCGGGCGGGTAAAGAATCTGTGTAATGCCCTACCTGCTATCTGCCCTACCTGCACCTTGACTATCCAGACGCGCCTCACCAAAGCCCCAGCTGCAATTTCGCTGCATCCGACATGCGGTCCTTATCCCACGGCGGATCCCACACAATCTCTACCTTCGCCTGCGTCACTCCTGGAACCTCGGCCGCTTTCTGCTTCACTTCGACGGGCAGCGACTGTGCCGCAGGACACGCGGGCGCCGTCAACGTCATGCGCACTCCGACTCGCCCATCCTTGTCGACCAGCACGTCATAGATCAGCCCAAGCTCCTTGATGTTGACCGGAATCTCTGGGTCGTAGACGGTGGCCAGCGCGTCGAGCACGAGCGGCCGCAACTCGGCCATCTTCAGCGGGTCGGGGACGATGTCCTCGAGCGATTCGCTGAACTCGTTGGCAGGACTCTCGTCCGCTCCGAAAGGTTGCATAGGAAGAAATCGCGGATCCACGTCGTTCTTGTGTCGTTCCAGCCTTCGCCCGCTGCGGCCGCCCGGTTACGTCGAGGCTTTGTTCTTTGGTTCTTCGTTCTTTGTTCTTCGTTCACTCAGTACTTACCATGCCCCCGCCTTCCGCCGACACCGCCGCCTTCAACGTGTGCCACGGGAGGCTCGCGCATTTCACGCGCGTAGGATATTCCCGGACACCGGCAAACACCGACAGTTTTCCCAGATCCGGTGCCGGCAAGTCGGGCGACGATGTGACCATCTCGTGAAACCGATCGAAGAGCGCACGCGCCTCGCCAACCGTTTTCCCCTTCAGGGCGTCCGTCATCAACGACGCCGAGGCTTTGGAAATGGCGCACCCGACGCCCTGAAACGCAACGTCTCGGATGACGTCGCCTTCGAGCTTGACATACAGCGTGAGACGATCGCCGCACAGCGGGTTATACCCCTCCTGCGTACGGGTCGGCTCGTCCAGCATTCGGAAGTTGCGTGGGCGCCGGTTGTGGTCGAGGATCACTTCCTGATAAAGCTCGCTGAGATCCGACATTACGCAAAGACCTCGCGCACGCGACCGAGGGCACGGGCCAGCGTATCGATGTCCTCTCTCGTGTTGTAGATGGCCAGCGATGCGCGGATAGTCGCGGTGACGCCATAGCGATCCATCACCGGCTGCGCGCAATGCTGACCGGTACGCACGGCAACCCCTTCGCTGTCGAGAATCGTGCCGGCGTCGTGGGGATGAACGCCCTCGATCAGGAACGACAGCACGCCAGTCTTCTGGCGCGCTTCCCCGATGATCCTGGTGCCCTTGATGTCGCGAACGCGCCGCGTCATGTAATCGAGCAGCGCATCCTCGTGCACGAGAGCCGCTTCGCGATCGATGCCTGAAAGGTAATCCACGGCCGCGCCGAACCCGGCGACGCCGGCGATGTTCGGAGTGCCTGCTTCAAATTTGTAAGGCACCTGGTTGTACTGCGTCTTCTCGAACGTGACCGACGCAATCATGTCGCCGCCGCCCTGGTATGGCGGCATCGCTTCGAGCAGCGCTGGTTTGCCGTAGAGCACACCCACACCCGTCGGACCAAACATCTTGTGGCTCGAAAACACGTAGAA
>JBKPDL010000092.1:0-38145 GCA_046727855.1 Acidobacteriota bacterium
AGCACGCCCCAACCGAGTTCCGAACCGGGTTCCCAGCCCGGGAAAATCTCTTCGCCGGTGCGCGGGTTCTTCAACGGCGACATCATCTTGCCTACGGCCTCTACTTGCGGAGCCGTCAGGCAGCCCGAGCCACTGGCTCCGCCAGCCTCACCCCCGCCACCAGTCCCACACGCAAGCACTGACGGATCGAACTTGCAGGCGGGCGGATTGCTGATCAGTCCATCTTTCACTCCATCCAGCGCATCGCACTTATCCACCACCGCCTTGTGAATCACGGGATACATCGCGGGCGGGACATAGCTGGCCGGATCCTTGAGCGTCGCGAGTCCGATCGTCATGTGCCACGCGCCCAGGTGAGTGCGAGGATTCGCGGCCGCGCCCGCGATGATTCCGTCGAAGTCCTGTGGAAAGCGTTGCGCCTCGCTCAATCCCTGGCGGCCGCCAGTTGAGCAGCCGTTCCAATACGAGTAACGCGGCGCAGTTGCGTAGAACGCGTTGATGATCGCCTTCGACGCGACAGCCATTTCGTGCACAGAGCGCCACGCGAAGTCGGTGAACTTCTCGGGATGTCCAAGCGCAAACGCGCCACCGGGCGTGGAGTGCCCCGTGTCCGTTGAACTCGTCGCATAGCCGCGCCGCAGCGCTTCGGCCATGGCGGGATATGAGATCGTTCCCGCCCATCCGCCATTGCCCAGCGCTTGATATTTGCCATTCCAACCGGTGAGCGGCAGCCACACTTCGACTTTGATATCGGAATCGCTTGTTGGCGTCAGAGTGGCGGCGACGCGGCAAAACGCCGGCAATCGTTGAAACGGATTGGTCGAAGGACCACGGCCGCCTCTGCCCTCCAGGGCCGTGAACTGTCCGGCCTCGACAGGCTGGGCGATGGTGATTGTGGTGTTCTGCAGCTTCAGCGACGCAAGCGATTCGCACGCTGCGATCGCAGCAACGAGCGTCAATTCGGCAATCATTTTTTTTCCTCGGTTCCTTCGCCCAGCAGCGGCAGGGCCGATCCGCTCGACGGTGCCAGCACACCCGCCTTGAGATACACCATCAGCTTGTCGCGAGTATCCGAAATATCGAGATTCCGCATCGTCAATTGACCGATCCGGTCCTGCGGCGAGAACGCAGACTCACCCTTCTCCATCGTCAGCCGCTCCGGATGATAGGTGAGATTCGGACTGGTCGTGTCGAGAATCGAGTAGTCGTTCCCTCGCCGCAGCTCCACCGTGACTTCACCCGTGATCGCCCGCGCCACCCAGCGCTGCGACATCTCACGCAGCATCATCGACTGCGGATCAAACCAGCGACCCTGATAGAGAAGGCGCCCGAGGCGCCGCCCCATGTCGCGATACTGCTCGATCGTGTCTTCGTTGTGGATGCCCGTGATCAGTCGCTCGTAGGCGATGAAGAGCAGTGCCAGGCCGGGCGCCTCGTAAATGCCGCGGCTCTTCGCTTCGATGATCCGATTCTCGATTTGGTCACTCATGCCAAGACCGTGGCGGCCGCCAATCGTGTTGGCTTCGAGTACGAGTGCCAGCGGATCCTTGGACGTGGCGCCGTTGAGCGCCACCGGCTGGCCTTCTGCAAAACGGATCGTGACGACCTCTGGTTTGATCACGACGTCCTCGCGCCAGAACGCGACCCCCATAAGCGGCGCGACAATCTTGATTCCTTTGTCGAGGTGCTCGAGATCTTTCGCTTCGTGCGTGGCGCCGAGCAGGTTTGAATCCGTCGAGTACGCCTTCTCGGTGCTCATCTTGTACGGCAGGCCCGCGTGGCGCATGTACTCGGACATCTCTTTGCGTCCGCCGAGCTCGTCGATGAACGCTTGATCGAGCCACGGCTTGTAAACGCGGAGGTTTGGATTGGCGAGCAGCCCGTAGCGATAGAACCGTTCGATGTCGTTGCCCTTGAACGTGCTGCCGTCGCCCCAGACGTGCACGTCGTCTTCCTTCATGGCGACGACGAGCATCGTGCCGGTTACCGCGCGGCCGATCGGCGTGGTGTTGAAGTAAGGAACACCGGCGGTGGAGATATGAAACGCGCCGCATTGCAAGGCGGCGAGGCCCTCCGCGACGAGCTGGCGGCGGCAATCAATCAGCCGCGCCCTTTCGGCGCCGTACTCGAGCGCTCGGCGCGGAATCTCTTCGTAGTCCGTTTCGTCCGGTTGCCCCAGATTCGCCGTGTAGGCGTAGGGAATCGCGCCCCTTTTGCGCATCCAGTGCAGCGCGGCGCTCGTGTCGAGACCGCCGGAAAACGCAATGCCAACTTTCTCACCGATCGGAAGATTCTGCAGAATGCGGCCAGCGCTCATGTCGGCTGACCTGCCGCGGTCACCCGTCTGTAGGTGTCCAGAAGATTCGTCATTTCGTCTCGTGTGATGACGTCCTCGATGTGATTGAACGGCTTGTCTCCAGTCCGCTCGTAGACCTCGCGCAGAATGGCGTCCGGCGGATTCGTGCGGCTCATGTGCACCACACGTGCGGTTGCCGGCACGCGAACTGCTTCATACACCTGCAACGCGGCCGTCCAATCGTCGTCTTTTGCCAGCGCACCCGCGAGTGTCTGCGCATCGAGTATTGCCTGACCCGCGCCATTCGATCCCCGAGGATACATCGGGTGCGCGGCATCTCCGAGGAGCGTGACACGGCCGACGGTCCAGAAGGGGAGCGGGTCCTGGTCGATCATCGGAAATTCGAGGATCAGGTCGGCCGCGCGAATGAAGGAGGGAACATCGAGCCACTCGAAGCGCCAGTCCTCGAACACATGAATGAAGTCCTCGACGTTGCCGCGCCGGTTCCAGTCGCGTGTTGTGTGCTCTGGCGTGGCAATCTCCGCAAGCCAGTTGACGAGCTGCCGGCCCTCGGCGTCAACGTCCGCACGGATCGGATAGATCACCATTTTCCCGGGCGTCAACCAGCCCGCGCGAATCATGCTGGCACCCGAGAGAATCGGACGCCAGCGGGTAACGCCGCGCCACATGTTCACGCCGGAATAGATCGGCTCTCTCTCTCCCGGATGCAGCTGCCGGCGGATGATGGAGTGGAGGCCGTCACAGCCGACGACGATCGCGGCATGCTGAGGCTCTCGCGGCTCACCACTGACTGCGTCCGCAAACGACGCTGTCGCGCGCGCCCCGTGCTGTTCAACGCCTGTGCAACGCCAACGGAGATGAATCCGGTGCGCCCCGAGTCGCGCCCTGACCGCGTCGAGGAGCACCTGGTGCAGATCGCCGCGATGAATGGAAAACTGCGGCCAGCGGTTGCCGGCAGCGCGCCCAAGCGGCTCGCTGAAAATAAACTGGCCGAAGCGATTGAAGAACACGGCCTCGCGCGTGAGAAGCGATGCGGAAGTCAGCTCTCGCTCGAGCCCGAGCGTCTCGCACAATACTGCAGAAGCGGGCGGAAGAATATTGATGCCGACGCCGAGCGGACGAATCTCGGCCGCCGCCTCGAAGACGCGGCACGGGATGCCGGCGTCATGGAGCAGCAGTGCGAGCGTCAACCCGCCAATGCCGCCACCGACGATGATCACATCGTCTGAGTGCATCTTTCGTTCCCGCTTCGCTCCGCCGCGATCTGCGAGCTTCGGCGCGGCAGGCTCGTTCTTAGACCGTTATGCGGCCACAGACGTGAATTTTGTACGCGTTGTGGACCCGCATAACGGTCTACGGCGCGCGGAGCGCGCCAAGCCAACAACAAGAAACAAGGGCAGGGCCCTTGGCTAGTTCCTATACCCCCATCTGCCAGCGCCGGACCGCCTCGAGCGGATACACCAGCATCAGGATATTCAACGTCAGATTGTCACGAATCACGTAGCCGACGCCCACTTCCATCAGCAGAGTTGCGATCACAACGGTGCGAATCGGCAGCCGGCTGGCGAGGAGAAAGCCAACTGCCATGGCGAGAATGTCTGATACCGAATTGATCACGCTATCGCCGTAGTAGTCGAGCGAGATTGTGGTTGCGCGATAGCGATTGATTACGAAGTCGGTGTTCTCGAAAATCTCCCACGCCGATTCGATCAGCACGGCAATAACGAGGCGGACCGCGACAGGCCACCGCCGCGCGACCAGCCAAAGCAGCGCATAGAACGCGAAGCCGTGAATGATGTGGGAAAAGGTGTACCAGTCGGAAAGGTGCTGCGAGTTTTCAGAGCTGGCGACGATGCCGTGCCACGCTTTGACGTAGCCGCACTTGCAAATCGGGACCCGCCCCATGGCGAGAAGTATCGCGGCGGCGGCGGCAATAGTGAGCGCCGCCAGCAGGAGGACGCCGACGCGTGAATTTGGAGATCTCGAGATTTGGAGATTTGGAGAAAATTTGGAGATCTCCAAATCAGCTCCAATTCTCCAAATCTCTAGCTCTCCAAATTCGGGGCGCAGCTACTTTGTTTGCGCAGAACCAGTCACCGTCACTTTGACGTGCGCGTTGGTCCAGCAGCACTGGAAGCCCCCGCCGCCGTCGCCCGTGCGGTCGTTCACCTGCGCGCGCAGAATGTATTCGCCCGGGGCGCTAAAGGTCGCCGTCGTGGTCGTCTTGCCGGCGGCCGCCTCGTCAATCTTGGGACTCGCTTCGGCAAACGTCACGTCGCCGGGTCCGCGGAACTTGTGCCAACTAAGGCGAATTGGCGGAATTGCCGCGCCGCGTCCGCCACGCCCGCCTGCGGCTTCGGCCGCCGGATCCTTGAAGTTGTCGTCGCGCGCCCAGGCATCGAGCGTGAGCGGCGTGCCGACGGTGGCCGTCAACGTCGCGGCGATGCCGCGCGGCGGCCCCACAAATTCTTTGCCGTTTTCCGCCAACTTGATGCGCGGCGGCTCGTTGCCCATCGCAACGTCCTTGAACGGTTCGACCTGGTAGTCCTTGATCAGGCCCACGGGAATCGATGCGGTCTTTCCATTGGCGATGATGGTCCACGTGAAGCGCTTGGTGTTGCCGAAATCTGCCGGCACCTTGATCGTGAACACGCCCCACTGACGCCGCGTCTCGAAGTGCGTGGGCTGGCCGAGATCCGGCCCGCCCGGCTCGATGCGATTGTTCGGGCCGATCGGGATATCCAGTGTCTGCTTGGAGTTGCGGTTGAAATAGCCGACGAGCAGCGTGTAGCTGCCGTCTTCGTTTTGAAACCAGCCTTCAAAGGCGGGAGTAATGCCCATGCCCGCTTCTTTCGGCGGTTCGAGTGGGAGAGCCTGACCGCCGAGTAACGCGCCACCCAGGCCTGCGCACGCGATGGCAACCGCAACGATGCCGACACGCGTGCGGAACACGTCAATTCGAAACATTCCAACTACTCCTGAAACTTTCGGAACCAGGTGGGGACCGATGCGAATCTGTCGATCTGGCGGTGTTGGATGCGGCGATGTCATGTGGCGATGTTTGATGTGTGCGATGTGGCGATGTTATGTGACGATGG
Organism: Acidobacteriota bacterium; assembly: GCA_046727855.1. Lineage (GTDB taxonomy): Bacteria > Acidobacteriota > Vicinamibacteria > Vicinamibacterales > UBA2999 > DASPWV01. The sequence goes on from JBKPDL010000092.1 coordinate 5,416, forward strand.
AGCGATGTGATGTTCGATGTGGTGTGATGTTCGATGTGGCACCACATCACCACATCCTCACATCACATCGCCACCTCAAAACATCACCACATCAACACACCGATCGCCACATCACCACATCGCTACGTGACTACTCCTGTCGTTCCCGCTCCGCCGTCGTCGTGGTCGCAGCCTTCCTCTTCTCCACTTCCTTGTTGAAGTCTTCGTCGTCCATGTAGGTGATGTTCACCCACGCGTGCGCCATTTCGTCCACCGTGCGGTCGCCCCAGCCAACCCACTGGTCGGGGTCTGGGTTGTTCTTGTTGGCCTTGGTGTTGTCGTGCCACGACGTGAAGCGCAGCACTGTGCCCTTCGGCAGCAGCGGCGCCGCATCGTCGTCATACACGTAGTTGTTGTGCCAGTTGAAGCTGTAGTCGCTCACCATGCTGAGCATCTGCGTCTGCCCGCTCGGGAGGATCGCTTCCATCGACATCGCCTTGCCGCGCAGGTGCATGTGCGGCTGGAAGTTCTCGACGCGGCCGGCCTTCTTCATCACGAAGAAGTTGGTGCCGACATAGACCGAGTTGGGCTGGATATCGAGGTTACGGTTGCCGCCCGTAATTGCGCTATACAGCGCCAGCACCTGGCGATACTTCGGCTCCTGGCCTTTTGGATAAAAGTAGATCCCGAGCTCGACATTGTCGGTGATGTCCTCGCCCACGGCGTGATAGTGGATGTCCCAGCGGATGCGCGAACCCGGAAGCAGCAGCTTGCCGGAGTCGGGACGCATGATCTCGCCCTGCTTGCCCACCGCCCACTCCATGAACAGGCCGTCGCCCGGATCGAAATCGTCTCCGCCGGCTGCCTGCTGCGGCGCGCGCGGCTCGGCGCCAGGCTCCTGCTGCAGCAAGTGAGCGAGGGCGTGATGAGTAATCCTGCGACCCTTGGTCGTGCCCGGGCGCATTTCAATCGCACGCACCCAACGTGGCTCGGTGATGCCTGTCGGCACAATCGGCTTGTACCAAGCGTCCTGCGCGAGCGCTTTCTCTGTGTAAGGTGGCGACTTGAGGACCAGATCGGGCTTGCCGAAGAGCTTTTCGAAGTTCCAGACGTTGTCGCTCGGCCACTCGACCGCAGGCGGCATGTCCTTGGGGTCGCCCTTGGGCGCGCCGGCATCAACCCACTTCACGATGGTGTCGATCTGCTGGTCGCTAAGCGAGCGGTCGTTCTTGAACTTCTGAATGCCGACCGATTTGTCGATGTGCCAGGGGGGCATTTGCCGCGTCGCGATGCGCGTCTTGATCGAGCGCGCCCATGGGCGTGCATCCTCGTAGTTGACGAGGGACATCGGCGCGATCGAGTCTGGCCGGTGACACGCCTCGCACTTCTCCCGGAAGATGGGCGCGACGTCTTTCGTGAATGTGGGCGCTGACTTCGCAGCCGCCTGGGCGCTCGCCGTCAGCGGAAGTGCCAGTACCGCTCCAATCGCAAACGCGATCAACTTCGCTGCCATCACAGCTCCTTTTTTGCGCGAGAAATCCAACGATTATTGTGCGCTGGCGTGTAGCTCGGCGTCAATTGTGAGGATGTCTTTTATTGTGAACGGTTAACGTGGCTGCGGGCTGGTCGGGCAGGTGGCTGGTTGGGAGCAAAATTCGCGGAGTCACAATCCGCGAAATCCCAACCGGCACTTCCCGCCCTAGCTGCGGGGCAGCCTCACCGACCAGCTCGACCCGGCGTACCAGCCCTACAGTCCGACCTGTCGGCCGCCTAGACCATTATGCGGCCACAGACGTGAATTTTGTACGCGTTGTGGACCCGCATAACGGTCTACGGCGCGCGGAGCGCGCCAAACCAACAACAAGAACTAGCCAAGGGCCGCGGTGTTAGCCGGATATCAAGGGCAGGGCCCTTGGCTAGTTCGATGTCGGTTTCGACGGCCAGTTGACGCTCGATGGGCCGTGATCCGTCTTCGCCGGCCCCATGCCCTTGTAGACAAACTTCTGCAAGCGCTTTCCGGTATAGGTCTCGGTTGTGTAGATGTTCCCCTTCGAATCGGTAGCAATGCTGTGCACGCCGAAAAACATTCCGGGCTGGCGACCACCGTAGCCGAAGTGCGACACAACCTCCAGCGACTGACGATCGATGATGTAGACGTGCTCGTTGGCGCCGTCAGCCATGTAAATCCAGCGCTGCTGCGGGTCCTTCGAAAACGCTACATCCCACACCGATCCATCGGATCGCGTCTCGGGGAAGAACTGCTTCTCCTTGACGAACTTGCCGTCCTTGGTAAACACCTGCAGCCGATCGTTGGGACGATCGCACACGTAAACGAAGCCGTCACTTGACACTTCCGCGCAGTGCACTGGGGTACGGAAACCCTTGATCGGCGGCGTCTTCGGGTCGTACGGCGGGAGTTCGCCGTCATCCGGTTTCTCGCCCGATCCGCCCCAGAAGCGCTTGATCTTGCCGCTGTCCATATCGATCACTGCGACACGGCGGTTGAAGTAGCCGTCGGCGACGTATGCTTCGTTGGCTTTCGGCTCGATGAAGATCTTCGCAACGCGGCCGAAGTTGTTCATGTCATACGAGTCGCGCACCGGCTGCCCGTCCTTCATGCGCGCGCCCTTCTTGCCGAACTCGGCCACGAGCTTGCCGTCGCGCGTGAACTTGAGGATGTGCTGATCGGGTCCGCCGTTGCCGCCGATCCAGACGAAGCCTTTGTGGTCGACGACGATCCCGTGGTTCGAGTCAGGCCACTCCGGGGTCACGGACGGTCCGCCCCAGCTGTGGACGACGTTGCCGGCGGAATCGAAAGCCATTACGGGCGGAGCGGGCACGCAGCATTCGCTGACGCGATTCGGTGTCGATGCTGCGGGTGCCGCCGCGCCGCGCGCTTCGGCTGCCGCACCCCGCGCGCCCGCCGCTGCAGCATCCGGTGTCGCACCAGCTGCCGCTGCGCCTGCCGCTGCGCCACCTCGTCCGGCGCCGCCACGGCCACCTGCGGGCGGAAACGCGTACTCGGTGTTGTCGAGATTGCCTGGGTCGTTTCCGCGATGGATGATCCAGACGGTATCTTTTTCATCGATCCCGAGTCCGATGGTCTGTCCGAAGACCCAGTTGTTCGGCATCGGCTTCGGCCAGAACGGATCGACCTCGAAGACGGGCGCCTGCGCGGCGCTTTTCGCCTGCGCAATCGCTTTCTGCTCTACCAGGTTCTGACCAATACCTAACGCCAGCAGGACCGCGACAAACGTCGCGCCAATAAGGAGATTCCGCTTCACGGCTCCATCCTTTCCGTCTCTCTCCAGAATCTGCCGCCTCGCCGTCCCGCGACGTTGCTCGGAACGGCCCTGAGCTCGTCGAAGGGCGGGAACTCGCTACGTCTGCGGCCGCCGAGCGAAGGCGGGCTTTTTGGAGGGCGCCAGTATACATAGAATTGCCGTGAATCCAGTGCTTTGCATGAAACCGAATCGCCGCACGTGTTTGTCTTCGATTGCAATTCTCACTCTGCTCGCCGTTGCCAGCTCGAGCGCGCATGAAATTCCCAACGAAGTCACCATTCGAACGTTTCTGAAGCCCGAAGGGCAGCGCCTCACGCTCGTCGTGCGCGCCCCGCTCAAGGCCATGCGCGACATGCGCGTGCCGGAGCGCGACGGAGGGTTCCTGGATTTCGAGCGGCTCGATCCGGTGCTCCGCAACTCCGCCCTCACCTGGATTGCGCCGCTCGTCAGCCTCTACGAGAACGACACGCTCTTGTCGGAGCCGCAGTTGGTAGCGGTGCGCGCATCGTTGCCTGCGGATCGATCGTTTGATTCCTACGAGCAGGCGCTCAATCACACGGTCAACGCGCCGAGACTCGCGCCTGAGACCGAACTGTATTGGGAAGAGGGCCTGATCGACGCGGTGTTCGTCTATGCCATCCAGTCCGATCAATCGAAGTTTTCCATCCAATCAGGACTGACGCGTCTCGGCTTGCGGACCAACGTCGTCATGCGTTTTCTGCCGGCGGGCAGAGCAGAACGGGCGTTCGACGTGCACGGCGATCCCGGGATTGTCCGGCTCGATCCGCGCTGGCACCAGGCAGCGTTTCTCTTTGTGAAGGAAGGTTTTTTTCACATCCTCGATGGGATCGATCACCTTTTATTTCTGCTGTGTCTCGTTATTCCCTTCCGCAAGTTTCGCTCGCTGCTGCTGGTGGTCACTTCGTTTACGGTCGCGCACTCGATCACGCTCATTGCCTCGGCATTTGACATGGCGCCGAGCGCGTTGTGGTTCCCGCCGCTCATCGAGACGCTGATTGCCGCCTCGATCGTCTACATGGGATTGGAGAACATCGTCTCTCCAAAGCTCGAACGGCGATGGCTCATTACGTTTGGCTTCGGCCTCGTGCATGGCTTCGGCTTCTCGTTTGCTTTGCGCGAGCGGCTGCAATTTGCCGGACAGCATCTGTTGACGTCACTCCTCGCGTTCAACGTGGGCGTGGAGATCGGCCAGGTGCTCGTGCTGATCCTCGTGATTCCGCTTCTCGCGCTCCTGTTTCGGTACGTCGTGCTAGAGCGTATGGGCACGATCATCATGTCCGCCCTCATCGTGCACACCGCCTGGCACTGGTTGACCGACCGGTTCGATCGGCTGCGGCAATATCGGTTCGAGATGCCGGCGTTCGACACGTTCTTCATCGTCGGTCTGTTGCGCTGGCTGATGCTGCTGGTGATTATTGCGGCCTTCGCATGGCTCGTGTTCGGCCTGTTCAAACCGAGTCGCGCGCCCAGCGAAAAAGGGGTCTGACCCCTTTTTCGATCTGCGGCATGCGCCTTGCCCCTCATCTCGCCGCAAGGAGGTTCCCCCGCATGCCGCGACCCCGTCGGATTACCGCTCCAGGACTGACGTTTCACGTCGTCAATCGAGGCAACGATAAACGACAGTTGTTCTTCCAAAATGCTGACTACGAACGGTTTTTGGGTCTTCTTGAACAGGGCAAGGAACGTACACCGATCAAAGTGTACGGCGTTTGCGTGATGCCCAACCACTTTCACGCCATGCTGCGGCCTGAAATCGCGGGTGCACTTTCTGCGTACCTACAATGGGTCACTGGTAGCTATGCCTGCGATCTGCGGTTGAACACCCAAACCCGTGGACACGGCCACGTGTTTCAACAGCGATTCTGGAGCAGGTCAATCGTCGACGATATGCACTTCCTGACGGTGTTGCGGTATGTCGAGGCGAACGCGTTGAAGGCGGGTCTCGTGCGCCGCGCAGAAGATTGGAAGTGGGGCAGTCTGCACTGGCGATGCGATGGCGGGTCGCCGCTGCTGGATGAACCGCTGATCGTCCTTCCCGACGACTGGGTGTCGTTGGTCAACGTGCCGCTCACGAGCGCGGAGTTGCAGGAAGCACGCGCCATCGCCAAGCGTGGTCGCCCAGCAAAGCCGCCGGGCGACAGAAAAGGGGTCAGACCCCTTTTCCACGGGCGATGACGGGAGAAAAGGGGTCTGACCCCTATCATGTCCGACTACTGTTGTCGATAATCAAGGGGAACGCCCATCAAACCCATCGACCTCGTCCAGGGCACCCTCGATCTTCTGATCCTCAAATCGCTGCAACTCGAACCGCAGCACGGATGGGCCATCGCGCGCCGCATTAAGCCGTTGTCGAGCGACGTCCTGCAGGTGCAGCAAGCTCGCTCTATCCCGCGCTTCATCGCCTCGAGCATCAGGGCTGGATCACCGCGTCCTGGGGCGTATCGGAACAAAACCGCCGCGCGAAGTACTACGCGCTCACACGCGCCGGCCGGCGCCAGCTCGAAAAGGAAACCGCCTCGTGGGAGCGGCTCGCCGCCGCGATCACTCGGGTTGTACGGCAGTCATCGATCGATCGCTGGCGCGGCGATGGCTGCAGACGACGCTGCTCGCGGTCTTTGCCGGGTTGGCGCTGCTTCTGGCGACGATCGGCGTATATGGCGTGATCGCGTACGGCGTAAGCCAGCGCCTGCGTGAGTTCGGCATTCGCCTCGCCCTCGGCGCGCGCAGGACATCGTGAACATGGTGGTCGCCGGCGGCGCGCGCATGACGCTGATCGGCGTCGGTCTGGGGCTAATCGGCGCGGTAATCGCGGCGCGCGTGATCGCCACCCTGCTGTTCGGCGTCGGCGCGTGGGACCTGATCAGCTTTGCCGCGGCAGCGATCGGGCTGAACGGGGTTGCGATGATCGCCTGCTACTTGCCCGCTCGCAAGGCGGCACGAATCGATCCAACTTCGGCGCTGCGCACCGAATAAAGGTTCCTGGATTCCGAGATTCGAGATTCCGGGTTCGGAACTTCGGAAGTGCGAATTACTCGGTTCTTATTGCACGTGCTGGATCAACCGAAGCGGCGCGCCGTGCCGGCACAATGCCCGCGGCCAGCGACGTGCCCAGAAGCAGAACGCAGACGGCGCCGAGGGTTAGAGGATCATGGGCCGAGAGGCCGAAGAGAAACGTGGCGAGCGTCTTGGTCGTCAACAGTGCGGCAACAACGCCAACGATCACGCCAGCAAGCGAGACGGCAATCGCCTGCCTCATGACTTGCCAGAGCACTGACCCGCGCGCGGCGCCGAGCGCCATCCGGATTCCTATCTCCCGCGCGCGGCGGCTCACGCTGTACGACATCACACCGTAAAGGCCGATCGCCGACAGCACCAGCGCGAGCAGCGCGAACCCGCTCGAGAGCATCGCCAGTAATCGCTCGCGTACGAGCGACGCGTCAATCTGCTGATCCATGGTCCGGACGTATCGCAGGACGACGTGTTGACTCACCGTGCGCACAACGTCGCGTACCGCCGGAGCGAGTTTCGCAGCGTCTTGTACGGTTCGCACTTCAACGGTTGCGGCCGACGGCGGTTCATCGGTTTGCATGAGCGGCGTATAGACCGTTCGGATAGGAGCATCTCGAAGATTCATCTGGTGCGTATCTTCGACAATGCCGACCACGACGAACGGCTGCTTCGGATCGCCGACAAAGCGAACGGCCTCGCCGAGCGGATCGCGATCGGCGAAATAGAAGCGAGCCATGGTCTGGTTGATCACTGCGACTTTCTGCGACACCGGCGAGTCCTGCGCCGTGAACGCGCGACCGCGCAGAAGATCGATCCCCAGCGTGGCGAAGTAGTCGGGCGTGACAAGATTGTTGAACGCGCCGCGCGTCTCGGGATTTTCGGGCACACCCGGTGGCATGACGAGCGCGCGACTGTTGCCGCCGGTATGAATCGGGCTCGACGTCGAGCCTGATCCCGACAGCACGCCCGGCAACGCGCGTACCCGCTCGATCACTTCGCTATACACGCGAAGACGGTCCGATGCGGGAATCGGTGTCGAGTTGGTGTCGAGGGTGAACAACAGCAGATTGTCCTTCGTGAATCCCGCGTCGAGCGACTTGAGATTGTGAAGACTTCGTACCAGAAGGCCGGCGACAGCAAGGACGAGCACACTCATCGCAACTTGCGTCGTGACGAGCACATGTCCGGCGGGCCATTTACGTGTTCCGGCCGGAACCACCGCAGCGTCTTTCAGTGCCGGCGTGAGATCAATCCGCGTCGCCCTTACGGCAGGGAGCATGCCAAACGCAATTCCGGTGATGGCGGAAACGATGCTCGTGAAGCCAAGCACACGCGCGTTGAGAGAGACATCGAGCAGCATGCGATTCTCCGCCGCGGAGAACAGGTGCATGATCGCCGTCGCCCCCCAGTTCGCGATCAGGATGCCGAGCGCACCGCCGCATGCCGCCAGGAGAACGCTCTCGGTAAGGAACTGCCGGATGAGGCGCGAGCGCGCGCCGCCCACGCACAGCCGGATTGCCACTTCCTTTGCTCGCGTCGTGCTCCTGACCAGGAGCAGATTCGCGACGTTCACCGACGCGATCAGGAGCACTACCGCAACCATGCCCATGAGCACGGTTAACGCGGTTTCGTATTGGCGCCGCAGCGCGAACGTCCCTTTCGCCGCAGGCAGCAGGATCGCCTTGGCATAATCGTCCGGCGCGTACTTGCGGATCCATGAGTTTTCCGGCTGCGACATGTACTGCTGGAAGACGGCGTCTGTTGCCGCAAGTGCCTCGTCGTCGGTGGCACCCGCATTCAGCCGCGCCACGATCGTCAGATCGGTCCAGGTGTCGTGCATCGCGAGGTACTCGGGGTCGTCGAGTGCGCGCACGAACAAGGGCAGCGTCAAATCAGGATTGCTGCCTGGCGCCATGCCGCTGAAACGGGCTGGCGTCACACCGACGATCGTGACGATGCGGCCATTGAGGGTCAGTGTGCGGCCGAGAACGCTCGGATCGCGTCCGAACCGACGTGTCCAGAAGCTGTCGCTGATGACGGCCACGGGCGGGCTCGCCGTGCTGCGGTCGTCGTCAGCACCGAAGCCACGACCGAGCGTGACAGGAACACCGAGAACGCCGTGGAAATTGCCGCTGACCCAGAGCCCCGTCACGTTCTCCAGCCCTTCGGCGGTCATCATCTTGAAGACAGCTGGCGTGAACGCGGTCACGCCGCTGAACACACTCGCCAGCGCGCGATAGCGTTCGAACAGCGGGTAGTTCGACATCGTGCCGGGCCGGTCGTCCCGGCCGTGACCCACAAATCGGAGGTTGTGCGGCTGCACGACCGGCAGTGTGCGCAGCATGACCGCGTCCATCAAGCTGAAGATCGCGGTGTTGGCGCCGATGCCAAGCCCGAGCGACAGCACAGCGGCGGCGGTGAATCCCGGAGCCTTTCGAATCAATCGCAGCGCGTAGCGTAGGTCCTGCGCGAGCTCATCGAGGAACCTCACGCCGCGGGCTTGGCGGCAATCCTCTTTGGCCGACTCGATCGCGCCGAATTCGAGGCGCGCCCGCCGCAACGCTTCGTCGCGCGTAAAACCCGCTCGTTCCAGATCGTCCGCACGCGTCTCGAGGTGAAAGCGCATTTCGTCGCGCATGTCGCGCTCGAAACGGGCGCGCCGCAGGACGACATCGATGAACGATCGGATTCGAGCGAGCATGTCACACCTCGTCCGGCGTCGCCTTGAGCGCCGCCCCGATCGCCGACGCCAGGCGGTGCCACTCCGCGGTTTCTTCGCGCAGGCGACGACGGCCTGCCGCCGTCAACGTGTAGTACTTGGCGCGCCGCTTGTTCTCGCTTTCACCCCATTCGGCGGCGATCAGCCCCTGGTGTTCGAGCCGATAGAGCGCGGGATAGAGCGATCCCTGCGCAATCTGCAGCGCGTCACCGGAGATCTGCTGGATGCGGAGCAGCACACCGTAGCCGTGCAGTGGTTTGAGCGACACCGCTTTGAGAATGAGCATGTCGAGCGTTCCCGGGAGCAGCTCGGCGCTTTTCGGCATTCAGTCTCCTAGATAGGCTAGGAGTCTATGCCGGTTCTCCTAGTTTGGCAAGGGGTGCGCCCGAAGTTCCGGCGTTGCGGAGCTCCGAGGTTTCGGGATTCGAGCTTCCGAGGTTCAGGGTTGCAAGGTTCCAGCAATTCCCAGCGTTCCGAAGTGGTAGATTCGGGAAGTGGACCGGCTCATTATCGGCATCACCGGGGCGACCGGCACGATCTACGGCGTGCGGCTGCTGCAGATGCTCGGCGGCACCGGGATCGAAACGCATCTGGTGATGAGTCGCTGGGGAGCGCGGACGCTGGTTCACGAAACGCCCTATACACCGCGCGAGGTGCACAAGCTCGCCACGCACGTCCACGCCATCAACGATCAGGGTGCGCCGATTTCGAGCGGTTCGTTTCTCACGCGCGGGATGATCGTCGCGCCATGCAGCATGCGGACGCTCGCGGCTATCGCCACAGGCTACGGCGACAACCTCCTTCACCGCGCCGCCGACGTCGTTCTCAAAGAGCGCCGCAAGCTCGTGCTCGTGGTGCGCGAGGCGCCGTTGAGCGCCATCCATCTTGAAAACATGTTGAAGCTGTCACGGCTCGGCGTCGTGATCTTTCCCGCGATGCCGGCGTTTTACCAGCACCCGCAGAGCGTTGACGAGATCATCGACCAAACGGCGACGCGCGTTCTCGACCAGGTTGACGTCCACCTCGAAGCCGCGCGCTGGGACGGGGAGATGGCGGTGCGTCGGCAGGGGAAGTAAGAACTAACCAAGGGCCCTGCCAGGCCCTGCCCTTGATATCGGCTAACTCCGCGGCCCTTGGCTAGTTCTTGTTGTTGGCTTGGCGCGCTCCGCGCGCCGTAGACCGTTATGCGGGTCCACAACGCGTACAAACTTCACGTCTGTGGCCGCATAACGGTCTAAGAACGAAGAGAAATAAGAACGGACGAACTAACTTTGAACTTTGAACTTTGAACTTTGAACTTGAACTGTCTCGTCGACCGTCGAGGTTGATCGCGCGAACGGTCGGACCAAGCAGGACACATCATGCGACAGCCTCTTCGACGCCAGATTCGCCTGCTCCAGATTTACACAGGCGTCACAACCCTTGTTCTCGTCTTGATCGTCGCCGCCGCATTCGCGCAGGCGACTGGCCAGCCGCAGAAGTTCGACGAGCTCACTGTGCAGCGGCTCAATGTGGTCGACGCAGACGGCACGCTGCGGTTCGTGCTCGCCAACAAGAATCGGATGCACCCGGGCGTGATGGATGGCGTCACGATCAACCGACCCCGCCCGGTGGCCGGCATGCTGTTCTTCAACGACCAGGGCGATGAAGTCGGCGGGCTCACCTTCAGCGGCCAGGAACGCGATGGACAGCGGCGCGCCGGCGCGCAGCTCGCCTTCGATCAATTGAAGCAGGATCAGACGGTTGCGATCAGTTACTCCGAGCAGGACGGGCAACGCACCGCCGGTCTTCAGGTTTGGGATCGCGCCGATACTCGGCTGACGGAGCTGATTCGGCAGCTGAACGACGCCAACACCATTGCGGATGCCGCCGCACGCGACGAAGCGGTCAAAAAGATACGGGCAAGCGCTCCGCCGGGACCGCGGCGCGTGTTCGTCGGCAAGGGGGCGGATAAGGCCGCAGTGGTGACGCTCGCCGACGCCACCGGCCAGCCGCGCCTGGCGTTAAAGGTGGAGGCCGACGGCAACGCGAGCATCGAGTTTTTGGACGAGAAAGGGAAGGCTGTTCGAAGATTTACCGCCAGCGGCGCGCTGCAGCCCTGACAACCGCGCCCCCCGGCGGAAACTAACCGACACTCAGAACTTGATCGCGTAGCCGGCTGCCATCTTCAGCACGGGGACGCTACCGCTTCCGATCCGGAACTCGCCGAAGAAACCGCTGTCGTGCGAGAAGCCGAAGATGTAGCTGAAACCGGCGCTCGTGTCGGACAAATCGCGATCCGGAACCTTGCTGAACACGATCACCGGACCCCCGCCCTGGACGAGACTCCACCCGGAGTTGCCGAACGAAAAGCGCGCCATGAAGTCGATGTTGAACGTCGCGAGGCGGAGGTCGCTGCCGAAGCCGCCATCGATGCCCGGACGCAGCGAAAAGAGTCCTGCAATCCGCGGTGATTCCCAGAACACGCCGACAAACCCCTGCTCGGGATCGATCGACGCGCCGCCCTCAAAACCAATGGCCGATTGGCCGCTTTGACTGATCGTCGGCCTCGTCTGCGCGCCAGCGGGAGAGGACAACAGCATTCCGAAAACCACGGCAAACAACGCGCAACGTCCTCTCGAGCGGACCATGAACACTCTCCGCGGCCGACGGTTTACAAGTTCCGTTCCACCTGTCCGCCAACGCGTTATAGTTGCCGATCTCGTCATTCCAGGAGCAACACGATGTCTCCTCTCGAGCGCAACGTCCTTGCATCCGTTCTCGCGTTTCTTCTCCTCTCCATACCGGCCGCGGCGCAGCTCGATACCGGCGCGATCGTCGGCACGGTCACCGATGCCACCGGTGCGGTGCTGCCCGGCGCGAACGTGACGGCCACGCAGGAAGGCACGAATGTCGCGCTGACCACCATCACCAATGCGAGCGGCCAATACGTGTTTCCCGCGTTGAAGGTGGGCCGCTACGTCGTCGTCGCCGAGGTGCAGGGATTCCGCCGCGGTGTGCGGCAGGATGTAACGGTCAACGTTCAGGATCGCCGCAACATCGATTTCGCCCTCGAAGTCGGCGTCAGCAGCGAAGAAGTCGTGGTGTCGGCGCGGGCGGCGCTACTGCAGACGCAGTCGGCCGACATCGGGGCTGTGGTGGACGAGCGGCAGGTTCGCGACTTGCCTCTGCTCGGAAGGCGCTACGCGGAGCTGGCGCTTCTCACGCCCGGTGTCGTCGTGGCGCCTGCCGGCATCACGAGCCGCGGCGAAGACACGTTCTTCAACGCCAACGGCAATTACGCGACCTGGAACAACTACATGCTCGACGGCGCCGACAACAACTCGATGTCGACGAACCTGCAGGAGCGCAGCCCGCAGGTGGTGGCGCCGCCAGTCGATGCGCTGCAGGAATTCAAAGTGCAAACGCGCACCTACTCGGCCGAATTCGGCAAGGCCGCTGGTGCGGTGATCAACGCATCGGTCAAGCAGGGCACTAACGAGTTCCGCGGCACGCTGTTCGAGTTTTTCCGCGACGAAGCCTTCAACGCCAATACCTGGGACAACAACCGCGCCGGCGTGAAGAAGGGGCCATTCAATCAACACATCGCGGGCGGTGTGCTCGGTGGACCAATCATTCAAGGGCGCACGTTCTTCTTTGGCGACTATCAGGCGACGCGCACCGAGCGAGCCTTGTCGCAAGCCACGACGGTGCCCACCGATCGGATGAAGAACGGCGATCTCAGCGAGCTCACCGGCACGATGACGGCTTCGAACCCGTTTGTGCCCGCCGGCTGTATCGACGCAGCCGCCAAGCGGATTAATCGATCGTGCATCGATCCGATTGCGGCGAATCTCATTCAGCTGTATCCGTCGCCCAACGTGCCGGGCGCGGGGTTCTTCAACAACAACTTCATCTCCAACGGCATTCTCAACAACGACATCGATCAGTTCGACATTCGCATCGATCACACGCTGCGGTCCGGACGCGAGCAGCTGTTCGGCCGCTACAGCTTCCAGAACACCGATCGACACGAGCCACCGATTCTGAACGACCCGGTCGCTTCAGGTGATTTCGCCAGCGACATCTTCAACCGCGGTCAAAACGTCGTCGGCGGATGGTCGCGCGTGTTTGGCGCGGCGCTGTTCAACGAGTTCCGCATCGCCTGGAACAAGGTGAGCTCGGATTCGATCCATCCATCGTTCGGCGTCGACGCGAATGGACAGTACGGCATCCGCGGCGTTCCGAAAGACCCGCGATTCTACGGCGGGCTTCCGCACATGCCGATCGTGCGGTTTGCGCGTCTCGGCGGACCGTTCTTCCGTCCGCAATTCCAGTGGTCTCAGGTGTACCAGTTTGCCGACAACCTCACGTGGAATCGCGGGCAGCATGCCATGAAGTTTGGCGTCGAACGGCGGCGCGATCTCGTGACCTACATCGACATTCGATCGCTCAACGGCGAGCTGAACTTCCCCGATGGGCGGTACACCGGCTTCGGCATCGGCGACTTTCTCCTTGGCCTTTCCTCGACCCAGCGGCTGTCGTTGTTCCATCAGCCCGATCTCTACGCTGACGGCTGGCAGTTTTACGCGCAGGACTCCTGGCGCCTGACGCCGGCGCTGACTCTGAACTATGGCCTGCGCTACGAGTACTTCACGCCGATGTTCGATCGCAGCAATCTGTTGACGAACATCGATCCCGCAACCGGGGCCATTGTGACCGCGCGTGATGGCAGCGTCCGCGACCGCACGCTCATCGAACCGGACCACAACGACTTTGCGCCGCGTGTGAGCGTGGCTTGGAGCACGACGCCGCGCCTTGTTGTTCGCGCAGGTTACGGCGTGTTCTATCAACAGCAGGATCGCTACGGGAGTGAAAGTCAGCTCGGACTGAACTTGCCGCAGTTGGTCGATGTCGCCATCAGCGCGAACTCCGGCAACGATCTACCGGCATTTCGTTTCAGCGACGGCTTCACGTCGCTGTCGCCCACCAGCGTCAATCAGACCCTTGTGCAGTGGCGTATTCAGGATCCCAATCAGCACACGCCGCTAGTGCAACAGTTCAGTGTCGGTCCCGAGCTGCAGCTTGGACCGAGCATGGTCGCCGCGGTGGAGTATGTCGGCAACCGCACGCGCAACGGCCGCCGCCTGCGCAATCTGAACGAAGGGATCATTCAGACACTCGGCATCGGCCCGGTGGTGTTTCCCTACGCGCAGTACGGATTCGGCAGCGCGTTCCTCGAACAGATCGTCACCAACGGCCGCGCCGATTACAACGCCCTGCAAACACGACTATCGCGGCGGATGAGCGACGGACTGGCCTTCAACGTCGCCTATACCTGGAGCAGTGCCCGCGGTGATTATCTCGATCACCTGAGCGTCGGCGGCGGCGCCGTCGGTAATTTCCCGCTGACCGCGTACGACATGGGACGCGATTACGGTCCGCTTGCCTTCGACCTACCGCATCGCTTCGTGACCAGCTTCATCTACGAGCTGCCGTGGGGCCGCGGCCGCCGTATGCAGCCGGCAGGCGCACTGGGCGCGCTCGCGAGTGATTGGGTGGTCAACGGCATCTTGTCGCTCAACTCGGGCCGGCCGTTCACGATCACGGCCACCGATCGTGCCAACACAGGACCAGGCCGCATCTCGCGCGCGAACTGTGTCGGTGATCCTCTGCCCGATGGTTTCAACCAAACGCTCGACACATGGTTCGACATCACTGCGTTCGCCGCCACGGACAACTTCACCTACGGCAACTGCGGCAGCAACAGCGTGCGCGGGCCGGGCTCGAAATCGATGAACCTGTCGGTGTTTCGCTCCATTCCCGTCGGCGAGCGCCGTGTGGAGTTGCGCATCGAGAGCTTTAACCTGTTCAACTGGGTGAACTACGGATTCCCGGGCTCGAACGTCTCGAACCTGAATACGTTCGGCAGGATTTCGAGCACGCTCGGCGATCAGCGTGAGATTCAGTTTGCGGTCAAGTTTTATTTCTGAAGTTTCCGCTGCGCCCGGAAAAGGGGTCTGACCCCTTTTTCGGGAACGCAGCGTGTGAGGCGGATCGGGGACGTGTCATGAAGAGAGTTCTGCTCGTTGGTTGCGCCGTGTTGGCTGGCGCAGTTGCGTTGCGCGGTTATGAGCCATTGCCGCAGGACACCGGCGCCGCCGGCACGTGGCAAAAGCTGCAGAAGCTTCGAACCACCGCGAGCGTTATGCACACAACCGCGCATCCCGACGACGAGCATGGCGGACTGCTCGCGTGGCTGAGTCGTGGGATGGGCGCGCGCGTGTCGCTGATGACGCTCAATCGCGGTCAGTCGGGCGACAACGCACTGGGGCCACAGTTATTCGATGGGCTCGGGTTGATTCGCACCGAAGAACTGCTCAATGCGGATCAGTACTACGGCGTGGACGCACAGTACTTCACCACGGTCATCGATTACGGTTTCTCGAAACGCCTCGATGAAGCGCTCGACAAGTGGGGCAAAGACAACGTGCTGCGCGACGTCGTGCGCATCATCCGCATGGAGCGGCCGTTGGTGCTCGTCTCGCGCTTCCAGGGCAATCAGCGCGACGGCCACGGCAACCATCAGACCGCGGGGCTCATCACCGTCGAAGCATTTCGCGCTGCGGGCGATCCCAATCGTTTTCCCGAGCAGCTCAAAGAAAAGCTGCAGCCATGGCAGCCACTGAAGGTCTACATCGGCGGCATGCGCGAAGACGAGGACTGGACGGTGCGCGTTGACACCGGCCAATACAGCCCGTGGCTCGGCATGTCCTATAGTGACTTCGCGCGCGTCGGCCTGAGCTTTCAACGGTCGCAGAACAGCGGCCGATTGTCGCTGTCGCCCGGGCCGCAATTCGCGTATTACAAACGCGTAGATACCGTGCTGCCGGTTGCGCCGGCGAAAGAGCACGACTTCTTCGACGGAATCGACACGTCCCTTCGCGCGCTGTTCAAAACCTTGCGCAGGCCTGAACACGCAGCCGCCGCCGAGCGGCTGCAGCCGATCGTCGGGGCGGTGGACGAGGCGGTCGCGAAGTTCTCTCTTCAGGATCCGTCAGCCTCGGTGCCGGCGCTTGCACGCGGCCTCGCGGCGACGCGCACCGCGATCGACTGGTTCTCGGAAGACCGCGATGCGGTCTTTTATCTGCTGCGCAAGGAGCAAGAGTTCATCGATGCCATCAATGCAGCGATGGGCGTCGTGCTGACCGGCGTTGCGGTGCCGGCCGGAACGGCGGAGCCGTCGGGACCTGGTAGCGGCTTCGCGCCGCCGCCTGTGATGGGCGGCGTCGTGCCAGGCCAGACGTTCGATGTGCAGTGGACGTTTGTGACGCGCGGGACGCCGAGCATCTCCATGCTAATATCGGGCATCAATCTTGGCCGGGGCTTCGCGTCGTCGCCCTCGCCAAACCAACAGCGGTCGTCTGCGAATCCGCAGCCTAACGAGGCGGTGACGCGCCGCTTTACTGTAGCCGTTGCTCCCGACGCGCCGCTCACTTCGAAGCCGTATTTCGAACGCGCGTCGTTCCAGGACGCTCGCTACAACCTGCTCGACCCAGCTCAGTTCGGCAAACCCGCATCCGATACCTCGATCTCCGTGAGCGCAAACTATACGGTCGAGGGTGTTCAGGTAAGCGCGCGTGAGATTGTTCGCCGCCGCGAAGCGAAGTTACCGTTCGGATACGTGATGCCGGAACTGCGCGTAGTGCCAGCGCTTGCGGTCACTGCGAATCCCGCCACGGTGGTAGTGCCGCTGAAGGCGCAAACCAAACGGTTTGCGGTGCAAGTGGACGTGCTCAACAACAAAGAGTCAGGAAGCACAGGCGAGGTCACGCTCCGTGTTCCGCAGGGATGGACGGTCGACCCGCCACGCGCGCCGTTCTCGTTTGTGCGCGGCGGGGAGCGCGCCACCTACACCTTCACCGTCACGGTGCCGTCGCTTGCTGATCGCAGCTATCAACTGCAGGCCGTCGCCATCGCGGATGGACGCGAATACCTCGAAGGGTACGAGTCCATCGAGTACAGAGATCTCGAAGCGAGGCACTTGTATCGCATCGCTGTCACGGATGTGCGCGGTATCGAGGTCGAGACGGTCCCAGGCTTGAGCGTCGGCTACGTGATGGGCATTGGCGATCAAGTACCCGACGGCATTCGCCAGCTTGGATATCAGGTGACGCTCCTCGACGAGAACGAACTCGCGCGCGGCGATCTGTCCCGCTTCGCGGCTATCGTCACCGGCACGCGCGCGTACGCGGTGCGCGACGATCTCAAGACCTACAATCGGCGCTTGCTTGATTATGTCGAGCGCGGCGGCAATCTGATTGTGCTCTACAACACACAGGAGCTCGTGCCCAATCAGTTTGCGCCCAAGCCGGGCGAGCTGACGGCGCGTGCGGAAGAAGTTTCAGAAGAAGATTCGCCCGTGGAGATCCTCGCTGCGGACGCGCCGATGCTCAACTTCCCGAACAAGATCACGAAAGCCGACTTTGATTCGTGGGTGGAGCAGCGCGGATCGAAATTCTGGAGCAAGTGGGATCCGTCGTACCGGCCAATCATCGCCACCTGGGATCGCGGTCAGCCGCCGCAGCACGGTGGATGGTTGTGGACGCGCCACGGGAAAGGACATTACACCTACTTCGCGTACGCGATGCATCGGCAGCTTCCCTACGGCGTGCCCGGCGCTTACCGACTGATGGCCAACCTGCTGGCGCTCAGCAAAGCCCCGCAGTAAACGGTCGTCGCGATCCTCGTGCCTACTGTTTTGCGCTACGCAGAAACAGCGCGTAGGCGATCACCGTCATCCCGAGGAACGCGAACGAGAACATGATGCCTTCCCGCGGGCCGGTGAAGAAGATGTAGAGCCACAACGCCAGCGAGAGAAGCGCGGGCAGCGGATAAAGCCACATGGTGAACGGCTGCGGAATATCCGGTCGATATCGGCGCAGCAGCATCACCGCAACGCACTGCCAGATGAAGCGCAGGAGGATCTGCACCTGAATCAGCCAGCTCACGAGCTGACCAAGCGAGAAGAAGCAAAACGGAATCGAGACGGCACCCACCGTTGCGAGCGACACGTAGGGAAAGTGCTTCGTCGGATGCACGCGTGCGAAGACGTGGAAGAAATCGCCTTCGCGCGCGGCAGCGAACGGAATCCGCGAGTAGCCGAGAATCGTTGCGTACAGGCCTGCCGCGGCGACGAAGATGATGAGCCCCGTCATGACGAGCCCCGCGACATAACCGGTCGTGGCATCCGTGAACGTGCGCTGGATGAACAGGGAAGCCACGGTTCGTGATCGGGAGGCTTCTTCCCACGGCACCAGGCCGAGCATCACGGTGCTCATGCCGATGTACATGGCAGCGACGATGAAGATCGAGATGAGGATCGATCGCGGCACGGTGGTCTCCGGATCGCGAATTTCCTCGCCGATATTGCATACCTGGTTGTAACCACCGTAGTTGTACATCGCAAGCACCGACGCGGCCCCCAGCCTCGCCACGAGATCCGCGTCGAGTTCGAACGCCCGCCGCGGAAAATCAAATGCCTGCGATGGTGAGAAGGTGAACAAGCCGACGACGATGACCCAGCCGACGGTGATGAGAACACCCCACAGCATCACAACGGCAAGGCGGCCGATGGATTCGGTGTCGCGCCACAACGCGGCAGTGATGACGACACAGGAAACAGCAGCGATCGCATGGTGCTGTGACGTCGTCATGCCGGTCCACGCAAACTGCAGATAGTCGGCGATGCCGACGGCGCCGCCTGCAATCGAGAGCGGCGCGACGAGAATCGTCTGAAAAATGAACAGGAATCCCATCAGCCGGCCGATGCCGAACGGCTGGAACGCCTCGCGCAGATACAAATACGGGCCGCCGCTCCCGGGGATGGCGGCGCCAAGCTGCGCATACACGAGTCCGTCGGCGACCGCGAGCACGATGCCTGCGAGCCAGGCATACAGAATGTGCGGCCCGTTCATCGCCTGCAGCATGAACGGAATGGTGAGAAACGGTCCGACACCGACCATGCTGATGATGTTGGTCGCAGTGGCCTGCAGCAGGCCCATCGCGCGGTCGAGCCGAGCGCGCTGATCGGTCACGACAACGTGAGCTGCCGCACGAGCCGTTCCGCCACGTCCGCCGAGGCGACGAGCGGATTGTGCGCGAGCGCGTCAATCAACGAGCGCTCGTTCATCGTCTCTGCTGCGGTAATCGTTTTTCGTTCGTATTCCTTGACGTGCGCGACGAGATCGCGCACAGCGGCCGGAAGGCTGCCAACTGGCTGCGGCTGAATGCCACGGCGTCCGACCGCACAAGGCGCCTCGATGATATCGTCCGGCTCGAGCTCCGGAATATTGCCGTCGTTGGCGACGTCGAGGGGAATCACAGCGTTCGTGTCGTTCACGATGGCCGCAATGACGTCGTACGCGATGCGGTCGTACCCGGTGAGCGCCGCCCATGGCGACGGCGGTGTCGGCGTGAGTTGCCCGGTCTCGGCCTGCATGTACGATCCCGATCGTTCCCCGAGATATCGCTCGTAAATCTCCACGGCATTTGCCGGCCGTGTGGCGAGCTCGGCAAAGAGCCGCGCAGTCAGAGCGGTTACCTGCATCCCACGTGTGCGGCCCGCCGCCCGGGTGTTGGCGACGGCGCGGTCGGGGAACACGTAGAAGTACACGTACTCGGTAGGCAGCAGCCTGAGCTGCGACAAATAATCCGCCGGAAACAACGGCCGCGGGTAAATCTTCGACAGCGTGTCGGTGTTGGTCCAGATCTGCGCGAGCAACGGCCGGCCATCCTGGTACACCTCACGGATCCAGCCAAGATGGTTCAAGCCGACGTAATCAAACGTGCATTCTCGCGCGTCGGTCTCCAGCGCATGCGCCGTCTCCGCAAAGAGCTCCGACGGCGTATCGCAGATACCGACGATCTTGACCTGCGCCGCCCGCCTCATCGCCTGGGTGATGATGCCGACGGGATTGGTAAAGTTGACGATCCATGCGTCTGGCGCGTGCTGCGCGATCGCTCGCGCGTAGCTGGCCGCGACCGGAATCGTCCGCACCGCCATCGCAAAGCCCGCGGGACCGACGGTTTCCTGGCCGACAATCCCATGTGCAAGCGATGTCGCTTCATCGTGCTCGCGCGCTGCGAGACCACCAACGCGGATGCTGGTCACGATGAAATCCGCGCCAGCGAGCGCCGGCGCCAGCTCGCAATGCGTTGTCACACGGGTGCGTGCCAGCCGCGCGCTGGCGAGACGCGCGATTATGTCCAGCCGTGCACCGTCAATATCGAACAGCGCGATCTCGTCGATCGAAAGACCTCGACCAACGAGGCCGTTCACGAGCAGCGGCACTCTGACGCCACCGCCGCCAATAATGGCCAGCTTCACGCGTTCTCCAGAATGCGGCGCGCCCACGCCGGGAGCTCATGGCGGGCCGGCAAAGCGGCAATGCCGCCCAACGCTTCGGTCGCTCGCGCGCCGACGTAGGTGGCGAGGCGAAGCGCACGCGCTGCGTCGGCGTGGCGCTGCAGCGCCGTAAGGAACCCGCCGTTGAAGGCGTCGCCTGCACCCGTCGTGTCGACGACGCGCGCGCGCTCTGCCTGCCGTCGCATGGTCGTGCCGTCGGCGTAGAGAATCGCACCTCGCGCGCCGCGCTTCACCACAACGCGCCGTGCGTGACGACGGGCGGCGGGGTAGAGCGTGTCTTCCTGCTCATTCATGAAAAGCCAGCCCACCTCCGCGGCCAGCGGGTTGAGCGCGCGATCTTTCGCAAGGCCATCGTTCCATCCGAAATCCCACGACGTCGAGATGCCGCCGGCTCGCATCCGCCGCAGCACCGGAATCCAGGCGCGGCAGTTGCGCGGACTCAAGGCGAAATGCACGTGGCGTGGACGGCGGGTCATCGTGCCAAGCTCGGCGAGCAATCTCGGTTCGAGCATACGATTCACACCTTCGAACGTGACGAAAGAGCGATTGCGCGACGTGGAGAGGGCAACCGAGACAGCAGGCGATTCAGCCGCACGCAGCACGTTGATGAGGTCCACGCCCTCGCGATCCAGCAGGGCAGCAGCCGTGCCGCCGAGGGCGCTCATGACTCCGACTCGTAAGCCGAGCCGTGCCGCGGCAACCGCAGTGATGATTGCCCCGCCGCCGACGGTTGAGGCGAACGCAGGCACGCGGATCTCCTCTCCAGGTCGCGGCAAGCGAGGCAAACCTCCGAAAATAATGTCGTCGAATCCTTCACCGACTGTCAGCAAATCCACGAGCTTGGACGATAACACGCGCTGTTCGCAAGCGGCCGAATGCAGCGAGGCACGTCGTTTGCACCCTACCGCTCCGGGGAGACGTGGAGATGAGCGTGAAGCTGCTCCTGGGTATCGCGCTGTTCCTGATCGGCCTCCTTACCGCGACGTTTGGGATCAGCCGAATCGGCCACGTGGAAGGGCCAAACGTGCAACACACCGCAGACTACACCACCGCTCCGCTACAACAGGCGTTTGAGACGGTGGCGCTGCCGGCGGTCGCCGGACTATCGCTCGCGCTTGGCGGCTTTCTGATTGGCATGAGCATGGGCGACTGGAAACACCCTCGCGCGCACCTCGAGCCCGGCGACGAGATCGTCGATCCCGAGGGCTACCACAAGATGAAGCACGTGTAGTCGAGGTAAGCTGTCGGCAATGCGCCGATTGCTCACCTGGACGCTTCTCGCCTGCTCGATCAGCTGCGCGCAACCCGCGCCCGAGTACGACCTTCTCATTCGCAACGGCCGGCTATACGACGGTAGCGGCGGTGCCCCCGCGGATGCATCGATCGCTGTCACCGGCGATCGCATTGCCGCAATTGGTCCGCTCGATGGTGCCACCGCAAGCGTAGTGGTGGACGCGCGCGGGCTTGCGGTCGCTCCCGGTTTCATCAACATGCTCAGTTGGGCTGACGAGCCGTTGCTCGTCGACGCGAAATCGCAAAGCGACATCCGCCAGGGGGTCACGCTCGAAGTATTCGGCGAGGGGACGTCAATGGGTCCGCTCAACGATCGGATGAAGCGCGACCAGATTGAGCAGCAGGGCGACCTCCGCTACGAGATCACCTGGACCACGCTGGGCGAGTATCTGAGCACGCTGGAGAAGAAAGGCATTTCTCCCAACGTCGCGTCGTTCGTGGGCGCGACCACCGTGCGGATTCACGAGATCGGATACGACGATCGTCCGCCGACGGCGGAGGAGTTGGGGCGGATGAAGGACCTCGTGCGTCAGGCCATGCGCGAAGGCGCGTTGGGCGTCGGCTCGTCGCTCATTTATGCGCCCGCCTTTTATGCCAAAACGCCTGAACTCGTCGAGCTGTCGAAAGCGGCCGCGGAGTTTGGCGGCATGTACATCTCTCACTTGCGCAGCGAGGGTGCGCGGCTGCTCGAAGCGATCGACGAACTGATTGAGATCGCACGTCAGGCCGGCGTGCCGGCCGAGATTTATCACCTCAAAGCCGCGGGACGTGACCACTGGGGCAAGGTTGACGCCGCGCTCGCGCGCGTCCAAGAAGCGCGCCAGCAGGGCCTTCGCATCACGGCCGACATGTATACCTATCCCGCCGGCGCAACCGGTCTCAACGCAACGATGCCGCCTTGGGTTCAGGAGGGCGGCTATGAGGCATGGGTGAAGCGTCTGAAGGATCCGGCGACACGCGCGCGGCTACGCAAGGAAATGACGACGCCGACCAACGAGTGGGAGAACTTCTTCATCGGGGCCGGACCAGACGGCATCCTGTTGTCGGGGTTCAAGAGCCAAGCGCTGAAGCCACTCACCGGCAACACGCTGTCGGAAGTCGCAAAGATGCGCGGCAAGTCGCCCGAAGAAACGGCCATGGATCTCGTGATCGAGGACGGGAGCCGCGTCGATGCGGTCTACTTTTTGATGTCGGAGGACAACCTGCGGAAGCAGCTGCGCATGCCATGGGTCAGCTTTGCGTCCGACGCGGGTTCGCTCGCGCCCGAAGGCGCGTTCCTCGCCTCGAATCCGCATCCGCGCGCCTATGGCAACTTCGCGCGCTGGCTCGCCAAATATGTCCGGGATGAGAAGTTGGTGCCGCTCGAAGAGGGTATTCGCCGGTTGAGCGCGCTTCCTGCCGAAAACCTGGGTCTGAAGGAACGCGGACGCCTCGCCGTCGGCATGATGGCCGACATCGTGATCTTCGACCCGGCCACCATTCAGGATCACGCGACGTTCGCGAAGCCCCATCAGTACTCGACTGGTGTGCGCGATGTGTTCGTCAACGGCGTGCAGGTAGTGAAGAACGGCGAGCACACCGGCGCGACACCGGGTCGCATCGTCCGGGGTCCAGGCTATCGCGCGGCGTCGTAGGAATTAGCCAAGGGCCCTGCCGGGCCCTGCCCTTGATATCCGGCTAACTCCGCGGCCCTTGGCTAATTCTTGTTGTTGGCTTGGCGCGCTCCGCGCGCCGTAGACCGTTATGCGGGTCCACAACGCGTACAAGATTCACGTCTGTGGCCGCATAACGGTCTAACGTAGGTAGCGCGGAGCCTCGGCTTCGCGATCGAGATGATCCGTACGCTTCTCCTCAAAGCCTCCGAAAGCCGCTGGCTGCGCAATCAGGGAGTCCGCGCCCCCTTCGTCCGGCGCGCCGTGTCGCGCTTCATGCCGGGCGAAACGTTCGATGACATGCTGCGCGCCGCCGACGAAATGCGGCCGATCGCTACGGTGTTCACTCGGCTTGGCGAAAATGTCACCGATCTGGCCGAAGCGCAGGCGGTCGCGGACCACTATGCGCAGGCAATCGGCCGAATCCAGCAGGCCGGCCTCGCCTGCGAGCCGTCGATCAAGCTGACGCAGCTCGGTCTCGACATCGATCGCGACAAGGCAGCCGCTCACGCGCGCGCGATCGCGGCACGCGCGCACGCCACGGGCAGCTACATCTGGATCGACATGGAACAGTCGCCGTACGTCGACGTCACCCTGGAGATTACCGAGAGCCTTCGCCGCGAGTTCGCTGCGGTGGGCGTGTGCCTGCAGGCATACCTGCATCGGAGCAAGGACGATCTCGCGCGCATGCAGGCGGTCGGCGCCGGTGTGCGGCTGGTCAAAGGCGCCTATCGCGAGCCGTCGTCGGTTGCCCTGCCTGTCAAGCGCGACGTCGATGCCAATTACTTCGCGCTCGCAAAGACGATGCTTGCCGCGACTGGAACGGGCCGGCCACGCGCAGTGTTCGGCACGCACGATACGCGCCTCATCGCGGACATCTGCCGCCAGGCTCGCGCGACCCGCGTTGCTCCGGGCGGGTACGAGTTCCACATGTTGTACGGGATCCAGCGCGGAGAGCAACTTCGCCTTGCACAAGCCGGCGAGCACGTGCGCGTCTTGATTGCCTACGGAACCTACTGGTTTCCATGGTATATGCGGCGGCTGGCGGAGCGACCCGCGAACTTGTGGTTCGTCGCAAAAAACCTCGTCGGTCGCAGATAACTAGCCAAGGGCCCTGCCCTTGATATCCGGCTAACTCCGCGGCCCTTGGCTAGTTCTTGTTGTTCGCGCTCCGCGCGCCGTAGACCGTTATGCGGGTCCACAACGCGTACAAAATTCACGTCTGTGGCCGCATAACGGTCTAATCTGCGTTGCAACTGCGTCCATCTGCGTTGCATCTGCGTCTCATCTGCATTTATCTGCGTTCCCCCGCGTAAGCCTTACTACGGCTTAAAATGCGCAACATTCACCGTCGCGCCCGTATCCCGCGCGCGCGTCGCCGCCACGCCGATCCGGAGCGCCTCGAGCCCGTCGTTGATCGTGATCGGCGGCTGACGGTCCTGCAGCACGTTCTGCGCAAAGTTCTGCAGCTGATTGGTGTACGCGTCGCGGAATCGTTGCATGAAGTACGGAACCGTATCGTGCGACACGCCGTTCGCCTTCGTCATCACCGTAATCGGCGTTTCGCGAAGGTAGCCGATGCGGATGGTGCCCTCGAGGCCGAGAATCTCCGTCGAGATGTCGTAGCCGTAGATGCCGCTACGCGTGAGATCGACCACGCCTAACTTGCCGCTGACGAACGTGAGGCTGGCAATGGCGTTGTCGATGTCGCCGACCGTGGCAAGCTCTGGATACGCGATTGTCGCGCCGATGGCGGCGACTGATTTCACGTCGCCCATGAACCAGCGGGCGAGATCGAAATCGTGGATGCCCATGTCGATCAGCATGCCGCCGCTGCTTTTTGGATTGGCGTAGTCGAGACTGGGCCGAAACGGATCGCGCGAGGTGGCCTTGAACACGAGCGGCGTGCCGATGCGTCCGGCATCGATCTGTCTCTTGGCGGCCGCGTAGCCGGCGTCGAAGCGGCGCATGAAGCCCATCTGGAAAAACATGCCGGACTGTTCGATTGCCGATTTCATCTCCACCACTTCCGCGATCGACAACGCAGGCGGCTTTTCGCAGAACGTCGGCTTCTTGCGCGCCGCGGACGCGAGCACCTGCTCGCGATGCACGTGCGTGGGCGTGACGATCACGATCGCTTCGACGTCGTTGTCGTCGATGAGCGCCATCGGATCCGGATACTGACGCGGGACGTCGAATTCCTCGGCGACTTCTTTCGCCAGCGATGCGGCGGTATCGGACACGGCGACGAGCCGGGTTTCAGGAATACGCCCCGCGAGATCGCGGGCGTAGACACGGCCGAGGCGGCCGAGGCCGATCAAACCAACGTTGAGTCGTTTCATGATTGTGAGCGGACAGTCTCCTTGGTCACCATCTCGAGCTTCACCATGATGTCGGCGGGGAGCCTCTCGCCGGCCATCACCTTCACGGCACTTTCCACAGCCGCTTTGCCCATCTCGTAGGGGAACTGTGCCACCGAGGCCTGCATCGTCCCTGCCGCAATCGCCTTCTTCGCATCGTCGAGGGCGTCGAAGCCAATTACGCGAATCTTGCCGGTCTTGCCGGCGGCGGCAATCGCTTCGATGGCGCCAAGGGCCATCAGATCGCTTGCGGCAAACACCGTATCGATATCCGGATGGGCCTGCAGCATGTTTTGAAAAACGTTGAACCCTTGATCGCGCTCCCAGTTGGCCGGCTGCGAGGCCACGATGGTGATGCCAGGCTGCTGTGCGACGGCATCGCGGAACCCGCGCAGGCGTGAGTCGCCGGTCTCGTGGCCTGGAATGCCCTCGAGGATGCCGACGCGCGCCTTGCCGGCGGTGATCTTGATGGCGTAGTCGCCTGCCAGCCTTCCGCCTTCGTAGTTGTCGGACCCGATGAACGTTTGCGCTTGAACGCCCGCGTCGGACGCCGCCTTGGCGTCGAGGCGAGTATCGACGATGACGATGGGAACGCCGGCGTTTTTGGCTTTGACGAGTGCGGACACGATTTCGCGCGAGCCGCTCGGTGTAATGCACAAGACCTTGATGCCCGTCTGGATCAGGTTCTCGACGATCTGCATCTGCTTCTCGACATCGATTTCGCGCTCGGCCGCCTGCACCTGCAAGGTTACGCCCAGGCGGTCGGCGGCTTCCTGCGCACCGCGTCGCATATCCACGAAGAACGGATGATTCAGCGTCTTGAGCACCAGCGCCACGGCCGGTTTTCCCGCTGCCGCGTTGTTGTCGCCGCGGTTGCAGCCGAGGGTCGAAAAGACGAGTGCGGGCAAGAGAGAGAAAACAGTCAGAGTGCGCATCATGATCACGTCCGATGCCGCTTGAGCACAGTGTCCACGAGAACGGCGCCCACAATCACGCCGCCAATGACGATCTGCTGAAGAAACGACGACACGCCGAGCAGGTTGAGGCCGTTTCGGAGCACGCCCATGATAAGCGCTCCCATGAGTGTTCCGGCAAGCGTTCCTTCGCCGCCCATCAAGCTGGTGCCGCCGATGACAGTCGCCGCGATCGCGTCGAGCTCATACATCATGCCCGCAATCGGCTGCGCAGAGTTGAGACGCGCGCTGAGGATCACCGCCGCAACAGCGCTGGTGAGGCCCGACACGGCGTAAATCAACGACTTGTGCAGGTGAATACGGACCCCCGACAGGCGCGCCGCTTCTTCGTTGCCGCCAATCGCATAAACGTAGCGGCCAAACGTCGTTCGCGTGAGCACGAAGTGGGCAATCAGGTAGACGGCCGCCATGATGAGCACGGGCGCTGGAACGAAGCCAATGCGAGCGGTGGCGATGGAGCGAAACGTTTCGTCGAAACCCGAAACGGGACGCCCTTCCGTGATCACGAGCGCCGCACCGCGCGCAATGCTCATCATGCCGAGCGTCACGATGAACGGCGGCAGCCCGCCGCGATCGATCAACGTGCCGTTGATCTGTCCGCAGATGACGCCGACCATCAAGGCGAGCAAAACCGCGAGCACCAGTGCCTGTCCGTCGCGCAGCGCGAGGCCGAGCACAACCCCGGAGAGCGCGACTATCGATCCGACCGACAAGTCGATGCCGCCTGACAGGATCACGAACGTCATCCCCACGGCGACGATCGCGTTGATGCTCGTCTGCTCCGCGATGTTGAGGAGATTGGAAACGGTCAAGAAATACGGCGTGAGCGCCGACAGCACGGCGCCGAGCACGACGAGCCCGATCAGCGTGCCAAACCGGCGAGCCCTCAAGCGTCAAGTCCCAACGCGGCGCTCAACACGCGCTCTTGCGTCACGTCGGCGGCAGCAAGCTCCGTGCGGATGCGGCCTCGGTGCATGACGAGAATGCGATCGCTCATGCCGAGCAGCTCGGGCAGCTCCGACGAAATCATCACGATGCCGGCGCCGCTGGCGGTCAAGCGGTTCATCAGGTTGTAGATTTCGATTTTGGCCCCGACATCGACACCGCGTGTCGGCTCGTCGAAGATGAACACGCGCGCATCGCCGGCCAGCCATTTGCCGAGTACGACCTTTTGCTGGTTGCCGCCGCTCAGGAGCCGGACAGGTTGCGTTGCCGTCGCCCTGATGCGCAAGTCGCGCACAATTGGTTCGGCCAATGCCGATTCGGATCGGGGCGAGATGACGCCGAAGCGCGCAAGCCGCGCCGCGTGCGGTAACGCGATGTTGCGCGCGACCGATAGTCCGGCGACGAAGCCTTGCGCCTTGCGATCCTCCGGGAGTAAGCCAATCCCGCTGCGAATGGCCGCCCGAGGCGCCGCGAATCGCGCGCGCCGGCCGTTCACGAACAAACGGCCCGAGTCGACTGGGTCGGCGCCGGCGAGCACCCGTGCAAGCTCCGTCCGTCCGGCGCCGAGCAGCCCGCCAATGCCGACGACCTCGCCCGCCCGTAGAGTGAAGGTGATATCCGAGAGCATGCCCCTGCGGCCGAGGTTCTCGACACGCAGCAACTCTGCCCCCGGGGCGGTCCGCTGTTTGGGAAAGTGCTCGCCGAGATCGCGATTGGCCATGAGCCGCACGAGCTCGGTGACGGTCACGTCGGAGAGCATCGCGGTCTTCACGTTGCGCCCGTCGCGCAGCACGGTCACGCGCTGGCCGATGCGATAGACCTCGTCGAGGCGATGCGTGATGTAGACAATCGCAACACCGCGAGCGGTCAGGCGTTGAATGAGGGCGAAGAGTTGATCGACCTCTCGCGACGTCAGCGCCGACGTGGGTTCGTCCATCACCAGCACGGACGCAGCCTGCCTTGAGCCGGTCGAATGGGCTTGCCCTGAGCTTGTCGAAGGGTCTTTGAGCGCCTTCGCAATCTCCACCATCTGGCGCTGCGCCAGGCTCAAGCGGCCGACGAGCGTCGATGGCGGAATCTCCATCCCGAGATCGGACAACAGGCGTGCTGTCTGAGCGTGCAATCGGCGCCAATCGATCACGCCGGCAAAGCGTGTTGGTGTCGCGCCAAGATAGATGTTTTCCGCGACCGAAAGATGCGGAACGAGATTGAGCTCCTGATAGATGACGCGAATGCCGCGCCGAAGCGCATCGCGCGGTCCGTGGATATCCGCGCGCTGGCCGTTGAGGAGAATCTCCCCGGCATCCTTGCGATAAGCGCCGCTCAGAATCTTCATGAGCGTCGACTTGCCGGCGCCGTTCTCACCGAGCAGCACATGTACTTCGCCGGCGTGCAGCGTCAGATCGACGTCGTCGAGTGCGACGACGCCGGGAAACGCTTTACGGATGCCGCGCATTTCGAGCGCGGCGGCGGCGGTCATGGGATGAAGATCTCGAATGGCGTTCCATCGGCACGCAGCTCGACGGCGCCTTGCCAATGCACGATGCGCGGGCCGGGAATGTACGCCTCGTCGAGCGTGAACAGCGTGTTCACCCGCGTCAAGCGCGCGGCACCTGCGGCCGATTTATCTTCACGCGTATGCGCCTGCGCACGCATGGCGCGCACGTCCTTCATCGTGTAGCCGTCAGGTAAAGGAATCGCGGCGCGAAAACAGCCGTCACGGACAATGCGGTACTCGGGGATGCCGCGATCCGACGTGTACCATTCGTTTCCCACGCGAATGCCAAACGTGAGCGCGAGCGTGCCGAGTTCGCCGCAGCCTTCCACATAGACGAAGTGGCGTGGATCGGAAATGGTTCCCTTACCGGGCGGGGCGTTCGGCACGATCTTTCCCTCGCGCGCGAGCTCCTTGGCCGCGATCGCGTACAACCACGGATTAGCGTCCATCACCTCTTCTCGCGAGACGTTCGTCAATACGAACTCGACGGGCGCCGGAGCGTAACGAGTGCGGATGGTGCCGCGATCCACCACCATGTTGTTGTCGGTGGCGACCCACAGACGCGCGTGCCGCCCCTCGAGTTTGCCGCGATAGGGAAGCACTTCGTGCTTCGGCCCCTGGTAGTCGTGCGCCAGAATCCGTCCCTTCGCATCGACTTCCACGCTGTAGACGTACTCGATGTCTGTCGTCCGGCCCCACGTCGCCATCAACCGATCCGCTGGCGTCCCGCCGTCCTCGTTGGTGAAGATCACCGAGTAGCGGTAGCGCGTGCCGCGCTCGGTCGGTTCGACCTCGTACCACATGAACACAGGTATGTCCGAAAAGCGCCCGACGGTGTTGGGTCGCTGGTAAATGAACGGCGCAAGCGACAGCGCAAGGTATTTGGGATCGTCTTCGGCAACTGTGTCGACCTGAACAAGCTGGATCGATGCGCTCTTCGCATTCAGCTCGCGCGCGGTGTGTTGCTGATCAACACGGATGCCGACGGAATGGAGTCCAGGCCCCACTGTGCCGACGAGAACGTGATAGTCCGACTTGCCCGTGCGGAGCACGGGCACATGCTGTGCGTAGCGGCCATCAACGGTCAGGACAACCGTGACCGCCTCGCGTCCTTCAACGTCCCACGCGCAGACCGGACAGTCGCCTTCGATCGTGGCCAGCAGCACCGAGCGTTTTTTCGTCTCGACCTTGACGTCCTGGCCTGCCGCGACACCGGCGATCAGCAGACCGACCAACGCGACCGGCAGACTACGTCCGAACATTTCCTGATGCCACGAGCGCTTCGACTTCCTCGAGGGAGGGGATGCCGGCAAGCGCGCCGAGGCGCGTGCAGCTCACCGCGGCAGCGGCGTTGGCAAAGCGCAACGTGTCGTCTGTCGACCACCCTTGCAGCAGCGCGTAGACGAAGCCCGCGCGGAACACGTCGCCCGCGCCGGTGGTATCGACCGCGTCGACCTGAAACGCTGGCGCGTAATGGATGCCGCGGTCGTCGAGCGCCATCGCCCCCCGCTCGCCGAGCGTCACGCACAACAGGCGGTGATGCGGCGCCCGCAATGCCGCGAGCGCGGCTTCGTGATCGAGGACGCCGGTGACACGGGTCGGCACGTGCTCGGCGAAGATCGGAATGGTGACGGCGGCAATCAGATCGGCCGTGCGCTCGGTGATGCGATCGATGTCGCTCGTCGCCGGCACGCCGTGCTCGCGCGCGATCCGCGCGGCACGGATGGCCGCAGGCTGATCGACGTCGTCCACATGCAGCACGTGCGCGGCGGCAATCGCCTCGGCGGGAATGTCACGCTCGCGCATCATCAGCCGCTCGTCGCGATCCCAGAGCACGATGCGATCGCCGTTGGTCTCGTCGACGAGGATGACGGCAAACTGATTCTGCGCGTCGCGAATGATCAGGTCGGTGAGATCGATGCCACGGCGTTCGAGCTCGCGCCGGACTCGCGTGCCGTTTTCATCGGTGCCGGTGACGCCAACATACTTCGCCCGCAACCCGAATCGCGCGCACGCGCTCATCGCGGTTGCCATCTGCCCGCCGCAAAGAATCTCCTGCCGCTGGATCTTCATCTTGGCGAACGAGCCAAACGGCTGCGGATAACCGGGCAACAGGTGGACGAAGTCAACGCTGTTGGCGCCGACGCCGACAACGTCCCACGCGGGTGCAGTCATTGTGTCGGAGTATACCGTGTGAACTTCGGAGGTTCCGAGGGTCAGAAGTTCCGGGGTTCCGAGGTTCGAGGTTCCGAGGTTCGACGTTTCGGGGTTCGGGTTCCGGCGTTCGAGGTTCCCGGAACTCGGGAACTCCGGAACCCCGGAACCCCAGACTTCGGAACCCCGGAACCCTGGAACTCCGAACTTCGGAACCCCGGAACCTCGAACCTCGAACCTCGGAACCCAGGAACTTAGGAACTTCAGAATCCGACGCGCACCGAAAACTGCATCACCCGTGGATCGCCGGCGAGCGTCGTGATTCGTCCGACGGTTGAAGGGTTTGACAGATCGCGCTCAGGCGGCCCGAAGTTCACCTCGTTGAAGACGTTGAAGATATCGACGCGCGCAGTGGCATTGAATCTCGACGTGATGTCGAATCTCCTCGAGATGGTCATGTCGAATGTTTGGAAGGACGCCGCACGCAGGATGTTGCGGCCGGCATTTCCGAAGGTACCAGATGGAACGGCCTGGAAGGCGGCAACCTTGAACCACTGATCGATCGTCTTCGGTCCCTCCGGGTCGCCCACCAGGTTAGGCATTCCCGTCATCCCTTGATCGACGTCGTTGTTGCCCTGCCGAACCGTGAACGGCCGGCCCGATCCATACGAGTAGATTCCGGACATGGTCCAATCGCCGAGGATGGCCGCCGCCGCTCCGCTCTGCGCCCACGGCTTGCCCTCACCAAAGGGAAGTTCGACGATGAAGTTGCCACCGAAGCGATGGCGAGTGTCGTAGTCGCTCGGGCCTTCCCACGCTTCCAGGTTGCCTGCGTCTTGGGGGAAGCTCGGGGAACCCTGTGCCCCGAGATGTTCCGCTCCCCAGTCCCGTGATTCCGAAAGCGTGTAGCCGATGCCAAAGCTGTAGCCGTCCGACAGACGCTTGCGGACGCTCAAGTCCATGCCTTTGTAGCTCGACTGACCGTTCTGCTGCCGCCATTCGATGAATCCGAATAGCGGATAGGGACGTGGGCCGTTACCGTTGAGACGCTGATTCAGATTGACCAGGCTCGCGAGATTGCGCCCGATCGTTCCGACGATGTCGACCGACGCCACGAGCTGTTCGGTCAACTGCCGTTCGACACCGCCGCTGAACTGGTATACCGTCGATTTCGGTGCCTCGTTGCTGACGGCTCGAGTACGCAGCCGTGCGAGCTGACCGGACGCGGGATCGAGGTTTGGCACATCGAGGAAGCTGCTGGGAAAGCCGTTGCGCAGCAGGAAGACGGGACCGGACGCGAGCGACGACGAGACACTGTTGTTGACGAGACCGGGGACGTTGAGCGCGAGCTGATCCTCGCTGCCGATACGGTCGAATAGGTTGTAGAACACGCCAAAACCGCTGCGCAGCACCGTCCTGTCGTTCAGTTGATAGG
>JBKPDL010000093.1:0-45722 GCA_046727855.1 Acidobacteriota bacterium
CATCCTCGATCGCCCGCGCGAGCATTACCTCCATTACGGATGGAATCGACACAGCTGTCTGGGTCAGCACGTCTCGCCCGTGATCATCGTCGAGTCTGTCATCGCGCTGCTCGGGCTCGAGAACCTGTCGCGCCCGGAGCCTGCAGCAGCGGAATCGTCATTCCCGTTTGAGCGCCGCTTCGGGCGGCTGCAACTCGACGATCAGAACCTCTACGCCACCACCTTCACGTTGCGTTTTGCCGATACCGGCACCACGCGACAGTTCTGGCCTGCCCTGAGCGGCCCGCGTGGAGTCGAAGGGCCCGCCCTGAGCGACCAACGGGGTATCGAAAGGCCCGCGACGGCGGCAAATTGACAGCGAGGGTTGCCATGTCGATTCATTTCCATCGCAAGAACAACGCCTATAAAGAGGCGTTGCCTGATGTGTTGGAGGATCGTCCCGGCCAGATGGACGCCTTCGGGATTGCTTCCGGCCTCGTGGCGATTCATACGCGCCGGCCCGACAACAGCTATCTCGAGTTCGTGCGCCGTGACAATCCGAACAGTCCAATTTTTACGGGGTTCTCGAAAGCCAACGGACTCCCGGTTGACGTTCCAGGCATGACCGACGCAGTGACCGATCTGAAAGCCGCCGGCGACCGAATCTTCAAGAACATCTCCGCGTGGGCACCCCCGGTGCCTGCGCCCATCGATGTCAAGAGCATCAATTGGGCGACCGATCGCTACCACGCCAACTGGGATGGCAATCAGGGTGCCTCGGCACGAACGCTCGCCTCGGGCGCGTCCGCCACAGGCGACCCGCGCATGGTCAACGTGCGCATTCACGAGCCGCCCAATCCGTTTATCGACAATCTGCCGCCGCCGCCTTATCCATTTCCCACTGTCGATTTGGTGCGCGCGCGCGAAGGAAAAGCGCTGTTCAGGACCAAGTGCGCTTCCTGTCACGTGTCACGGAACCAGACTATTTATCCGGTGTCGATGCTCGGCGTCGACCCGAACCGCAGCATGGTCAACACGAGCGTGGCGCGCTTCGGCCTCGCGGCGCTCGTCACCGAAGCGTGCAGCATCTACGGTTTGAACAATCAGGGCAAACCGGGCGCAGATTGGTGCGTGCCCAAGGGCGACTGGCAGGCGCGGCTCGACGAATATTTTCGCGACACGCCGCGACGCGTCGCCGAGCACACCAACGGGTATAAGGCCGATGTGCTGCACGGCGTCTGGGCGCAAGCGCCGTACCTGCACAACGGCTCGGTGCCGACGATCGGTCAGCTGATGTGTCCCGATACGCGTCCGAAGAAGTTTCTCCGCGGCAATCTCTATTACGACGAAGCGTTGTTGGGTTTCGAGTGGGCGGATAAACCGACCGGGCGATACGGTCCGAACGACACGATCCTGATCAAGGAATACGACACGAGCGTTCCGAGCAAGGCCAACACGGGACATACCTTTGCCGCCGATCTGTGCCCCGATACGAGCGGACTCGATCCCGTTCGCGACCGACGGGAGATTGAAAGGCGCCTCCTAAGTTCACCAGTGGGGGCGCTGCTCGCGTATCTCAAGACGCTGTAGCGACACAGTCGATGCAGGCCCGCGATCCGATTGCGTATCCCTTCGAGCTCGAGGCCGCCGAAGCCGAGCTGATTCGCGAGCGACGCCAGGCCTGTCAAGCGGCAGCGCCGACAATGTATACCGCGCCCGATGGCGCGACGGCGAGTCCGGGCACTTTGCCGTCGACAACCACGCACGATCCTGGCTCTTGTATATCAAAGCCACGTTGATGGGCGACGAGCCCGAAGACGTGTGTCACTACCACCGCGCCCACCCCGACTTTCCGCAGGAAACGACGATCGATCAGTTCTTCGATGAAGCTCAGTGGGAGAGCTATCGGCGTCTTGGACTGCACACCGGCCATCGCGTGCTCACGCCCGAGCTGCTCGACCACCTTCGCGGTATGGGCCAGTCCACGGTTCGCAGTGGACGTGGCGGCGTCTTCTCACTATAAGGAACAGTGACGAAGCGATCCGCCGGTGAGGGGGAAAAGGGGTCAGACCCCTTTTTCCGTCGACCGCCGTCGGAAACGGGGTCTGACCCCTTTTCCCCGCGAGTAACGATTGTGCGTAAGTTGAAAGCGCTCTTCGGAGTTGCCGGCGTCTCCCTGCTGCTGTGCGTGACGGTGATCTCTGCGCAGTCGCAGGGACGGACGACGGCCGCCGGCGACCTGAGCACGTCGCTCGAAACGATTGCTCGAACGGCTGGTCCTGCGGTCGTCGAGATCTTCACGACAGCGTACGCAGCCAACGAGGTGCGAGCCCCGTCCGCCGACAATCTCATCACCACCCAGCGGGCGTCCGGATCGGGCGTCATCGTCGATCCGAGCGGTTACATCGTCACGAATGCGCATGTGGTGCGCAACGCGCAACGGCTTCGAGTGGACATTCCGGTCGCTTCCAGCGGTCAATCGATTCTCGGCGCGCGCAGCCGCACGGTAGGCGCGCAAATCGTCGGCATCGATGCGGAAACCGATCTCGCCGTCATCAAAGTCGAGGAAACCAAGCTGCCGGCGCTCGCGTTTGGCGACTCCGATGAACTCAAGGCCGGACAGCTCGTGCTCGCGCTCGGTAGTCCGCTTGGTCTGCGTAATTCGTTGTCACTGGGTGTCGTCAGCGCCGTGGCGCGGCAGCTCGAGCCGGAGTCGCCGATGATCTACGTGCAGACCGACGCCTCGATCAATCCAGGCAGCAGCGGCGGCCCGCTCGTCGATCTACGCGGACGCGTCGTCGGCATCAACACGCTGATCGCGTCGCAGTCGGGCGGAAACGAAGGCGTGGCGTTCGCCGCTCCCAGCAACATCGTGCGCACCGTGTACGAGCAAATCAGAAAGTCTGGGCGCGTGCGCCGCGGCGATATCGGCGTGCGCGCGCAAACGATCACTCCGGCGCTCGCCACTGGTTTGCAACTGGCGCGCGACAGCGGGGTCATCCTCGCTGATGTGATACCCGCCAGTCCCGCCGCGCGGGCCGGATTGCGGGTCGGTGATGTTGTGCTCGCCATGGATGGCAAGGCGATGGAGAACGGCCGCCAGCTTCAAGTCAACCTGTATCGGCGATTCGTTGGCGATGTCGTAACGCTCGACATTGTGCGCGATGGGCAGCCGTTGAAAGTGCCGGTCGCGATGACCGAGCGTGAGGAGACGCTCGCCGACGCTTCGGCTGTCGATCCGCGTCAGAATCTCGTCTCGCGCCTCGGTATTCTTGGTCTCGATCTCGACGCGCGCCTCGTGGAACTACTGCCCGCGATGCGGGTGCGATCAGGCGTGGTGGTCGCCGCGACCGTCTCCGACGCCATCGACTCTCGGGAGGGACGGCTTGCAGCGGGCGACATCATCTTTGCCGTCAACCGACAGCCAGTGGCGAAAGTGAGCGAGCTTCGAGCGGTGGTGGATGGACTCAAATCCAGCGATCCGGTCGTGCTGCAACTCGAGCGCCGCGGTGAGTTCATGTACCTCACGTTCACGATCGAATAAGGGATCCAGTCGACGAGACCGCCAAAGTGGCACAGAACCTCGGCCTGCCCTTACCCGTATAGTCAGAAGATGGGGGTTTTCATGGATCGACGACTCCGGACGCCCGCCCAGATTGCGGCCATCCTCGTCTTTGCCGCCGGTTTCACCGCCTGCGACATCGCCGTTCAGGGCAATGGCGATGGCGGGTTGCACTTCGACTACGGTTCCCGGGCCGAGGACACGTGGACCCGCATCTACACACTGGCGTCGGGCGGTCGGCTCGAGCTGATCAACGTCAACGGACGGATTGCGGCCGAAGCCAGTGACGGAAATACCCTCGAACTGAAGGCCGAGCGCAGCATCAAAGCAGCATCGGAGGAAGCTGCGAAGGAGCTTCTCTCCAGGATGGAAATGCGTGAAGAAGTCGGGGACGCCCGTGTTCGCATCGAAGTGCGTACGCCGCAGATGCGCGGTTCCGGGCATGAAGTCAAATGGACGATCAAGGTGCCGAAGGGAATCGCGGTCGATCTCCGGACGGTGAATGGCGGAGTCGTCCTCACCGGCCTGCAGGGCGACGTGCGCGCGCGGTCGACCAACGGCGGTATCAAAGGACAGAGCATCGTTGCGAGCAACGTCGATGCGGCGGTGACCAACGGCGGCGTGGAGATCGAGCTGGCGAGCGCGCCGGCTTCGGGATCGATCGAGCTCGAAAGCGTGAACGGCGGCGTCGCGCTGGTGTTGCCCGCCGGCAGCAAAGCCGACGTGACGGCCCGATGCGTCAACGGCGGGATTATCGTCAGCGGGCTGGAGCTCGAAATCGTCGGCGAACAGACACGTCGCAGGGTTCAGGGCAAGTTGAACGGGGGTGGCGCGCGCGTGGATCTCGAGACGGTCAATGGTGGCGTGCGTTTGAGCAGATCGACCACCTAGGGGCGAGTAGCGGGTAGCAGGTATCGAGTAGTGGGTGGCGGGTTAGCGAGTGTGCGTGATACCCTCGCTACCCGTTACTCGCTACTCGCTGCTCCAGAGTGAACGAAGACAAAGCCAGCCGTTATCATCGTCTTCGCCGGCGTGCGGAACTGTCTGCCACCGCCCTCGCCGGCATCTTCCTTTTCGCGTTGCTGGTCTCGGGCGGCTCGCTGATGCTGCGCGAGTACGCCTCGATGGGCGCCAGCGTGTTTCCCGCTGGATTCGAGGAGCAGGGCACCGTCATCGTCTTTGCGCTCGGACTCGCGATCATCCTCTATCTGATCGAGCTGCCTTTTTCGTTCTACCAGGGGTTCTTGCTCGAGCATCGCTATGACCTTTCGAATCAGACGTTGTCGCATTGGATGAGCGATCACGCCAAGGCCGGCGTGCTCGCCGCAGTGTTCTCAACGCTTGGCGCCGCGATTGTGTACGCCACGCTCGGCTGGTCGCGCGCATGGTGGTGGCTGCTGTCGGCCGCAATCTTCACATTGGCGATGGTGATACTGGCGCAGATTGCGCCAGTGGTGCTGTTGCCGCTGTTTTACCGCTTCAAGCCGCTCGATCGACCAGCGTTGGTCGAACGCTTGACCGCGTTGGCGGCGCGCGCCGAGACACGGATCCGCGGTGTGTTCGAGTGGACGCTGAGCGCGCATACGAAGAAGGCCAATGCAGCCCTCGCCGGGCTGGGACGGACTCGCCGGATCCTGCTGTCAGACACCCTCCTCTCTGACTATTCGGACGATGAGATCGAAGTGGTGCTGGCGCACGAGCTCGCCCATCACGTGCATCACGACTTGTGGCGGGGCGTCGCCGTGCAGGCAGCGCTGCTCGTCGCCGGTTTCTACGTCGCGGACCGCGCGTTCGTGCGCTTTGCCGAGCCGCTTGCACTGCGCGGGCTCGACGATCCGGCAGGCTGGCCGCTGCTGATGCTGGTGGGCGGCATCTGTTCCTTCGTCTTCATGCCGCTTGTAAATTCGCTGTCACGCGCGCACGAACGCCGCGCCGATCGGTATGCTCTCGAGATGACGCGTCAGCCCGAGGCGTTCGTTTCCGCCATGAAACGGCTCGCGCAGCAGAACATGGCCGAAGAACACCCGTCGAAACTCGTGCAGTGGCTGTTTTATTCGCACCCGCCTACGCTCGACCGGATCGAGACGGCACGCCGCTGGGCCGCACGCAACGTGCCCCGCGTCGCTGGCGCGGCGCTGATGCTGCTGGCAGCGAGCATCGCCGTTCACGCGCAAACCCCGCTCAAGACCAACATCGCGCATCGCGGCGCGTCCGGCTACGCGCCCGAGCATACGCTCGCGTCCTATCGCCTTGCGCTCGAGATGGGGGCCGACTTCGTCGAACAGGATCTCGCCGTGACCAAGGACGGCGTGCTGATCTGCCTTCACGACCCAACGCTCGATCGCACGACCAACGTGGAGGAGCTGTTTCCCGATCGATCGACGGTTGTCACCTGGGAAGGGAAGACGGTTCGATCGTGGCTCGCGAACGATTTCACGCTCGCGGAGATCGAGCAGCTCGACGCCGGGTCCTGGTTCGATGCGAGGTTCAAAGGCGAACGCATTCCGACCTTCGACGAAGCGGTGGCGCTCGTCAAAGGGAAAGCGGGAATGTTTCCGGAGCTGAAAACTCCTGAAGTCTACGCCGGGCGGCCCGTAAACTTCGAGCAACTGGTGGCCGACGCGCTGGATAAACACGGCCTGCGCGGCGCCAAAGCCGACCCCAAGACGCCGCTGATCCTGCAGACATTCAGCGAACAAAGCGCCCGCAAGCTGGCGGCAATGAAAATCGGTGTGCCGGTGGTGTTGCTGATCAACAGCGGCCGTAACTGGGACTCAGCCGACAAGGTCCGCGCGTGGAAGGGAACTGTCAACGGTTTTGGCCCTGCCAAGGACGTTGTGGCGACAAATCCCGATTTCGTGAAATGGGCGCACGCGGAACAGATGATCGTCACGCCGTACACGTTCCGCGCGTCGAATACCGGCAAGTATCCGAACGTGAAAGCGGAAATGGAGCATTTCCTTTACACGCTCGGAGTGGACGGGTTGTTTACGGATAACCCGGATCAGTTCCCGAGAAGATAGAGAGAAAAAAGGGGTCAGACCCCTTTTCCAACTGGCAGCTTACTTCGGACTTACCACCAGCGTCCCGCGCATCTCCTTACACGCTTCGACGCTGGTCAGATTGCAATAGAAGATAAACGTTCCAGGTTGGTTGGCGAGAAACTCGAACGTGATCGTCTGGCCGCCGCCAACGCGTTTGGAGATCCGGTAAGCGTCGACCGCAAACGTGCGCGGCTCCTTGTCACTCTGCAGCGTGACACGGACGAGATCGTTCTGCGTGACTTCGATGCGGCTTGGCTCAAACTGACGCTCACCCGCAACGATGGTGACGTCTCGCCGGTTAGGCGCCTCCTGCGCACTGGCCGTTGGCGCGGCTGCGGTGGCACCAGGAACGAAGAACAAAAAACTAAAAAGCACCAATGTTCTAGACAATATCGCCATCGTTCATTTTTCGTTCTTCGTTCGTCGTTCTTCGTTCGTCGTTCGTGCACGCGCGCCGTACCTCGTGCGTGGCGCGCTATTCGCGGTCACGGCGCGGACCCCGGTCGCGCCCGCGGCCCCCTCGATATCCGCCTTCGCGCTCGCGATGTCCGCCTTCGCGGTGACCACCCGCGGCGGCGCCGGCCTCTTCTCCCGCGTCACCCGTTGGCGGCGGCGGTGCCGTGCCTTCTTCGGGTGTGAGCAGCGCTTTACGCGACAGACGAATCTTACCGGTCGGATCGATGTTGATCACTTTCACCAACACCTGCTGGCCTTCCTTCAGCTCGTCGCGCACGTCCTTGACCCGGTAGTTGGCAATTTCCGAGACGTGCAGCAGGCCGTCGGTGCCGGGCATGATTTCGACGAACGCGCCGAAATCGGTAATGCGCTGCACCTTGCCCAGATAGGTCTTATTGAGCTCGGGTGTTGCCGTCAGCTCCTGGATGATGCCGAGCGCCTTCTGCGCGGCCGCTTCATCCGACGACGCCACGTTCACGCGCCCATCGTCTTCCACGTCGATCTTGACGCCGGTCTTTTCGATAATGCCGCGGATCGTCTTGCCGCCGGGTCCGATGACGTCGCGGATCTTGTCGACCGGGATCTTGATCGTGACGATACGCGGCGCATAGGCGGAGATGTTGGTGCGCGAAGTCGAGAGCGATTCCTGCATCTTCTCGAGGATGTGCATGCGCCCGGCGTGCGCCTGCGTGAGCGCGGTGCGCATGATCTCGGACGAAATGCCGGTAACCTTGATGTCCATCTGCAGGGCGGTAATGCCCTGCCCCGTGCCGGCAACTTTGAAGTCCATGTCGCCGTAGTGATCCTCGGCGCCGGCGATGTCGCTAAGCACCGCATACTTGCCGCTCTTCTCGTCGAGGATGAGACCCATCGCGACGCCGGCGACAGGGGCGCGCATCGGTACGCCGGCGTCCATCATGGCAAGTGAGCCGCCGCATACCGAGGCCATCGACGAGCTGCCGTTCGATTCGAGGATGTCGGAGACGATGCGAATCGTGTAGGGGAACTCGGTTTCGACGGGCACGAGCGCCGCCAGCGCGCGCTCGGCCAATGCGCCGTGACCGACTTCGCGGCGGCCGGGGCCGCGGAGAAAGCCCACTTCACCGACCGAGAACGGCGGGAAGTTGTAGTGGAGCATGAAGCGCTTGTAGGTTTCGCCGTCCACCTGTTCGATCTTCTGCTGATCGTCGGCGGTGCCGAGCGTGGCTGTCACGAGCGCCTGCGTTTCGCCGCGTGTGAAAACCGCGGAACCATGCACGCGAGGCAACACGCTAGTCTCGATCCAGATCGGACGAATCTCGTCGAACCGCCGGCCGTCGAGGCGCATGCTGCGTTCGAGCACTTCGTCGCGAAGCACCTTTTCCTGAAGCTCCTTGAACACCGCCTTGGCTTCGAGCTTCCGTTGCGTCTCGCCTTCCGGGATGTCGGCAATCAGCTCGTCGAGCACTTCGTCCACGCGGTTGTAGTTTTCGAGCTTGCCGCGAATGCGCATGGCCTCGCTGAGCGGCACGAGGACCTTTTCCTCGACGTCGCGGTAGAACTCGTGGCCGATGGTGCGTTCTGGCTTCGGCAGCTTGCGGCATCCGGCCTCGCGCGCGAGCTCGTCGATGTTGGGCACGATCTCCCGAATTGCCGCGTGTCCGGCTTCGAGCGCGGCCAGCACCTCGTCCTCGGACACTTCCTTCGCACCAGCCTCCACCATGACGATGCCGTCGGCGGTGCCGGCAATGACGAGATCGAGGCGGCCCACGCGCCGCTGCTCGAACGTTGGATTGATCACGTAGCCGCCGTCGACGAGACCGACGCGAACACCGGCGATGGTTTTCTCGAACGGAATCTCCGAGAGCGCGATGGCGGCAGACGCGCCGGTAATTGCGAGCACGTCGGGATCGTTCGCCGTGTCCGCCGAGAGCACCATCGCAATGATCTGCGTCTCGTAGCGCCAGCCTGAAGGGAACAGCGGCCGGATCGAGCGATCGATCACGCGGCTGGTGAGCACTTCCTTTTCAGTGGGTTTGCCTTCGCGTTTGAAGAAGCCGCCGGGAATGCGCCCGGATGCGTAGGTGTATTCGCGGTAATCAACGGTCAGGGGCAGAAAGTCGATGCCTTCGCGCGGACTGGCCGCGTGGCACGCGGTGACGAGCACCACGGTATCGCCAGCGCGCACGAGCACGGAGCCGTGCGCCTGCTTGGCCAGC
Source organism: Acidobacteriota bacterium (assembly GCA_046727855.1). Lineage (GTDB taxonomy): Bacteria > Acidobacteriota > Vicinamibacteria > Vicinamibacterales > UBA2999 > DASPWV01. Next base: position 9,240 of record JBKPDL010000093.1, read on the forward strand.
TTGCCTGTCTCGAACGACAGGGAGCGTTGGCCGACTGAAACTTCTCGCTTATGCATAACGCCTCGATGGGGTCACGTTCCCCGGGTGCGGTTGTGTGGAAGTTACAAGTTCAAAGTTCAAAGTTCAAAGTTGAGAATTCACTATGAAAACTTCCACTTTGAACTTTGAACCTTGAACTTTGAACTTACTTACGGATTCCGAGCCTCTTGATGAGCTCCGCGTAGCGCGCGGTGTCCTTGCTCTTGAGGTAATCGAGCAAACGCCGCCGCTGCCCGACCAGTTTGAGCAGGCCGCGGCGCGAATGGTGATCCTTCGCGTGCGTCTTGAAATGTTCCGTAAGGTAGTTGATGCGCTCGCTGAGCAGCGCCACCTGGACTTCGGGAGAGCCGGTATCCTGATCGTGCGTGCGGTACGAGCTGATGAGATCGACCTTCTTGTCTTTCGTGAGAGCCACAGTTCCTCCACGCACGGGTCAGAAAGCCAGGGTGCCGCAAAGTGCGGGAGGGGCGATACGTGCGGGAGGTTCGGTGTCTCGCACCGCACCCAACGACCCATCGTACCTCGCGCACCGATTGCACCCGGCGACCGACCCGCCGTACACGGCGAATTCGCTTCGCCAAAAGATCCTTCATTCTACCTAATAACCACCGCGGGGTGCAAAAATCCGGGGATTTTTGATGGTTCGGCGATGCCGAGCATGCGCCCGTCGGGCGAAAGCAGGCGAATCGTCGGCGCGGTGGGACTGGCCGCGTTGCCCTCCCAATCGGACGGTCGAAGCTCCCGCCCATGAGATACCCTCTGCACGCCGTCCGCCGTCAAATGGACCGCCGGCAGGTCGAGAAGGAGGCGCTCGACCGGAATGACACGCGAGGCGAGAACGTCGCGACCGGCCGCGGCAATTTCGCCGAGGGCAACGGCGTCCGTGAGTGAAAAGGCCCCGGAGCGGGTGCGGACCAGCCCCTCGAGGATGGCCCCGGTCCCGACGGTGCATCCAAGATCGTGCGCGAGCGATCGCACGTAAAACCCGGCCGAACACACCAGACGGATGTCCGCGCGCGGCGGCTCGAACGCGGCGAGTTCGAGCGTATGTGCGATAACCCGTACCGGGGTGAGCGCGACCGGCGTGGCCTTGCGCGCGAGCCGATAGGCACGTTCGCCTGCGATCTTCTTCGCCGAAAAGGAAGGCGGGTGCTGTTCGAACTCGCCGCGAAAGGCATCGAGCGCCGCGATCAATGCATCGCGCGTTGGCACCGTGTGGCTTTCGTGCGTCACGCGGCCGGCACTGTCGTAGCTGTCGGTTTCGATTCCGAACCGCAGCGTCGCACGATACTCCTTGTCCATGGCAGTGAGGTAGCGTGCGAGCCGGGTGGCGCAGCCGAGCACGAGCGGGAGCACGCCGGACGCGAGCGGATCGAGCGTGCCGGTATGGCCGACGCGCCGCAACTCCAGCGCGCGCCGCGTAGTGGCGACAACCTCGTGCGAGGTGGGACCAACTGGTTTGTCAACGACCAGCACCCCGTCCATCGTGAACGCCTGTAGTTCAAAGTTCAAAGTTCGAAGTTCAAAGTTCGAAGTTCAAAGTTTCCGAAGCCGATCCTACCGGCCGCATTCCGCTCCCACTCGTGAAGCGAGTCCCACACTGCAAAGCGCAAACTCGCGAACTTGCCAACTCAACTTTGAACTTTGAACTTTGAACTTTGACCTTCAAGGGCTTCCCCCAACAGCCGCATGAACGTCTGCTGAAGCCCGGGCAACTCTCCCGTCGCGGAGCACCCGGCGGCGTTGACGTGGCCGCCGCCGCCAAACTGACTCGCGATGAAGCGCACGTCGACGTTCCCCTTCGAGCGCATGCTTACACGCCACGTGCGATCGGCCATCTCCTTGAAGAAGGCCACGGCTTTGATGTCCTTGACCGTCAGCGGAAAGTTGATCAGCCCTTCGGTGTCGTCATAGCTGGCGCCGTTTGCTTCGGCAAGCGCTTGCGTGATTGTCAGCAACGCCACGCGCCCGGACGGATCGAGCTGCATGCTGTTGAGCACCGCGCCAAAAATCTTCACCCGGCCCAACGTGCTGCTGTCGTAATGCGTCCGCGCGATCCACTGCGGATCGGCGCCGGCTTCGACACAGCGCCGCGCAATCTCAAACGTGCGCGGCGTCATGTGGGAGAAATGGAACGAACCGGTGTCGGTGAGGATGCCGAGATAAATGTGCGTCGCAACATCGGGCGTAAGCGGCGCGCCAAGCGCGTCGATCAGCGTGAACACCAGCTCGCTGCACGCCGCCGCCGATTCGTCCACCCAGTTCACCGCGCCATAGCGCGTGTTCCCGGGATGATGATCGATGTTGAGCACCGGCGATCGATCGAGTCCCGCGATTCCCGTTCGATCGAGCGCGCTGCACTCCATGATGAGCGCCGCATCATAGCGCTCGTCGACCTGCGTCGTGACGCGAATGCCGCCGACGCCCGGGAATGGCCGCAGGAAGTGCGGAGGAATTGCGTCGAAGACGACGTCGGCATGCTTGCCTTGCGCGCGCAGCGCGAGGGCCGCAGCCATCGCGGATCCGATGGCATCACCGTCGGGACGTTGGTGCGAGGAGATGATGAAGCGGTGTCCGGCGGTAAGGCGCGAGACGATCGCAGCCAGCTCACTCATCGGTTTCGGACGACCGCGCCTGCCCTGAGGTGTGTCGAAGGGCTTGCTCTTCCTGCTTCAGTTCCTGCAGGATCTGCTCGACGCGATCCTGCGCAGCCACCGACTGATCGTAGGTGAACACCACTTCGGGCGAATGGCGCAGGTTGACGCGGGTGCTCAGCAGGTGGCGCACGTACGCGGCGGCCCGCGCCAGCGCCTTTTGGGTCTCTTTGCGCTCGGCCATGGTCCCCATGATGGTCCAGTACACCCGAGCCAGCGAGAGATCAGGTGTGACTTTGACGCGCGTCACGGTGACGAGGCCGACACCGGGATCAGCGACCTCAGTGGCGAGGATCTGGCTGACCTCCTCACGAATCTGCTCGGCTACGCGTTCGATACGGTGAGATAGGGCCATAACGTGACAAGTGCAACAGGCGATCCGCAATTACAAGGGTTCCAGACGCAAGTTCCTTACATGCGTTCCTCACGTCGGTTCACGTAGGTTCCGTTACGGGGGTCCTCCCGTGCACCGACGTACGGACCCCCGTGAGGAACCCACGTGAACCCGCGTGCGGAACATCCGTGAGGAACCCGCGTGCGGAACCCCCGTGAGGAACCCCCGTGAGGAACCCACGTGAGGAACGCTGTGCGCTAGACAGCCGCGGCTACGCGCTCCATCGTGAACGCTTCGATCACGTCGCCGACCTTGACGTCGTTGTAGTTGGTGAGGCCGATGCCGCACTCAAAGCCCGCCTTCACCTCGGACACATCGTCCTTGAAGCGACGGAGCGACGCGAGCTTGCCTTCCCACACCACGACGTTATCCCGGAGGAGGCGCGCCTGCGCATCACCGCTGCGGGTAATGCGCCCGTCGAGCACCATGCAGCCGGCGATGGTCCCGACCTTGGGCACCCTGAACGTCTCGCGCACCTGTGCGGTACCAAGCCGCTGTTCCTTGAAGGTTGGCGCGAGGAGACCCGCCATTGCCTTTTTGATTTCATCGGTGACGTTGTAAATCACCGAGTGCAGGCGGATGTCGACTTTTTCGCGCTCGGCGACGTCCGAGGCATTGCGATCCGGCCGCACGTTGAACCCGATGATGATCGCATTCGATGCGGTCGCGAGCAGCACGTCCGACTCGTTGATCGCGCCCGCCGCGGAGTGAATGATTTTGATCTTCGTCTTCTCGTCGGAGAGCTTGCTCAGCGTGTCGGCCAGCACTTCGGCTGAACCCTGCACGTCGGCCTTGATGATGATCGCCAGCTCCTTCGCGTCGCCGGCAGCGAGTTGCTGCTGCAGCGATTCGAGCGTGAGCCGGCCGCCCTTCGCGCCGAGCGCGCGCGCCTTGGCCTGCCCCTGACGGAACGTCGCAATTTGCCGCGCCTTGGCCGCGTCAGCAACCGCCTGGAACGAATCGCCAGGCGACGGTAGCGTCTCGAGCCCGAGCACTTCCACCGGCGTCGATGGACCAGCCAGCTTGAGCGCGCGTCCGCGATCGTCGATGACCGCGCGCACGCGACCAACCACTGGACCGGCGATGATGTTGTCGCCGACGTGGAGCGAACCATCCTGCACGAGGACCGTGGCCACGGGTCCGCGGCCGCGATCGAGCTTGGTCTCGAGGACGGTGCCGATCGCTGCACGCTTGGGATTGGCCTTGTGCTCGCCGATTTCGGTGACGAGCAGAATCATCTCGAGCAGCAGATCCAGACCCTGCTTTTTCTTCGCCGACACTTCAACGACGACTGTCTGACCGCCCCATTCCTCGGGCACCAGGTCGAGATCCGCAAGCTGCCGCTTCACTGTTTCCGGATTGGCGCCAGGCTTGTCGATCTTGTTGACCGCCACGATGATCGGCACGTTCGCGGCGCGCGCGTGATCGATCGCCTCTTTCGTCTGCGGCATGACGCCATCGTCCGCCGCGACGACGAGCACGACAACGTCGGTGACCTTCGAGCCGCGTGCGCGCATGAGGGTAAACGCCTCGTGACCGGGCGTGTCGAGAAACACGATGTGGTTCTCACCCGGTTCGCCGACGGGAACGAGATACGCGCCGATGTGCTGCGTAATGCCCCCGGCCTCGCGTTCGGCGACGCGCGTGGTGCGGATCGAGTCGAGGAGCGTGGTCTTGCCGTGATCAACGTGGCCCATCACGGTGACAACCGGTGCGCGCGGCACCAGATCCTTGTCATCGGCAGCTTCGGCATCGACCTCCAGCAGCTCTTCTTCGAAGCTGCGAGTCTGGACCTCGGCGCCGAATTGGCGTGCGATCTCCCGCGCCGTGTCGATGTCGATCGTGGAGTTGATCGTCATCATCAGGCGGCGATCGAGCAGCGCCTTGAGCACGTCCTTGACTCGCGTATCGAGCTTGTCGGCGAGATCCTTCACCGTCATGCCTTCGGCGAGCGTGATGGTGCGGCTGATCGGCGGCGGCTCGGGTGCGACCGGCGTTGGCCGCGCAACCGGCGCCTCACGCCTTTGCTGCGGGCGCGGCGCGCCTGGCCGCGGCTGTGGCCGTTGGTGATAGGTGCCGCCCGGCCGCTGTCCCGTCATCGTCCCGGGCCGCGCTTGTTGCGCCGGACGCACGGGCTGTGCGGGGAGCGGACGCGGACCGCCGATCATCGCGGGCGTCGCGCCGGCAGCCGGTCGCGCCGACGTCGGGTATGCCGGACGCGGAGCCGGAGGACGGGCGGCCGGTGGCGGCGCGGGCGCTGCCACTGGCTTCGCGGGTGGCGGCGCCGGCTTTGGCGGCACAACCGTACGTCGCGGCTGCAGCGGCGGCGCTTTCGGCGGCGCCTGACCAGGTTCTTCGATGCGCAGACGAATGCTGGGCGGCACAAAGCGGCCGGGAACCGTCGGCTTGGCGGCCGTCGGTGGCTCCGGACCTGCGGGTGCCGGCGTCTCGACCTCCGGGGAAGCAGCGATCGGCGTGGCAGCTTCGGCTGCGGGTGCCGCGGGTTCCGGCGCGACGGGCTCCGAAATGGGCTTGTGGGCCGCTAGAGGCGGTGCTTCTACCGAAGAAGGTGGCGATGCGGGCGTGGGTTCGACAACCGCCGTGGGCTCGGGCGGCGCCACTGCTACGGGCGGTGCCGGCGGCCTGATGGTTTTGATTAGACGCGGCGGCGGAAGCGACGGCGCGGCCGGTTTGGGCGGCTCTGCCGGCGCCGCCCCTTTCTTTGCGGCCGCACCCGGCTTCTTGACCGTCTTGGCCGCTGTCTCCGAGAAGATGTCGCCTTTGGGCAGCTCGATACCGCGCTGACGCGCGATCCGCTCGACAAATTGACGCGCCACGATTTCTTCGAGCGTGCTCGACGCGCTTTTGAGCTCGATGCCGTGATTTTTCTTGAGCAGCTGCAGCACTTCCGCGCTGGAGGCGCCCAGCAGTTCGGCGACTTTGTAAACCCGGACTGTTGACAACGTGTTTCCTCGTGTAACGGTTAGCTCTGCTTGGTTTCGGCCTGAGACGTCTCAACCGCCTCGGCTGTTGTTTCAACGACGTCGCTTGTCGTCTCGACCGCCGCAGCGGTTTCAACCGAGGCCTCACTCTCCTCGACTGGAACTTCGAGCGCCCCAAGTTGAGCCTCGACTTCCTTCCGTTTTTCTTCTTCGCTCTTGATGTCAATGCGCCATCCAGTCAGCTTCGCTGCCAGGCGCACGTTCTGACCTTTCTTGCCGATCGCGAGCGACAGCTGCTTGTCCTCGACGACGACCTCCATCACTTTTTCCTTGTCGTCGACGATCGTGACGCGCTGCACCTTGGCTGGCGAGAGCGCGTTCATGACGAACTGCACGGGATCTTCCGACCACTCAACGATGTCGATCTTCTCGCCGCGCAGCTCGCGGATGATCGCCTGCACGCGCGTGCCTTTCATGCCGACGCACGCGCCCACGGGATCGACGTCGCGTTCGCGCGAGTAGACCGCAACCTTCGCCCGATCGCCGGCTTCCCGAACCGCGCCGCGAATCATCACCGTGCCATCGTAGATTTCGGGCACTTCCTGCTCGAACAGCTTGATGAGCAACGCCGGGTCGGTGCGCGAGAGCACAATTTGCGGGCCCTTCGCGCTCTTGCTCACACCCTTGATGACCGCTCGCAGCCGATCGCCTTGCGTGTAACTTTCCGCGCGCGACTGTTCCTTGCGCGGCAGGATCGCCTCGACGCGGCCGACCTCGACGATGATGTCGCCTTGTTCGAAGCGCTTGACCAGGCCGTTCATCACTTCGCCGACGCGGGAGTTGTATTCCGAGTAAATGATCTCGCGTTCCGCCTCGCGCACCTTCTGGAAGATCACCTGCTTCGCGGTTTGCGCGGCGATGCGGCCGAGCACGTCGGTGCGCTTGGGAAACTCGATCTGATAGCCGACTTCGACTTCAGCGTCCTCGCCGTAGATCTCCTTGGCCTCGGCCAATGAGATTTCGGTCGAGGGATTGGTGACCTCGTCGACGATGGTCTTCACCGAGAAGAGCTCGATCTGGCCGTTCTCGGGGTTGAACTTGGCCTTCAGCTCCTCGCCGGTCTTGTAATACTTGCGGGACGCCGTGAGCACAGCCTCTTCCATCGCCTGAATGACGACGTCGGGCTCGATGCCTTTTTCCTTGGCGAGCGCTTCGATCGTTTGCTGAAGCGGATTACTGCTGGTCATAACTCTCAGAACTCCACATCTAACCGCGCGCGGCTGATGAGCGCGAGCGGCAAGCGGATTTGTTTGCCGCCCTCGGACTCGAACAGCACGTCATCTCCATCTACTCCGCGGAGCCGGCCGGCAAACGCTGTTTGCCGATTGATCGGCTCACGCGTCACGATCTTCGCCGCGCGACCGGCGAAGCGCCGGTAATCGTCGGCGCTGCGCAGCGGCCGGTCGAGCCCGGGCGAGGAAACCTCGAGGGTATACGCGCCGGGCACCGAGTCCTCGACGTCGAGGATGGTGCTGAGCTCCTGGCTGACTTTCTCGCAATCGGCGATGCTGACGCTTTCGTCCGGCGTCGCGGCCGGTCCTGGCCGGTCGAGCACGACCTGGAGAACCTCGCCCCCGGATTCGCGGCGCATGGCAACGTCGAAGATCTCGAGGCCGTAGGTGGCAGCCACGCGGCTGGCGATCTCCCGAATGTGCTCCAGTGGGGTCAAACACACCCCTAAACGAAAAAGAGTGGGCGAAAGGGCCCACTCTGGTTTCCCAGACTGCCGACCGGACTGTTTAGTTTAGCACGCGAGAGGACCGCTCGCCTCGGGGTGGGACCTCGGCTTCGCCTCGGGTAGGACCGCTCGCCTTCGGCTCGCAGTGGACCCTTCGGGTGGCGAGGGGGCACCTGAAGGTGCGCCGCTACATACTTGTAAACATGGCGATCAGCTATCAGCATTCTGCCGAAAGCCTATAGCTGAACACCGGGCAGAAGGCCAATCCGCGCCAATTCAAGCGGATTGCGGGACCAGTGGCCGCGCGATCAGGTCATATTCTCTCGATGCGACGACCTCCACGTCGAGGAATTGACCAGGCCTATGCGCTGCGGGGTCGCACTCGGTCAGATAGACGATGGGATCAATCTCGGGCGCCTGCCCTTGGATTCGGCCCAGCAACACGAGCTCATGCTCTTCTGATGGACCGTCGACGACCAGACGGAGACGCTCACCAACGCGTTGCTCCTGCCGACGGCTGGCCAGCTCCTTCTGTCGCGACATTAGCGCGGCTTGCCGGCGCGCCTTCACCCGGGCCGGCACGTCGTCCGCGAGGTTGTACGCTGTGGTGCCTTCTTCGTGCGAATAGGTAAACGCACCCACGTGATCGAAGCCGGCAGTTTCGATGAAATCGAGCAGCTCAGCGAAGTCCTCCTCGGTCTCACCGGGGAAGCCGACGATAAATGTCGTTCGCAAGGTGACGTTGGGAATCCGCGCGCGGATTTTGCAGAGCAGCGCTTCATACGTGCGCCGCGTTCCCGGACGCTGCATGCGTTTGAGCACGCTATCCGACGCATGCTGCAGCGGCAGGTCGATGTACTTGCAGACCTTCTCGCACTGCGCAATCGCGTCGATAACGTCATCTGAAATGGTCGTCGGATAGAGATACAGAAGACGGATCCACTCCAGACCCTCGACACCGTTGAGCGCGCGCAGCAGACGTGGCAGCGCGCCACGTTCCTTCCGGTCAACGCCGTAAAAGCTGGTGTCCTGCGAAATGAGCAGCAGCTCTTTGACCCCACGCGCTGCGAGCGCGCGCGCTTCCGTGACAATCGATTCAATCGAGCGGCTGCGATAGTGGCCGCGCATCTTGGGAATGATGCAAAACGCGCACTTGTAGTCGCAGCCTTCCGCGATCTTCAGGTACGCGTAATGTCCCGGAGTGGCCAGTCGACGCGGCGTGTCCGCATCGTAAATGTAAGTTGGCAGGTCGACGCCGAACCGCGGCGGCTTGCGATAAAAGGTGGCCGTGTGTGCGCGGACGTGAACAGAGGAATCAATGGCTGCAATGATGCGCGGCACCTCACCGGTTCCGAGCACCGCGTCGATTTCTGGAATCTCTTTCTGCAGCTCCTCTCGATAGCGCTCCGCCAGACAGCCTGTCACAACAAGCCGTCGTCCTGGCGCCTGCTTCTTCAACTCGGCCATCTCGAGAATCGTGTCGATCGATTCTTTCTTCGCGCGATCGATGAAGGCACACGTGTTGACGACGAGCACGTCAGCGTCGTTGGCGTCGGGGGTGATCTCATGGCCGGCCTGTTCGGCGAGGCCAAGCATCACTTCCGCATCGACGAGATTCTTGGGGCAGCCGAGGGAGAGGAAGCCGATCTTCATGCTCAATTCGAAATTAGAAATTAGAAAGTAGAAATTGAAACGGGTTCCGGGCCTTTCGCAAGCGCGTGGTTGCAGCGGCTCGCCGCCGGCGGCACCTTGCATGCGTTTTTCGCATTTCGAATTATCACGGATATAGCCGATAAAGCATCCGCGCGTACGGAATCGTTTCGCGCACGTGCTCGAGCCCGCAGATCCACGCCACGCATCGCTCGATTCCCATACCGAAACCGCCATGGGGCACAGTGCCGAAGCGCCGTAGGTCGAGATACCACTCGAAGGCTTCGATCGGCAGATTGTGTTCCTTGATCCGCTGCACGAGGAGGTCGTAGTCGTCCAGACGCTGACCGCCGCCGATGATCTCGCCGTATCCCTCCGGCGCGAGGACGTCGACGCACAGCGCCTTATCGGGCTGCGCCGGGTCCGGCTTCATATAGAACGCCTTCACCGCCGCCGGGTAGTGCGTTACGCACAACGGTTTGTCGAACTGCTGCGACAGCACCGTTTCGTCGGTTCCACCCAGATCGTTCCCGTGCTGGAACGGCAGACCTGTTTCCACCAGAAGCGTCGCCGCTTCGTCGTACGTCATCCGGGGAAAGGGCGTCTTCACAGCTTCCAGCTTTGACGTATCGCGCTCGAGCAGCGTCAACTCGCCGCGACGTTTGTCGAGCACACGCGCGACGACGGAGGTGATCAAGCCTTCGGCCACCGCGATCACATCGTTGAGATCCGCGTAGGCCATTTCCGGCTCTACCATCCAGAACTCCGTCAGGTGGCGGCGTGTCTTGCTTTTCTCAGCGCGGAAGGTCGGCCCGAAGCAATACACCTTGCCGAGCGCCATGGCGTTGGCTTCGTTGTAAAGCTGTCCGCTCTGCGTGAGATAGGCCGTGTTGTCTTCGAAGTACTGCACCGGAAACAGGGTCGTTGTTCCTTCGCAAGCCGCGGGGGTGAAGATCGGGGTGTCACAGAGGATAAAGCCGTTGCTGTTGAAGTAGTCGCGGACCGCATCGATGATTTCGTGCCGCACCTTGAGGATGGCGGTCTGCCGCTCGCTCCGAATCCACAGGTGGCGGCGGTCCATCAGGTAGTCCACCCCGTGCTCCTTTGGCGTGATGGGGTAGTCCTGCGCCGGTCCGACGATTTCGAGCGCATTGGCGGTGAGTTCGTAGCCGCCTTTGGCGCGCTTGTCTTCGCGCACGGTGCCGATCACGACGATCGAGCTTTCCTGCGAGAGATGGTCGGCCGCCTTGAACGTCGCTTCGGGCACATCGTTTTTGCCCATCACGACCTGCAGGAATCCGGTTCCGTCGCGGACGACGAGGAAATGAATCTTGCCGCTCGAGCGGCGGTTGTGCAGCCAGCCTTTTATGGTGATGGCTTTGCCGACGTGCTCACCGATCTTGTCAATCGTGACGTGCGTCACAGTTTCTCCGGGTGGTCTGGATCGACGTGCATTGGGTGCGATGGGTGCTCCGGGTGCGGTGCGAAGTCGAATCCCAGAAGCTCGTCGAAGCGGCGGCGTGCCTTGTCGGTTTGGGCAAGCACCGCGGTCGCGGTCGACGTGTTCGCGACTTCGAACATCCAGACGCCCTCGTAGCCGATTTTCTGCAGCGACATCAGCGTGGCCGGCCAGTCGATAGCACCTTCGCCGGGCGCGAGGTGATCGTCCGACTGGCGTTTGTTGTCGTGGAGATGCGTCGTGACCAGGTGCTCGGCGCACGTCTCGATCGCGTCTGCCAGGTCGCCCATCATGAACGCGTGCCCGACGTCCATGCAGATGCCCACGTCGGCGCCGTCGAGATCGTGCTCGATGAGCGACACGAGCTGTTCGGCGCTCGACAGGCTGTTCGGGATGATTTCGAGCGCGAGCTTAACGCCCACTCTCTGGGCCATCTCCTGAAGCGATTCGACGCTGCGTCGCGCCGCGTCACGGTTGTTATCGCCGGACGAGGGCTTCCAGCTGTCGGGAACGCCCAGGTGCACAACCAAGTGGCGATACGGCACGGTCTGCGCGATGGCCAGCGCGGCTTCCGCCTCCGCGACCGCCCGCTGACGGAGCGCTTGATCCGTGATCGCGTTGGAAAAGGTCTCGCCCCACCGGCCGTCGATCAGGCTCGCGTTGATCGGCGCGTGCATCGAGTTCAGGACCAGACGCGTGTCCTCGAGCCATTCCGCCAGCGCGCGCACGGCGACGCTGTCGTGATAGTCGAAGTGGGTCCGCGTGGCGAACACTTCGACGCACTCGAAGCCATGCGCTGCGATCTCGACCAGGTGCTCACGGTCGAGGCGTCGGTCGTGAAACAGGTGCGTGGACACGCCAAAGCGAGGGCTGCTCACAGACAGCTCCTTGGGAAATGGGCCAAATTCTTATCTTAGCAGGGGTTCGGAACGTGCCTGGGGTGAGCAAGGTGCTCAGCGTGCGTGGGATGCCGAACGTGTCCAAGGTGCCCCAGGTTCGCCCCTGGCTAACGCAGTTCGTCGATCAGCGGCCCAAGCAGTTCCTGGAGACGGCCGAAGCGCGGGTATTTGGAGAGGTTCACGCGCACGTAATTCAACGTCCGCGGCATGTATTGGATGTACACCGAATTGCCGCGGCTGACCGTTTGGTACCCGAACGTGCCGAGCGCCTTGAAGTTGCGCTGCAGCGCCATGAGGTCGAAACGCCGGCGAAATTCGGCCTCCTCATCGGCAGACACCCCTTTCGCGCCGTGCTTGAGCGCGAGAAAGTACGCGATCAGCTCGTCCACCTGGCGCGACGTGAGATCCACGTAGGAGTCGCGCAGCAGCGAGACGAGATCGTAGGTCTCCGGCCCCATGCGCGCATCCTGGAAATCGATGATGAACAGCTCACCGCCGCGCAACATCAGATTTCGGCTGTGATAATCGCGGTGGCACAACACCCGCGGCTCGCTGGCGAGCTCCTCGACAATCGCGGCCCACTCGCGCGACAGCGCTTCCTGCACCGGCAGCGACGGCGACGCGCCGCGATATGCCTTTAAAAACCATTTATAGAAGAACTCGAACTCCCACGACAGCTTGTCGGTGTCGAACGCAATCCGGAAGGGAGGGTACTCGTTGGCCGCAAGCTCCGCTCCGCGCGCCTGGAGCTTCGTCACAAACGAGACCGCTTGCCGGTACAGCGCGTCGTGCTGATCGGGTGTGGCGGCGCCGAGGTGCGCCTGCAGCGTGACATCGCCGAGATCCTGCAGCGCGATGATGCCAAGCGGATTGGAGTGGTGCAGGATGCGCGGAACCGGGAGCGGCACGGCGCTCAGCAACCGCGCCACGCTCACGAACGACATTGTCTCGAAGTGAATTTCGCCCGCGTGCAACGCCAGCACGATTGAGTCGTCGTCGCGGAGCAGAACGCGAAAATAGCGCCGGTCCGACGCGTCTCCCGTCAGCGGCAACACCTGGAGGACGTTCGCGGTCAGACCCTCCCGGGTGAGGTACTGGGTAATGCGGATCCGGCCGTCATCCGGCTGGGTCACTGAAAGGAGCCCCGAACGGGGAATCGTTCGTGAATTTTTGCCAGGAAGGCAGTTGCCATTCGATCGTAACCTTCGTCGGTGGGATGAAGACCATCGCCGCCCACGAGGTTGCGGTCGGCGCCAAACGCAGCGTACAAGTCCACTAGATACACGTTCTGTCGCTGTGCGATCTGCCGAATCCGATCATTCAACGCAGGAACGTCGGCTGCTCCATTGCTGCGAAATTCCCCTTTACCATTTACGACTTCATAGGTTTGAAACATCGTCGCAATGACGACAGGCACTCCGGCGGCGACCGAGTGGTCGAGGATCCTGCGCAGGCCTGCCGCGATCGTGTCCACTGGAATGCCACCGGCTAAGTCGTTGATCCCTTCGAGCAGGAGCAGCACCTGCGGACGATCGACCGCCAGGACCGAATCGATGCGCACGGAACCACCCTCGAATCCCGGCACCGATATAACTGGTTCACCGGGAACGCCGCGGTTCAACACACGAAACAGACTGGCCTGCAGCGGGTGATAGTAAGAAAGACCGAGCTGGAGCCGCGCCGGATACGATCCCGGCGAACCGTCGTACAGGATCGAGCCGTCGTAGCTGGCAAGCACACCGTACGTGATGCTGTCGCCAAATGCGGCAAATCGCGTTGCGCCGAGCACATTCGGTAGGTCGGGACTAATTGCGGCGGGTACCGGAACGGCGAGCTGCTCGAGTGCGACAAGGCCGGCAGACGGCGTCAGCGTGCGTGACGGGCTGGTCGGCGTATCCGAGCACGCGCTGGCGGCGGCCGAGACGACGACAGCCATGCACATCCGGATGGCCGAATTGCGGAACATCCGAACTATTCTACATTTCGATGCGCGCGCGCCAAGTCGCGTACCTTCTGCTTCTGTCACTCATCGTCGCCCTCGTCGCTGCACGGTGGGCGGCGCCCGCACCGCTCGAAACCGGCACCGTTGCACGTTATTACGCAAACGACTCCTGGTCCGGTCCGCCGATTAGCGAAACCGTCGAACGCGAGATCTCAACCGAGACGCTCGCGAGTCATGCCGAGCTCAATCAACTGTCGCAGTTCACTGTCGAATGGACCGGCGTGCTGGTGACCTACCAACCCAACGTCCTTCGATTCGCGACCAAGTCGGACGATGGGAGCTGGTTGTGGATCGACGAACGTCTGGTCGTCGACAACGGTGGATTGCATGCACCGCACAACGTGGTGGGCGAGGTGTTTCTTGATCGTGGCGTCCACTCGTTTCGCGTTCGCTACCTCGAAGCAGGGGGTGGAAGACTGCTGATACTGGGGCAGTGGGGCAGCCGCGGACGCATCACGCATCCTGGGCCACTGTTACCGCGATCGATCACCTATCGCGAACTGCGCATCCGGCAATTGTGGCCGCTCGCCCTGGTCGCGTTGACCTATTTCACTCTTTTATACGTCGCCGCGCTCGGCATCTTGCGGCTGTCTGACTCGCCCTGTTTGCCGCCGGTCCCAACGATTTGTCGGGACAAGTGGTTTATCGCGGCGGCGGCGATCGGTCTGGGGATGGCGCTGTGGCACATCGACTACGGCGTGTGGGTGCACGGCGAGTTTTCCGGCGACGAGCTCTTGCCACTCGACACCCTCGGAGCAAGCGCGGAGCTGTTTCGAGAATGGAATCTGCGCTGGCCAAGCGGATATCCAGCATTCATCACACTGGTACTGCAGCCGTTTGAGTGGGCTCATGACCTGTTCGATTTGCCATTGCTCGATCCCACAGTTGCGCCGCTGATGCTGCTGGTCATTCGTCTCGTGAGCGTTGGCTTGCTGTTCCTCACGCTCGCGATGACGTTCGACATCGCCCGACAGTTCGGCGATTCCATTGCCGGGGCCTTTGCCGTCGCGCTGCTCGCGCTCAGTCCGACAGTCGTTTACTTCGGACCATTTGCCAATCTCGAAACGCCTCACTTGTTTTTGATGACGGCGAGCTGGTGGACGTGGCTGAGTTTCGGGCGCCGCCGCGACCTGACAGCCAGTGCGTTGTTCGCGGTGAGCGTTGGTCTGAGCCTCGCGGTGAAGGACCAGGCATACGGCTACTATCTCGCCGCGCCGATCGGGGTGCTGCTGGTGCTCGGGCGCGCACACGATCGCCGTGTTTATCTCATTGGCGCGGCAGCCCTCGCCGCTTTTGCAATTGGTCAGGGCATTCCATGGGCGTGGGACCGCTTTGCCGACCACGTTCGGTTCATGACGAGCAACAGCCTCAGCAAATTTCAGATGTTTCCCCACTCGGCCGTCGGGTACCTGCAGTTGGGTAGGGCCGTCGCGGTGACGTTTGTATGGGCCGCCGGCGTGCCATTGATGCTCGCGTTTCTTGGCGCCTGTGTGTGGGAAATCTACTCGCGGCATGGCCGCCGTCTCGCGAGCTTCATGGTGCCGCTTGCTACCTACGTCGTCGGCTTCCTTGGCGTCGTGATGTACGTCTATGACCGCTTCTTTATCGGCTGGCTTCCAGTTGCGGCCGTGCTTGGCGGCCTCTTTCTTCGTTCGCTGTTTCTCCACGCGGAGGTGCCACGCATCGTTCCGCGGGCGATCGCAGCGCTCGTGATCGGCGTCAGCCTCGTCAACGCGATCGGACAGAATCGTGCCTTCCATGCCGATGCGCGGTATGCAGCGGTGGCGTGGATTACGCGCGACATTCCGTGCGGCACGAGCGTTGGTGTCACCATAGACGCGCAATACGTGCCTCCGCTCGGCTGCTTCGAGGTGTGGCCGTTCGCGCCGTCGCAGATGGACCAGGTTGCAAGCTGGCCGGAATATTTAGTGTTGAGTGAAACCTACGCACAGCGGTTTGCCGCAACTCCTGCGGGCGCGCGATTCCTGGAACGGCTGCAGTCGGGCCACACGCGCTATCGGCTGGAGTTTCGCAGTGAGGCAGCGCCGCCACGATGGGTGCCGTTGTTCTGGGAGACGCGCTTCCGGAACCGCCGGGAAGACCCCGAAACGACCCTCGATAAACCGCTCGACGCGATTCAGGTGTGGCGACTCAGAACGGACTGACCTCGAGTCCGGCCGCGCCGTTGACGATCACGCATCGCTGGTACGACGCTCCGAGTGAAATCACGACGTCGTCGCCGACGACGCAATCGGTGAGCTCGGCATATTCCCGGACGTGAACGCGATCCCATAGGACCGAATGAGCGACGCGCGCCGTGGGGTCGATCGTTGTGCCTGAGCCGCGATCCAGCTCACGCCGTTCGCGCCTGCTCACGACGTCGACCGTCGACAAGTAATCGGCCGGCGTGCCGACATCCAGAAACTCAGCACGGGAGCGATACACCCGCACCGACCCTGCCTGGCGCGCGATCAATGCGGGATAGAGTTCCTTGACGATTTCAAAAGGCGCGTCGTCTGGAACCGCAGCGAAAGCGGCGGCGGTGACTGCCTGCACCCCGATGAAGTGCCATCCAACGGACGCGTCGCCCGAGCGCTTCGCAAAACCGGTCACGATCTCGTCGTCGCCGGCGACGACGACGCGGTCGGCTTCCTTCCGGATCACTGCCATGGTCACGAGCGCGCCGCTGCCGACGTGCCGTTGGGCGACGGCCTGCAGGTCGCAATCCGTGAGCGTATCGCCGTTGACGATCAGAAACCGGTCCGCTTCGAGCAGAGGCAGCGCGCGCTTGGGACCACCGGCGGATCCAAGAATCGGCATCTCCCACGAATAACGAACCTGCAGTCCCCAGTCTGCTCCATCACCGACGATGCGGGTCACGGTCTCGGGACGATGGTGCAGGTTCATCACGACGCGCCGCACGCCTGCGTGGTGCAGCCAGCGAAGAATTCGGCTGATGAGCGGCTCGCCGGCGACGGGCAGCGCCGCCTTGGCGCGCAGATCGGAGAGCGGCCGCAGTCGTGTTGCCAGGCCCGCGGTCAGCACCATGGCGGGCCATGTGGACAGGTCGATAGAGGTCAGGAGTGAACCCCGCCAGCTGCAAACAGCATGTCGCTGTCTGTCAGGCCATGCAGGGCGCGATGCTGCAGAAACAGGGTCCGATAGGAGTCAGTGATGTAGTCGGCCGGGATCTTGCCGAGTGCTGCCGCCGTTTGGTGAATGTGTTCCTCGCCGCCTTCGATTTCGACAAACGTGCCCACAGGCGTTTCGTCGATCGCGATGATGACGTCTTCGGCCGCAAACTCCTCGCGGTACTTTTCGTAACGGAACCAGACATGGAGTCCGAGCTCCTGCAGAATGCACAGCAGCGTGTCGGCGTCGGACACTACGGTCTCGTGCTCTTCGCGCAGCCCCATCGGGCCGGGTTGTACGGGGCCTTTGAACGTGAGCAGGCCCTTACCGCCTTCGTTGCGAACGCGCATCACGCATCGGCTGCGGTAGAGCGTGTCGTCGTTGGTGTCGAGAAGGAAGTCTTCCTGCAAGCGGCGTCCGCGAAGCGGCGTCGCCCCCATCGCGAGCACGCGTTCGCGCGCGTGGTCCGGTGTCTCAAAGCGCAGCTTGATTTCCCGCTCTAGCGGCATGGGGGCGGATGATATCGCAGGCAGAGGTGCCTCAGGTGCCTAAAGTGTCGGCGTCCAGCGGGCCTAGAATGCCTGGAGTGCGGGTGCTAGGTGCTGTTTGGCCCCCAGCACGCGCACCCAAGGCACCCCAAGGCACTACAGCACTATAGGCGCCCCAGGCACCGCGAGCGACGCGAGCCTACTGCTTGCGCACGGTCACAAATGTCTGCTGACCGTTGCGCATCAACAGGAGAAACGCGGTGCCGCCCGACGGAACCGCGTCGAGTGCGTGGCTTGCCTCCTGCGGCGTGCGCACCGGCCGGCGGTTGACCTGAAGAACCACGTCGCCGCGCGAAATGCCGGCGCGTGCGGCGGTGCTTGTCGGATCGACATCCGACACAAGAACGCCATCAACGTCGGCCGGCAGCCGCAAACGACGAGCGATGTCGGCCGTGAGCGGGCTGAGCGTGAGGCCGAAGCCGTGCGTCTCTTCGTCGCCTGGAGTGACGTCGTTGCGTCGCGACTGGCGGCCCGTCTCCTGCTCGAGATCGAGTTCTTCAACCGTCAGATTGAGCGTCCGCTCCTGCTTGTCGCGCAGCACTTTCACAGGCACGGTGGTGCCAGGGCGCGTTGCGACCACCGCGCCGACCAGCTCATCGCGCTTGCGAATCGGTTTGCCGTTGAATTCGATGATCACGTCACCCGGTTCCATGCCGGCTTTCGCCGCCGGCTGGCCTGGGGTAACCCTCTGCACCAACGCGCCGCGGCGCTCACGTAAGCCGAATTCCGCCAGCGCCTCGGCCGGCACGTCGCCAATGGTGACGCCGATGACACCGCGCGTGACCTTGCCGCCGCGGAGTTGCGGCAACAGTTCACGCACCACGTTGATTGGAATCGCAAAACCGATGCCGATGTTGCCCGCCTGCCGCGCGTCGGCATAGATGGCGGAGTTCATGCCCACAACCTCGCCGCGTATGTTGAGCAGCGGGCCGCCCGAGTTGCCCGGATTGATCGCCGCGTCGGTCTGGAGCACGTCCTGCCAGCGCGTGTCCGCGATCGGGAATGGTCGCTCAGTAGCGCTGATCACGCCGACGCTCACCGTGTGGCTCAAGCCAAACGGGTTGCCGATGGCCATCACCCAATCGCCCGGCAGCATCTGCGCCGAGTCGCCAAATTTCACTTCGATCAGATCACGACGCGGTTTTTCAGTGAGCTCGATGAGCGCGCTGTCGGTGAGCGGATCGCGTCCGACGATCTTCGCCGGGTAGGTGACGTCGGTCTCGTCACCGTAGAAACCCACCTCGATTTTGGTGGCGCCCTCGACGACGTGGTTATTGGTGAGGATGAGGCCGTCCTTGCTGATCACGAACCCGGTGCCGGCGGCAACCGAAATCTGGTCGCGCGGCTGCGGACGCTGACGGCCCTGGCCCTGGCCGCCGCCGAAGAAACGTTCGAGGAGATCGTCGCCCCCGCCGCCGAAGAAATCGGTGAGTTCCTGCGCACGCTGCCGCGACTCGGTCCGGATGTTCACGACCGACGGGGTCACGACTTTCGCGATGTTCCGGAATGTCGTCGCATCAATTGGCCCGCCGAGCGGCGCGCTGTTCGACGGCGGCACGCCGATGACCTGCGCTGTCGAGGGCGGCGACAGATCCAGACGCGACGCGATCACCATGCCGACCGCCAGCGACGCAATCGCGATCAGCATTACGTAAAATACCGTAGTTTTCCGCGTAGACATTGACGTCCTCCAACTAACCCCTGGGCTACTTCAACGCGATGATGTCCTGTTGTCGCGGGCCGGTCACTTCCGGGCCCTCGGGCCCCCACACCACATTGATTTCTGTTCGTACTCCGAATCGATCGAAATAGACGCCCGGCTCAATGGTAAAGCCGGTTCCGGGCAGCAACCGGCGTTCGTCGTGTGTTTCGTAGTCGTCGAGATGCGCGCCGTTGCCGTGCACGGTCTCGCCGAGGCTATGACCGGTGCGATGCAGGATATAGGCGCCGTATCCCGCCTGTTCGATGACGGTCCGCGCCGCGCGATCAACCTCGTAGCCGCGCACGTCGCGGCCCGCGCGTGCGGCCTCCTCGATCACGCGCACGGCGGCGTCGCGCGCGTCGCCAATCGCCCTGAACGCCTTGGTCATCTCTGTGGGCACCTCACTGCCGGTGAATGCCACCCACGTGATATCGGCGAATACCGCCCCTGGCGTCTTTAGCTTGCCCCAGAGATCGAGCAGCAGCAGCTCGTTGGGACGAATGGGCCGGCTGTGATGTTGAGTGGGCAGGTAGTGAGGATCGCCCGCGTGCTCCTGCGCCGATACGTTTGGCGCAGAATCGCTCGTCAGCCCCTCCTCGGCGAACCACTGCCACATCAACTGCTGCAGGTCGTACTCGGTAAACGCGCTGCCGTCGCGCACGCGCGCGGCGGCAGTCTCGAAAGCGCGATCCTTGATGCGATACAAGCGCTCGGCCGCGGCCTTGTGGCTGGCGATGGCGGCGTCGGTCCAATGCGCTTCGAACTGCTGGACGAGGTCACCGGACGAAACCACGTCTACGCCCTGGCCGCGGACCATCTCGAGCGTGCCGGCGTCGACGCGCGAGACATACGGGATGGCGCCGTTCGGCGAATACTCCATCGCGACGCGGTGCGCGCCTGACAACAGCTTCTTCAAACCCGCTGCGAGCTCGATGCGGCCGGCGTACGCCGTTTTCTCGCCAGGCAAGCGATCCAGATTATGGCGCTCGATCTTGTGAACGAGGCCACGCGGTTCGCCCGTAACGGGAATCAGGTAGAACCAGCGGCGCGACGCGAGATGGCCGCCGTCGCTACCGATGCCAGCCAGCCGTTGGGCGATGGGGTTGGCGCCTTGAAAGTCGTACCACAACCACGCATCAAGACCCTGATCCCGAAGCGCCTGTTGTACGGCGCGCACGTCGATGGACATCTCAATTCTTCAGTATAAATACTAATTTGGACGGGACGTAGCGTTCCAGGTCCGCGGTTGTAAATGATGTTCAACACCGGCCGAAACCCGCTGATCTCTATGACGCGGAGCTCGGCGGGAAAGTTTTCTGCTGATCTTGCAGCCCGCAAATCCCGTGCCCTATACGTTTCTCGACCAGGCGGCCGACATCGCGGTTTTGGTGACAGGCACGCAGCTACCGCACCTCTTTGCCGACGCTTCCGCAGCATTTACCGACAGTATTACCGTGCTCGATCGGGTGGAGCCGAAGCGTCCCGAGGAGGTGGATCTCGATGCTCCCGAGCTCGATCTCGTGCTCGTGGATTTCCTCACCGAGTTGCTCTACCGCTTCGACACGCGCGGCTGGCTCACGCGTCATGCCGAGCTGGAGCTGCACGAAAAGGACGGCGGCTTTGATCGACGCTTTGATCGTGTGCCGGGCACGGTCCAGCCGTTCGCCGCGCAACGTGCCTTGCAACGTCCAAAGGGGTGATGTATCAGGGCCTCCGGATTCGCCAGGAGGACGGTCTGTGGAGCGCGACGATCGTGTTTCACATCTAAGCGATAGGGCGCGTGACAGGAACCGAACTGCACCCTACCGGCGTCATAAACGGGGTAGAGTAAATCTATGCTTCGAAAGACGTTGCCCACGTGTGCGCTGGCGCTCGCATTGAGCGCGCAAGTGGCCGGACAGAGTGCGCCGCAAACTCCGGCGCCGGCGCAAGATCCCAATCAGCAACCTCCCGTCACGTTCAAAGCGGAAGTCAACTACGTCGAAGTTGACGCGCGCGTGCTCGACGCGCAAGGAAAGTTTGTCGCCGGTCTCGCGCCCAGCGATTTCGAGGTGCTCGAGGACGGCAAACCGCAGAAGGTGTCGATCTTTGCGCTCGTGCACCTGCCGGTGGAACGTGCCGAGCGGCCGCTGTTTGCCAGTAAGCCGATCGAACCCGACGTGCAGACCAATCAGCGTGTGAATGAAGGCCGCGTGTATCTGATCGTGCTCGACGATCTGCATGTTCATCCGCTTCGTTCCCAGCTGGTCAAGCGCGCCGCGCGGCAGTTCGTCGAGCGCTATATCGGCGCCAACGATATGGCCGCCGTGGTCACCACGGGCGGCCGCTCCGATGCGGCGCAGGAGTTCACCAGCAATCCGCGCTTGCTGCTGCAGGCGATCGACAAATTCATGGGCCGCAAGCTGCGTTCGGCAATCCTGAATCGCGTCGAGGAGGAAGCGCGCACGCGCGGCCTGCGCAACGAGAACGAGCGGATCAACGACCCCGACGACGTAGAGCGCGGCTACCAGGCGCGCAACACGCTCACCACGATCAAAGGACTCGCGGAATATCTCGAAAACGTTCGCGGCCGCCGCAAGGCGCTTGTCTTCTTCAGCGAGGGCATCGACTACGACATCAACGACGTGTTCAACAACCGCGAGGCCACCTCGGTGCTCGACTCCACGCGTGAGGCGATCGCCGCGACGACGCGCGCCAACGTGTCGATCTACGGCGTCGACGCCCGCGGTCTCCTGACCGGCCTGGAGGACGCGATCGAGATCTCGAGCTTCCCGGACGATCCCTCCCTGGGCCTGTCGACGACCGCGCTCCAGAACGAGCAGCGCCTGGGACAGGACAGCCTGCGTGTACTCGGCGAGGAGACCGGCGGGTTTGCCGTGGTCAACACCAACAACATCAACGAGGCGTTTCAGCGTATCGTCGACGACAACAGTTCGTATTACGTGCTTGGCTACTATCCGAGCAACGATCGCCGCGATGGGCGATTCAGGAAAATCGAAGTCAAAGTGAACCGGCCCGGTGTAACGGTGCGCGCGCGACGCGGATATGTCGCGCCGCGTGGGCGGGCGGCCGATGCCAGGCTTGCCGGACCGAAGGAAGCCTCACCGGAACTGCGCGAAGCGCTCACCAGTCCCGTTGCCGTCTCGGCGCTGCCGATGGCGGCGACGGCCGCGATCTTCAAGGGCCCGGCGCCGAATGCATCCGTGGTGGTCTCGACGCTCATCGGCGGACGCGATCTGCCGCTCGCCGAGAAGAACGGCACGTTTGCCAACGACCTCGAGATCGCCATGACGGCCACCAACATGGACGGAAAGATCTCCGCCGGCGATCGCAGCACGGTGAACCTGGCGCTCAAGCCCGACACCGTACCGCGCCTGCGCGCCGCTGGCTTCCGCGTAATCTCCTCGCTCGACCTGCCGCCCGGCCGTTATCAGCTGCGCGTGGCCGCGCGCGAGGCCAACGCGAAGCGCGCCGGCTCGGTTCTTTACGATCTCGAAGTTCCGGACTTCTCGAAAGAGCCGCTGCTCATGAGCAGCATCGCGATCACATCGGGCTCGAGCTCGCTGGCGCCGACGGCGCGGCCAAAGGATCCGCTGGCGAAACTGTTGCCCGCTCCGATGACGACCTTCCGCGAGTTCCCGCAGAACGACGAGGTGGCCGTGTTCGCCGAGGTGTATGAGACCAATTCCGGACAGCCGCACAAGGTCGACATCAACCTCACGGTCAAAGCCGAGGGTGGGACCACGGTGTATCAAACACGCGACGAGCGCGACAGCTCGGAGCTTGCGGGAAGCGCCGGCGGATACGGCGTGACGAGCCGATTCATGCTGGAAAAGTTCGAGCCCGGGCTCTACGTGTTGCGCATCGAAGCGCAGTCGCGGCTCGGTGATCGGCCGATGGTCGCGCGCGAGCTGGTGTTCCGTGTCGTGCCGGGCGTGCCGATGCCGCGTCCCACGTCAGCAGCCGTTGGCACTCCGAGCGATGCACCCGTGAACCGCACCTCCCCTGGTGTTGGCAACCGGCCAGTGCCGCCGGCCGCTGGCGCACCGGTTACACCTGGCACCGCACCCGTCGCACCTGACGCGCCCGCGAACCGCACCGCACCTTCCGCGCCGGTCGCACCTCCCGCACCTGTGCCTATGACCCCAATCTCCAGCGATCAAATGAGCGCGATCGACGCATCACGTCAGGTCGTCGCCAAAACCGCCGCCGAGTTTCAATCGCTCTGGCGCGCGCATGCCCCAGGCCGGCCAATGCCCAACGTGGACTTCGCGGCCAATATGATCATCGCCGTCTTTCTCGGAAGCCGCCCGTCGGCCGGCTACAGCGTGCACATCACCGGCGTGCGTCGCGAAGGCGACGCGCTCGTAGTGACGTGGGCCGAACGTCGTCCGGCGCCCGACCAGATAGCCGCGCAAGTGATGACGGCGCCGGCCCAGATCGTCGCCGTGCCACGCTTCGACGGGCCGGTCCGATTCGAGAAAGTTGCCGGTGTTTGAGCAGCCGGCCAATCAAACCAGAGGCGAGCTGACGGGGCCGACGAGCACCGGTGTAGACGCTCGGCTCTCGGCCCTGCTCTGTTATCTCGCGTGGTGGGTGTCGGGGCTGGTCTTTCTGGTCATCGAGCAGGAACACCGCGAGGTCCGCTTTCACGCGGCGCAGTCGATCGTGCTCTTCGGCGGCTTCTCGCTGTTGATCTTTGTGATGTCGCTGGCGACCTTCGGCATGCTGTTCTTTCTCCCCGCCGCATTTCAGGCCGTTTATGCGCTGTCGTTTCTGTTGTCGTTGATCGCGGTGATGGTCTGGCTAACCGTGCTGCTGAAGATCTTCAAAGGCGAAAGCTGGCGGGTGCCGTTCGCGGCTGATTTGGCTGCGAAGCTGGTTGCACGGTGACGGCGCCGCTCCTACAGGCACGGCGCGCGTGTCAATGCGAAATGAAAAATGCGAAATTAGAAAGGCACCCGCGGTTGGTCACGGGCGCCTTGTGAATTCGAATTTTTCACGTCGAATTGCGTGCGTCAGTGAGTCGGCGGCTTCGGCAGATCGAGCTTCGCCACCTGGGTCGGCTTGATCGCGCCGTTGACGTGCGAGAACTGGTACTGATTGGTGCGTCCCACGACGCGCGCGCGCGGCGTCGTCAGCGTGACCTGAATTACCTCGCCTGGCTGGAACGGGCGCGGGTGACGGTAAACATCACCGCCGGTCGCGTCGTCGCCCTTGAACCAGTTTTCTTCGATTTTGAAGCCGGCGATCGGCGCCGACATCATGTTCTTGACACGAATAACCGTGACCACGTCGTTGCCGCTCAGTTTCGTGTCCGGCTTGGTGATCTCGATTTTTGCCTCGCCCCTCACCGGCGCCACCAGCTTTCTGGGCGCGGCGGGCGCGCCTTGACCAGCGAACGTCACACCGGCGGAAATGGCCGTTGCGACGGCCGCGGTGAGAACACAGGAAACAAGGCGTTCCATAACCCAAACCCTCCGGGGCGATTATATAAAATCCTACATCTCACCATTCCATTCCTCGGGCTCGGCGGCAGTCGCGCGGAACACTTCGAGATGCCACTTGCCGCCGCCCCACGGTTCGATCACTTCGGTCGCGACGACGTCGACGAGCAGTTCGGCGAACGTGCGGCCTTCGGGATCGCCTTCGAGATGGTAGGCGGGCTCGTCCCAGGCGAAAGCGGGATAGAGCGTCATGGTGAGAAACAGATCGTACCCATCGTCGACGACGATCAACTGACCGCATGGCCGCTTTTGCGTGGAGTGGTAGACGAGATACTTCTCCGCGCTGTGCGCGCGGATGTAGCGCTTGAGCGCGAACTCGCGTGCGACGATCTCTTCGACGGCGATCTTCTTGTCCCAGCAATCGCGGCAATAGCGCTCCTCGCCGCGCGGCTCCGAGACTTCCTTCGCGCCGCACAGCGCGCAGCGCGATTTGTTGGCGACCGACTTTCGCGACATCTCCGACACATTGTACTGTAAACAGGTGGCGCGGGTTCTCGCCTCGCTCGTCGTCCTCGCCGCCGTCGCCGCGCCGGTTGCACAACCGCGCACGCTGCATTTACCGACGCTCGATCGTGTACTCCCTTCGCGCGCCGAGACGATCTACCGCGCGCTCGTTCCGGCGGTCGAGACGCGCGTGGCTGTCGAGACCGTCAGCTTCATGAGTCCGTTTTGGCGACTTGCGGGAAATCCTGGCTACAACCGATCGATCGATTTCGTCCGCGAACAGCTGCGGGCTGGGGGATTCGATGGCGGCGCCGTTCGCGTCGAGGAGTTTCCCAACAGCGGATACGGCTGGGAGCAGGAGCGCGGTACGCTCTCCATCGAGGAGCCTGCCTCGTCGCAGCGCGACGGGTCCGCGGGCGCGCGCAGACAGGTCATACTTTCGCGCGAGCAGGATCGCGTCGCGCTGTGCATCAACTCATTTTCTACTCCGGCGGGTGGAGTGACGCTGCCTGTCGTCCACGTCGGCGCCGGGACGCAGGCGGCCGACTACGACGGCAAGAACGTGAAAGACGCGCTCGTCGTTGGCAGCGGCGCAGCCGGATCGCTCTGGACACGCGCCGTGCGCGAACGTGGCGCCGCCGGCGTCGTCTCGACCGATGTCGCGCGTTATACGCGGCCAGACGAAACCCCCGACGTGCTTCAGTGGGGCAGCATTCCCTACGACCAAGCGCTGCATTCCTTCGCGTTCAAGGCGAGTCCGCGTGCAGCCGAGCGACTGCGCACCGCGTCGCGCGCGCACGTGGACATCGTGACCAGATTTCATCCTGGTCCCAATCGCACGCTGATTGCGGAGATTGCCGGAACGACTCGCGCCAGCGAGCGCGTCGTCCTTGTTGCGCACGTGCAGGAGCCCGGCGCCAACGACAACGCCAGTGGCGTCGGCACGCTGCTGGCCGCTGCCCGCGCCATTCAGAATGGCATTGCGCGTGGGCTGGTCCCACGCCCGCCGCGGACGCTCACGTTCATGTGGCTGGACGAGAATCGCGGCAGCGAACGATGGATTAAGGATCACCCCGCGGACGCGGCCCGTGTGGTGGCGATGATGTCGCTGGACATGACTGGTGAGGACACGGCCAAAACGGGTGGCACCTTCCTGATCGAGAAGTCGCCCGATCCGTCGGCGATATGGCCGCGGCCCTCCGACCCGCACTCCGAGTGGGGCGCGGGCGAGGTGTCGCGCGATCTCGTCCGCGGCCACTTCCTCAACGACCTCCATCTCGCTGTGTGTCTTCGCCACGCGCGCGAGACCGGGTGGATCGTACGCACCAACCCGTACGAAGGTGGCAGCGATCACACGGTGTTCACGCGCGCCGGCGTGCCAGCTCTTCTCAACTGGCACTTCACCGATCGCTACTACCACACCAATCTCGATACGCCGGACAAGAGCAGCGCGACCGAGATGGGCCACGTTGCGACGGCGGTGGCGACCACCGCAACGTTTTTAGCGTCGGCGGATTCGAGCGATGAGAGCGCGTTGCTGAAGCTGGTGGACGAAGCGGAACGTGCCCGTCTCGAGACCGAGCGCGCGAACGCTGCTTCGGAAGAAATCGTTGCGGCCTGGAAGAAGTGGTATCAGGAAGCGAAGGAGAGTGTCAAAAGACTCCTCATTTAGGGTGGCCCTTCAGGTTCGCGCTAGCGCGACACTAGGCGGGTCGCGGCCGGCGCGTACATCTCGGTGACGTACTGCTTCACCATCCGCCTCGCGGAGAAGCGCGGCAGATTCGATCGCATCGCCTCCCGCACAATCTGAATCCAACGCACCGGCACCTGGCGTTCGTCGCGTTCGTAAAACGCCGGCACCACCTGTTCTTCGAGTAAGCGATAGAGCGATTCCGCGTCCGCTGCGTCGGTGGCGTTGTGGTCGTCCGGGTTGGTTTGACTTTCAATCAACCAGCCGTTGCGGCCGTTATATCCCTCGGCCCACCAGCCATCGCCGATACTCAAATGCGGCACTCCGTTGAGCGAGGCTTTCATGCCGCTCGTGCCGCTCGCTTCGAGCGGCTTGCGCGGAGTGTTCAACCACACGTCGCAACCTGCCACCAGGCAATGGGCGACGTGCATGTCGTAATCGTCGATGAACGCAATGCGTCCGTGAACGATCGGATCGAGCGCACGCCGGAACACCTGCTGCAGATGGTGCTTGGCCGGGTCGTCCGCCGGGTGCGCTTTGCCGGCAAACACAATCTGGACGGGCCGCCGCGGCGAGCCAAGAATTCGCGCGAGCCGTTCCGCGTCGTGAAAGACCAGTTCGGGACGCTTGTAGGCGGTGAAGCGCCGCGCATAGCCGATCGTGAGCGCCTCGGGATCGAGCATCGCGCCACCCGCGACGATGCGGCTCGGGCCGATCCGTTCGGCCGTCCAGCGCTGACGCAGCCGCTCGCGGATGAAGACGAACAGCTCGCCGCGCAACAGCTGCCGCGCTGCCCAGATGTCAGTATCCGCAATTTCCACCAAGCGCTCCCAGAACTCCGGTTCGTCGTGGTGCTCGAGCCAGTCGGCGCCCAGGTGTCGATTGAAAAGGTCGAGTACAGGATTGGCAACCCAGGTCGGCACGTGAACGCCGTTGGTGATGAACTTGACCGGCACGTCGTGCGGCGCGCGATCGGGCCAGATCGACTGCCACATCGCGCGCGTCACTTCGCCGTGCACTTCGCTGACGCCGTTGACGCTCGACGAGGTCCGCAGCGCCAGCGCCGTCATGTTGAATTGCGAGCCGCTGCCGTTGTCGTACTCGCCGAGCGACAAGAACCGCTGCCGGTACTGGCCGATTTCGCCCCAACACCCGGCAAGATGCTTCTCGACCAGATGAAAAGGAAACGCATCATGGCCGGCCGGCACTGGCGTGTGCGTGGTGAAGACGGTCGTCTGCCGCACTTCTTCCAACGCGCTGTCAAACGACGATCCTTTTTCCACCAGCTCTCGAATGCGCTGCAGCGCGACAAACGCCGCGTGGCCTTCGTTGAGATGCCACACGGCCGGTTCGATCGCGAGCGCGCGCAGCACACGCACGCCGCCGATGCCGAGAATGATTTCCTGCTGAATGCGGGTTTCGCGATCACCGCCATAGAGGCGCGCCGACAGCTCGCGGTCCCACGGCGCGTTCTCTTCGAGGTCGGTATCGAGCAGGAAAATGCGAACGCGCCCGACGCGCACGCGCCACACCGCCGCCAGCACCGTGCGATCGCCGAGCGGCACCGCCGTGAGCGCGGCTTTACCGTCGCGAGTCACGGCCGTCGCAATCGGCGCGTCGGTCCAGTTCAAGCGCTCGTAATGCTCCTCCTGCCATCCCTCGTTCGACAGGCGCTGATGGAAGTAGCCCTGCGGGTACATGAACCCGACCCCGACGAGCGGCACGCCCAGATCGCTGGCTTCTTTGCAGTGATCGCCGGCGAGCACACCGAGACCACCGGCGTAAATCGGCAACGACTGATGCAGCGCAAACTCCGCTGAGAAATACGCGATCACTTTGCCGTTGAGATCGGGTGCCTTCGCGGCCCACCAGGTGCGCTGCGCGGTACGCGCTTCGTCGAGACCGGCGATCGCCTCGTCATATACCGCGAGGAACGTCGGGTCCTGGGCGGCGGCGGCGAGACGCGCTTCGTCGATGGTGCGCAGCATGCGCACGGGATTGTGCGCCGTGGCGCGCCAGAGCGGGTAATCGAGTCGCCGAAAAACCTGACGCGCAGTCGGCCGCCAACTCCACCACAGATCGAGCGCGAGTTCATGCAAACGATGAATACGGCTGGGGAGGGGAGCAGAAGTGGCGAAACGTTCCATCAGAGTCCTTCGGTGTGGGAGGACAGGGAGATCAGGGAGAAAGCGAAAATTGCCTCGTCCATTTTTTCTTGTTGCGCGCCCTTCCTGATCTCCCCGATCTCCCGGATCTCCCTGTTTTCCATCTCCCCGATCTCCCGGATCTCCCTGTTTTCCATCTCCCCGATCTCCCAGATCTCCCTGTTTTCTACCTCCCCGATCTCCCAGATCTCCCTGTTTTCTATCTCCCCGATCTCTTACACGCAGGCGCCCGTCAGATCCGCAAAGCGTTTGAGATCGATGTTACCGCCAGACACCACCGCCACGATCTTGCCGCCGCCGGCACGACCGCTTAGTGCGGCAGCAACGGCGCACGCCGCAGCGCCCTCCGCCACAACGTGTACACGTTCAGCTGTGCGCTTCATCGCCTCACGCACCTCATCGAGCGAGACCACGATTGATCCGTTGACGAGATCGCGCAGCAACGGCCACATCGTCGGCAGTACGGAGCGGCCGCCAGCGCCGTCGACGAACGAGGCCTTCCAGCCCGGAAAGTAGCTTGCCTCCCCGCGCTCCAATGACG
Organism: Acidobacteriota bacterium; assembly: GCA_046727855.1. GTDB lineage: Bacteria > Acidobacteriota > Vicinamibacteria > Vicinamibacterales > UBA2999 > DASPWV01. Next base: position 38,746 of record JBKPDL010000093.1, read on the forward strand.
TCGCGAGCGGCGCCGCCGTTTCCGGTTCGGCCGCGAATACTTTGACCGAGGGCTTGAGCGCACGCATCGCGGCACCAATCCCGGACAGCAAGCCGCCGCCGCCGATCGGGGCAATCACCGTGTCCACATCAGGCAGGTCGTCGAGGATCTCGAGTCCCGCTGTTCCGTTGCCGGCGATGAACCGATCGTCATCGAACGGGTGAACGAACTGGCCGTTCATCAGCGGTGAGGCGTGCTGCTCCACAGTCTTCCAGCATTCGTCGTAGGTGGCGGTCACGATGGCTGCGCCGAGACGCTCGATCGAACGCAACTTGGTGGCGGGCGCCGTGTCCATCACCATCACGGAGCAGGGCACTCCTGCTCTGCGCGCGGCAAACGCGACTCCCTGCGCGGCGTTGCCGGCGCTGACGGTCCACACACCCTGCGCCATCGCATCGCGCGGCAGCGCGCGCACTGCGTTCCACGCGCCGCGAATCTTGAACGATCCGATCGGTTGCAGCGATTCGAGCTTGAGAAAGATTTCCGGCGACGATCCGGCTCGATCGAATGGCAGGTCCAGGCGGACGAGCGGTGTCCGGATCGCAGCCTGATACACGGAGGCAGCAGCCTCGTGAATGGCAGCGAGCGGGATATTGCGCATGAAACGTGGAGAGTATTATGCCGCATGGTCAAAGGTCTTGCACTTGCCGTCCTCCTCGGGCTCGGCGCCACGCTCGTGGCGCAGGATCGCTCGAGCTCGAACACCGCGCGTCCACGCGCCCGCGACCTGGGGCTCGCGCCCGGCGTGTTCGCCCCCGGTCCGTTCAACGCGATCACCGACGTCGCCGGGGTGCGTGTCGGCCACGCCACGCTCGACATCGAGGATCGCGTGCACACCGGGGTCACGGTGATCGTCCCGCACGGCGGGAACGTCTTTCAGGACAAGGTGCCGGGCGCTGTGTTTGTCGGCAATGCTTTTGGCAAGCTCGCGGGATCGACACAGGTCGACGAGCTCGGCACGATTGAAACGCCGATTGCACTCACCAATACGCTGAGCGTCGGCGCGGCAGTGGAAGGCCTTGTTCGCTGGACGATCGATCAGCCTGGTAATGGCGACGTGCGATCGGTGAACGCGCTCGTTGGCGAAACCAACGACGGCGGCCTGAACGACATCCGCGCGTTGAGCGTGCGGCCGGAACACGTTGCGGCGGCGCTGACGGCCGCGCGCGAGGGCGCGGTAGATGAAGGAAGCGTCGGCGCGGGCCGCGGCACGCGCGCGTTTGCGTGGAAGGGGGGTATCGGCACCTCATCGCGACGCCTCGATGCGCGCTACGGCGCATATACCGTGGGCGTGCTCGTGCAATCGAATTTTGGTGGTGTGCTCACTATGGGTGGCGCGCCAGTCGGCAAGGAACTCGGCCGCTATTCGTATGCGCCCTCAACAAAGGGCGAGCATGGTGACGGGTCGTGCATGATAGTGGTCGCCACCGATGCGCCTATCGATGCGCGCGATCTCAAGCGTCTTGCCGCGCGCGCCGTGTTTGGGCTCGCACGTACCGGCTCGTCGTACAGCAACGGCAGCGGCGATTTCGCCATCGCGTTTTCAACCGCGTCGCAGCTGCGCGTGCGATTTGGCGCGGACACGCCGCAGCCGCGGACGCTGTTGCCTACCGATGGTGTGTCGCCGCTCTTTCAAGCGGCGTTGGAAGCTACCGAAGAAGCGGTTTACAACTCGCTGTTGCAGGCCACGACCGTCACGAGTCGCTTTGGAACCGCGGAAGCGATTCCAATCGAACGTGTGCGCGAAGTGCTCAGAAAATATCGAGTCGTGCCCTAATGAACGCTAGGCAAGAGTGTCGCTGCGGCGGGCGCTGGTGGGCCCGCCGTTGTCCGCTACGCAGCGACCGGCCGCCGAACACGAACACGATCGGGAGTCGAAGGCGTCCGCTTTCCGACGCGCGCGGCGCCGACTTGCCAGCCAGGCGACATGTGACCGCAGGCGACGCAGCGCAATGCGAGCCGATCGGGCTCGGTGTGCAGCACTTTGAAGTGTCCGCCATTGATCATGCAGCAGACACTGCGGAACCAGCGCATCGCCAGGGACCCCACTGACGAAATTGGCAGCGTCCGCGCCACCGGCCGTTCAGTCAGTCCCCTCGATCCCGCAATCCGAATCGAGATCGTCGTCATAGTCAATCACGCTCCTGCCGTCGCCCCTGCAAGGCTTTTGCCGACTTCCCACGTTGCGATTTGCTGCCTCAACCGTGGTGCCTCAGGCGCGCAGTTGCTCCTGATGGTGTACTGAAATGCCAAGCGTCTAACAGCTCAGTTTTAATTTCATACACGTTCACGCTTGGAAATAGGATGCTAGGGTTCGGATTGTCGTTACAGACGCCAAAAGGATGGATTACAAAGTTGGCGCAGAGCCTGCAGAGTAAAATTTAGTCTGCCTATTGAGTGACGTTCTAGCGGCTAATTTTGCTGAGGTTCAAATCGGCTTTATTGGCCGTCGTTGGACTGCGCGTGCAATGCCACGATCTCCGGCGAAGGGCCGAACCCCGGCGCCGCGGAGGCGCTGTGGCCGACGCTGCGACCGTTGACTGACATGTAGCGGTAACGCATCGAGAAGCTTGATTGACCAATCATTTTCACGTCAGCCAGCGATTCAACCGACACCGGCAGCGAAACTCCACCGATGCACGCGTAATGCTTGACCACGGTCACCGATTTCACCCAGAACGATGGTGACTTCGCGAGCCGTCCCTCGAGAAGAACGGGATGACCATCGGCACTCACAATCAGACTGCCGTTCACGAGCTTTGAGTCAGCGCGGCGCGGCACCAACCGCACGCGTGTTTGTCCGTCGCCTGCAGGGCCTTCGTTGACGAACTGGTAATTCGCGAGCGACAGTGCAGCGGCATCCCGCGAGCCCGCGCGCCCCGCCTCAACCTCTGCCTCGAGGACTGCGCGAAAGACTTTGTCTCGCGTACGCTCAGAGCCGCCTTCACCGAGAACGGTCCAGGAGAATATTCCGGCAGGGGACACGCTGGTATCGACATCCATCCATCCGCGGTGCTTACCTGAGACCGACCCTGCCTCGAGATGACGCGACGCGCGAAGTGCGAGGCCCGAGCGGGTGGTCTGTGCGACGACTTGTTGAACGAGCCCATCGGGATCTTCGGCATCTGCGGCGAGCCCGACGTTAAGCACACCGGCCAGACCAACCAGGGCAGCAACTGTAGTCACTAACGTATGACTCCGAGATGCCTCTAATGACCCCATCGCAACACTCCGGTTCGACTCCGGTAGCAAACGTGCGGCCAACGTGAAGGCACATTGGTTGCAGCCATTGCACGCTGCATGTTTCCGGGTCTTCGCAAACCGCCGATTTCCATAGCAGAGCTCGCCCAACGTACGGCAAAAGAAGTCATTGAAGATGACTGTCTCGGTATGGCGGCGCAGCTGGCGTACTATCTGGCGCTCGCGCTCTCGCCGGCCTTGATCGTTCTTGTCGCGCTCGTGAGCTATCTCCCTTTTTCCGTTCTCGACAGCTTGATTGACGCCATCAACCGGATTGCACCGGCCGAGATTGTGACACTGGTGCGTGACCAAATCAGCGAACTCGCCGCGGGGAATAACGGTGGATTGCTCACCCTCGGCGTACTCGGGGCGTTGTGGACCAGCTCATCCGCACTGACGGCGATTGTTTCGACCTTGAATCGCGCTTACGAAGTCACCGAATCGCGTCCGTGGTGGAGAGTTCGGTTGCTTGCGATTGCGCTGACCTTGGGGCTTGCGCTGTTCATCATCGGGGCAACGGTGCTGTTGCTGGTGGGCCCAATGAACGCCCGCTACATCGAATCGGTAACGGGTTTCGGATCGCTCGCCGCCGACATCTGGTCGGTGCTCCAATATCCGCTTGCCTTCGCGTTGGCCTCGCTCGGCATTGCGATCATCTATTACTCCGCGCCGGATGTCGATCAGGACTGGGTGTGGATCACGCCGGGCTCGATCGTCGCGTGTGTGCTGTGGCTAATCGTCTCCTTTGGTCTGAAAATCTACGTGACGCAGTTTGGAAGCTACAACGAAACCTACGGTGCGCTCGGAGCGGCTGCAATTCTGATGTTGTGGATGTATCTCACGGGCTTGGCGATCCTCGTGGGCGGCGAGCTCAATTCTGAGTTTGAGCGCGCGCTGCCGGAAGGAAAAGGTCCTGGTGACCGGACGCCGGGTCAGCGGCGGCGTCTTCGCGCCTTCGCGAAGCAGGCGCCAGGTTACCCGTTGGAGGCGCCTCAGCCGAACGGCTGCGTTGTGTAGGTACTTGTTTTTGCGACTGAGGCACGCCATGGTACAAGCAACGCGCTGGATAATCGCCGTCATGATTGGCTGCGTGATGACGTCGATCGGCTGCGATCGGTACGACGACCATCGAATGCGCCAGCGCCTCACGCACCAACGAGCGCCGATCGTCGAAGACTCGTCCGTCGTGCACGCGTTCGACACGCAGGTCGAAGTGCGGCTCCTCGACCGGCTTCAACTCGACAACTTTCTTCGCGAGCGCAACATCCGGCTGCGTGTCGTCGACGGGGCGGTCAGCGTGACCGGTGAGGTATGGACCTCGCTGGAAAAAGAGCGTGTGTCCGAGCTCATACGCGGTGTGCCCGGAGTTGTCGATGTCGCCAACGATCTCGAAATCCGACCGCCGAGCTGAAGGCGCTTTGGCGTCACGCCCCGCGGCTGCGTACATCGGCTGCTCGGGATGGCATTACCAACACTGGCGTGGCCGCGTCTATTCAGAGACCCTCCCGACGTCGGCCTGGCTGCGAGAGTACGCGCGCCGGTTTCCCACGGTTGAAATAAACAACAGCTTTTATCGCTTGCCACCAGAGGAAACGTTCGCATCCTGGCGAGCCCAGGTCGCCCGCGGCTTCGTCTTCGCTGTTAAGGCGAGCCGCTTCCTCACGCACATCAAGCGCTTGCGCGATCCCGAAGAACCGCTCGAGCGGCTATTGAGACACGCCAGACCGCTGGGTCCGACGCTTGGTCCGATCCTTTACCAGATTCCGCCGAGATGGTTCCCCGACGAAGATCGTCTTCGCATCTTTCTCGAGGCGCTTCCCGCCCGTCTTGGATCCCGGCAGCGTCTCCATCACGTAATCGAGTTTCGCGATCCGCGCGGATATGAGCCCTGGGTGATTGATCTTCTCGACGAGCATGGCGTGACGATGTGTGTCCACGACATGCCCGGTTCCGAGTCGCCGTTGGTGAATATCGGTCCGATCGTGTATGTGCGGATGCACGGTTACGGCAAGAAATACGGCAGCAGTTATCCGGATGAGGTGTTACGCGAGTGGGCGGGCTGGCTGACCGGTGCGCTTACTAGCGGACGCCACGTCTACGTCTATTTCAACAACGATGTGAACGCGTATGCCGTCCAGGATGCTGCCCGCCTGACAGCAATGCTCGATGGCAGCTCAGTTGCAACACCCAGCCTTCGAGGATTCAACAGATGAGACTGAGTTCCCAAACCTTTGTCGGTGGGTTGCTCATTGGTGGCTTGCTCGGCGCTGCCCTTGGCGCCCTGTACGCGCCGGAGCAGGGTCGAGCCCTTTCACGCATCAAGCGGCGCCGCGCTGTGCGAGCACAAGAGCCGATGATCGACGAACAGGTGGAGCAGTCGTTCCCTGCGAGCGACCCGCCATCCTGGACGCCAACGACCAGCAGCAATCTTACCTAGACGGAACTCGACCATGGCCGAGAAGAAACAACAGGCGCCCGAGCAGCCCTTCGAGGACCGCGCCGACGACAAACCGCTGGCGCCGTTCCCGCCACAGCATCAGGACCGGCCAGGGCTCGAACAGCGTATGGAGCCGCGGCCGCAATTCAAAGGCGTCAACTATCGGCCTGCCGGAAAACTGGAAGGAAAGGTCGCGCTCGTCACCGGAGGCGATTCCGGTATCGGCCGTTCGGTCGCCTATTTGTTCGCGCGCGAAGGGGCCGACGTTGCCATCGTTTACCTCGAAGAAGAGCATCCCGATGCGCTCAAGGTGCGCGACGAGATCGAGCAGCTGGGACGACCGATTCTGATGATTCACGGCGATGTCTCGGATCCGAAGTTCTGCGTGCGGGCGGTGGAGCAAACGCACGCCAGGTTCGGCAAGCTCAACATCCTGGTGAACAACGCCGCCTATCAGCAGCGCAACGAGCGGATCGAAGACATCACCGACGAGGAGTGGGATCGCACGTTTCGCACCAACATCTACGGCTACTTCTACATGGCGCGCGAGGCGGCCAAACGCATGTCGCGCGGTGACACCATCATCAACTGCGGATCGATCACCGGTCTCGAAGGCAATAAGGGTCTGATTGACTACGCGTCGACCAAGGGGGCGATTCACGCCTTCACGAAGTCGCTCGCGCAAAATCTGGTCGATCGCGGTATCCGGGTGAATTGCGTGTCGCCGGGTCCGGTCTGGACGCCGCTCAACGTCGTCGACAAGCCTGCCGACGAAGCAGGGAAACACGGCCAGGACACACCGATGCGGCGACCGGCGCAGCCAGACGAGATTGCGCCCGCCTTTGTCTTCTTTGCGTCCGAAGGGGATTCGAGCTACATCACTGGGGAGATTCTCACGCTCCTCGGCGGCGAAACCCGAGCGGCCTGATTCGGCAGTCGCTCGTCGTTGATGCGGCGAACCCTTGCGCCCCGGGCTGATTCGTGCCCGGGGCCACTGCGAAAGTTAGGTCCCTCAACGAGTTCGTCGAAGCCCGTATCACGTCGCAGCCGACCCCGCACAAAGAGATATAGGCTTCAGCACTTGAACACCACCGCGCGGTGTGCACCCCGGGCGATATTTCCTGCGGGTTAACTTTCAATTTTTGAACTCGACGCTCAGTTGTCTGTCGAGCAGCTGGGCGTCGTGTCCGTCTACCTAGACAGCGCCCAGAATTGGACGGGTCGCAAACTCGCTTCCCATGGAGAAAGTTATGTACCAAAG
>JBKPDL010000094.1:0-12574 GCA_046727855.1 Acidobacteriota bacterium
AAGGTACTCGGGGACGAGATGTCCGACTCGGCGCAACGGTTGGCGCTCAAGAGTCTGTCGGCGACTTCGCTCGACGTCGTGCGTCTCTATGCTGCGGCCCTGGAGGCACAAGCGGACGGCAAGTACGACCAGGCGCGGCAGGCTTTCTCAAAGGCCGTGGAACTGGATCCGAAGTTCGGGCTTGGATATTCGGGCCTGGGGCATATGTCGCGGAATCAAGGCAACCTTGCGGATGCCGAGAAATACATGAAGCAGGCGATCAGCAATCTCGATGGCGTCACCGAGCGGGAACGCTTCGCCATTCGTGGCTCGTACTACTCCGTTACTGGCGACTACCGTCAGTGTGTTCAGGAATTTGGCCAGGAGATCGCACAGTACCCGGCCGATGCGGTTGCACAGAATAACCGCGCCTATTGCTTTTCCAAGCTACGCGACATGCGCAATGCGGTGGATGCCATGCGCAGTGCGGTGCGGATCCTGCCGAACCGCCTGGTACTGCGCGGTAACCTGGCGGTTTATGCCGACTACGCCGGCGACTTTCAGACTGCTGAAGAACAGGTAAAAACTGTACAAGAACCAAATGATTTAATTATCCTGGCCGGGGCGTTTGCTCAGTTGGGGCAGGGCCGGTTGGCAGAGGCGAAGGCAACGTATCAAAACCTCGCCACGATTCCCACGCGGGGCGCCTCGTGGTCCGTGGCCGGTCTCGGCGATTTAGCACTGTATGAAGGCCGTTTCGCGGATGCCGTAGAGATTTTCCGGCAGGGCGCCGCAGCGGATCTGGAGGCGAAGAACGCCGATCGAGCGGCGCGTAAGCTGACCTCGCTCGCGTATGCCCAGCTGTTGCGGGGCCAGAAGGCCGCCGCCGTAGCCACAGCGGAGAAGGCCCTCGCGACCAGTAATGCTCTGCCGATCCGGTTTTTGGCGGCGAGAGTCTTTGTGGACGGGGATGCGACATCGAAAGCCCGCCCGCTCGCGACTGGTCTCGCTTCCGAGCTCTCGATCGAGCCGCAGGCTTACGGAAAGATCATCGAGGGTGAAATCGCGTTGAAGCGCGGCGATGCGCGGCAAGCCATCAAAATCCTAACCGATGCCAACGATCTGATCGATACCTGGCTGGCGCATTTCGATCTCGGACGTGCGTACCTCGCGCTGGGGGTGTATCTGCAGGCCGATTCCGAATTTGATCGGTGCGTGAAACGGCGCGGTGAGGCGCTGTCGCTGCTCGTCGACGAACAGCCGACGTACGGATATTTCCCCCTTGCGCTTTACAATCAGGGCGTCGCGCGTGAGGGACTGGACGACCCGGTGTTCAGGAAAGCGTACGAAGAATACCTGGCTATCCGCGGAAACTCCACCGAAGATCCGTTCGTTCCGGAGATCAAAAAAAGGCTGGCCGCCAAGTAATCAGAACCGCACTCCGAAGCTCATTCGGAACATCCGCGGCGTTGTGAACGCGAAACGGTTGAGCGGCGTCCCGAAATTCGGATTGTAGTTCCAGTTCACTCCTTGCACCGGCGTCTCGGTGAACGGATTGAACCGCGCGAGCGGACTCGTACCCGTCGGCGACAACACACCAGAACCAATTCGGCTGAGCGCGACGCTGCCACCGTTGGAGAAGACGTCGCCGCCGCACGCGCACAGATCCTGGTTGTTGAACAGATTGATCACTTGTACCTGGACGAACGGCGTCAGCCGCCGTGCACCGATCTCAAACGGCAGAGCGTAGTTGGCGGCGAAGTCGGTGCGCCGCAGCGCTTTGGTCCGAAACGCGTCCCGCGCGGTGTAATAGTAATTCTCGCTTGCGGCTCCTTGCGGTGTCACATAACCAGGATTTGCGACGTACGGACGCGCATCGACGACTGCACTTGCAGAAAAACCGATCTGCCCATTCGGGTTGGCCCCGCTGGCGCCGCCGGCGCCATACGGCGCACCACTCGCCAGTTCCTGGAGAAGGCTCAGGGTCAGGCCGTCCAGCCGCGGCACGCCATAAGTGACCCAAAGCGTTGCACGATGCCGCTGATCTTGCGCCAGATCGCCTTCGGGCGCATACCACGATAACTGCCGATACTCGGGGTACTGGAAGATGTCGGCTGGCACCGGGCCGCTGGCCGCGTTTTCGCCTTCGAAATTTCCCCAAAGACGCGACAGCGTGTAATTGCCGCCGAACTGCGTGCGACCGTCGACGTTGTAGGTCCCCGAGACCGTCACGCCGGAATAACGACGCTTGAGCTCGTCGGTGTTCTCGATCACCGTCAAGTCGGATCGATTGCCGAACGCGTCGACCACGATACCGGTACTGCCGTCGGTCCGCAGTGAGTAAAAATCGTGGTAATCGCGGAACGAGTAGTCGGCTCGGACCACGGCTCGCGGCCCAAGCTGGCGGCTCACACCGGCACTGTAGCTACTCACGCTCGGCGACTTCAAATTGTCGCCAACCCTGATCGAGACGCCGGGAACAGAGGAACTCGATGGCAGTGCCGCAGTGCAGAAGCCGCGCGCGTCGCGCACACACCAGTCGAACACCTGACGGATCGCAGCGGCCGGACCGGTCAGACTCGATGTGGGAGCATTCACGTCCGAATTGATTGCTGGTCCGGCATACGTCCACTGCAGGGTCGACTCGTTACCGCCGGGGGAAGCCAGGTTGGCGATGGAGTTCGCAAGAGCCGCCGTGTAGATGCCGTAACTGCCGGTGACCGTCCAAACACCATCGCCCCTGGGATCCCAGACCACGCCGAGCCGTGGCGCCAGCTTGGCACTGTCTGCGACGAGGGTGTCGGCGCTATCGAGCGAATGATTCTTGTCCCAGCGCAGACCGAGGTTGAACGTAAGGCGGGAGTTCCAGCGCAACTGATCATTTACAAACAGCCCGAGCGTGCGAAAGTTCGTACCCTGGCTGGTCACCTCGATCGGGTTGTACTGCAGAATCGTGGAGCCGGGCAGGAACTGCGGGAAGATGCACCCCGGTGACACGGTGCAATTCGCGTCGGCTGAGCGGATGATGCTGGTCGTGCCGAGGATGCGGTAGTCGCTGCCGGACTGATGGTTGTTCGCGAAGCGCTTGTCGTTGAAGCTGTCGAGTCCGAAGACGATGCTATGCGACCCAGCCGTCTTCGTTGACTTGAAATAGGTAGCCTTGACGTACTCGTTGTCGTTGTCGCGCTTCTCGGTATCGCAGACGCCGCAGAACGTTGGCGACCAGTAACGGAGATTGCCGCGCGCCCGATCGAGCAGGAGTGTGCCCTCAATCAGATCGGTGGTTGGCGCCCCGGCTCCGATGAAGCTGAAGTGTCGCAGCGAAAAACGCCCTTCGACAAACAGCTGACTCGAGAGGATGCCGTTGTAATTCACCTGGAATGCGTCGAGGGGGGTTTCACGATCGTACAGACTTCTGAGATCCAGGATTGAGCCAAAGGAGTTGTTCGCTTGCTCCGCCGATTCGCGCTGATACGCCCCTTCGAACCGATGCCTGGCATTCAATGAAGCGGAGAGCTTGATCTCGTAGCGCTTCCGCCGATCCTCGATCAAGTACGGAATATTGACCGGCGTCACGGTATTCAGCGCGGACTGCTTGTTTTCGAAACGGCCGGCAGTGAAGAACGTGAGATGGTCCTTCACGATTGGGCCGCCGAAGACGTACTCGTAGGTCGGGACAACTTTCGAAACCTGCGCATCGCCGGAAAAGCAATCGGGATCGGGAATCTGCGTGCCGCCGATACCCGTGACTAAATTGCAGGTCGGCGTCGACTGGCCCTGGGCGAGTGGCGCGAAGTTGTCGTTGCCGACGACCGACGCGCGCCAATCGTCGTTGTTCAGCGTGCTGCGGAACGAGCCTGCAAACAGATTGGTGCCGGATTTGGTGATGATGTTCACCACGCCGCCGCTGAAACGGCCGTATTCCGCCGACACGCCATCGGTGGCGACGACGGTCTCCTGAATCGCATCCTCGATGTACAGGTTGTAGGCCTGGCCGCGAATGTTCTCGTTGGCTGTGACACCGTTGACCATGAACAGCGACTCGTACGACAAGGCGCCAGCTATCGAGTAGGCGCCTGAGGGCCCGGTCGGATGCACGGCCGGCGCCATCAACAGCGTCGCATTGATGTCACGATTGGTGGGCAGCGACGCAATCACATCCTGCTTGAAATTGGTTGCCACTTGTGCGGTGCGCGTCAGGACGTCCGCAGCCTGGCCGACCACGACCACGTTCTCCTCGACCGCGGCGGGTCCAAGCGTGATGTTCAGGGGTACCGTCTGAGTGGCCGCCACGGTGACGGTGCGCTCCTGCGTCTGGAATCCGCTGAGCTCGAGCTTCACCGTGTACGTGCCGGGCGGGAGCAGCGGCACGATGTAGTCGCCGTTCTCGGAACTGATTGCCGTCTGAACGCCCTGCAGCGCCGGACTCGTCACCGTGATCGTCACACCAGGTACCGAAAGACCCTGATCATCGACGACTCGTCCCGTGATCGTGCCGGTTGTCGTCTGCGCCGATCCCGTTGCCGTGGCAGCGAGGAATGCGACGACGATGAAAACCCACGCCTTCAACCAGCGCATTGCGAACCTCCCGTGCTCAACGTTGGGATGAACAGCCTAACGTGCAAAAACGTGAACGGCACGAGCAGGACGGGCGATCTCGTCCTGTTCGTGCCATTCCCCTCGACTGCATCGAACCAACTCAGCGTCAGCGACCTCTCGCTCTAGGGCTGCACCACGATTGTGACCGTGCCGATGTTATCCACTGGCGGGTTGAAAGTAGAGTTCATCGGCACCCCGACCCTATAATCGCCATTGCCTACCTTGTAGTCGAAGGTGACGGTGCCGCCTCTGAAGCTCTGCCGCGGCGTAAAGGTAAAGGTGCCGTTCGGGTTCAACACCAACGTGCCCTGCGAAGCCAGAGGATCTCTGTGTTTCGCAGGAAAGATCAAACTATTCGGACTGTCGGTGTCCGTGTCATTGGGGACCACCGCCACAGTGATGGGGGTCCCTCGGGGGGTGGTGAACGGGCCGTCATCGACGGCGACCGGCCAATCGTTCACTGCGGCGATTGTCGTCTCTGATACGTGGCCATCCTCACCGTCGTCGAGCTTCGGCAGCAAGGAGAACGTAAGGTTCACGTGATCGGGAAGTTGATCGGTTAAAACCCAGCTGACACGGCCGCCAACCTGCGTAGGCAGAGCCTCAGCCTGGAGGATACGCACGGTGGTACCGCCTCCACCGGTCTCAGTAACTACGTAGAAATCAACCGGCTCGGAGGTTGGCGCGAACCACGTGAAGTAGATCTTGTGATACATCGCGTCGCCCGCGGAGGGTTGCGTCGTGTGTCTATTCCCGTCGTTGTCATACCACGGCCCGCTGCAACCCTGTTGCTGAGGCGTGCCACCGAGAATGCACGCGGTGTACTTCCGTGTCTCGCCACGCGCGACTCCCCTCACAGTGGCGGAGTCGAGCTCGCCGCCGCCGAGCGTATCGCCGCCGAGCGTATCGCCGCCGAGCGTATCGCCACCGAGGGTGTCGCCGCCGAGCGTGTCGCCGCCGAGGGTGTCACCGCCAAGCGTGTCGCCACCGAGCGTGTCACCACCGAGGGTGTCGCCGCCGAGCGTGTCACCGCCGAGGGTGTCGCCGCCAAGCGTGTCGCCGCCGAGCGTATCGCCGCCAAGCGTATCGCCGCCGAGCGTATCGCCTGAAGTGAGCTCAGGACCGCCCTCCAGGCGGCGAACGACGACGTTGCTACCCGCGCCGATCTGATCGAGCCGAATGTTGGCCCAATCGTTCGCCTGGTACAGGAGATCGCTACCGCCAAAGACCTCTGGACTGAAGATTTGTCCGGCGCCGAACAGGCCGTCGAAGTTCACGTTCGAAACACCTGAATTCGGCTGGCCGTCGCCATGCCAATCGATCGTCACATTCCAGTCATTCGACTGGGATGGTGACGCCCAGACACGAGCCATTCCCGGCGCCTGCGGGGACGGCGGAGGCAACGGAGGGTTGAGCTCGTTGAACTTCACGCCATTACACAGGCGCGTCGCCGCTGATACGTTCAGCGACGTGGCGAGAGCGCTGTCCGCCGGCGCAAACCAGGTGGGTCGGTATTTCGGCACCACGCTGAACGGCCCATCTGTCAGCGCTCGTTCATCGACGTTCCCCAGCAACTTATCGGAATAGTCGACAAACGCGGCGCCATCGACGCCGATGAGCCCATGCCCTTGGAACAAGTAGCTCATCGTCGTCTGGTGATTGGGCTTGCAGTTGGGTTCGATGTAGGATGACGTTCCCGGCGCGTTCTGGCCGACCTGCTTTTGCCCGAAAAGCGCCGGAAGGCCGCCGTGCCACAAATTTAGATTGTGTCCGAGCTCGTGAAACGTCGTTGCGCCCTGCGAGTATGGCGTACCCACTCCGAACAACGCATCCCAGAGCCCGAGAGTGACCAAGAAATTGCCGCCGGGGAGGTCGCCGACACCCGACGAGCTCGTCGGCACGTGATAGTCCGCTGATGCGAAGGCAGGATTTTGGGCGTATGGCGCGCAGGCGTTGCTGCCATCGGGGTATGTCGTCGGGATCCCGTTTTTCAAACACGGAAGTGACTTCGGCTTGCCACGGGCGTGCGCGTACAGCCCGTAATGCACGAGCGATGCGCGCAGTGCATCGAATCGCCGCCGTTGTTTTGTCGACTCGCCTAACCCATCGTCCCAGTCGTTGACGTCCTGAGGCGTAATCAGCTCGTCCCCGTCGTCCTTCACGGGGGCATTCCGAATCAGCTCGAGCCCGAGCTTAAAGCCGACCGTGCCGGGGAAATACTGGAAATGGCACGGCTCGGTCACGCTTGGGGTACAGACTGGCTCGAACAACGTTTCGCCGCCGCGCGCCCCACCTGCCACGATGTAATTGTCTGCGGGGTTGCTGGGAAGCGGCGTGCCCTGTAAGGTCGCGAAAGTTTGAATGTCGCTGGCGTACCCAGCCGCGAGAGTCGGGCCGACATCGAAATGCACGTGGATACCCTTGGCCAGAAAGGCATCACCGGCCAATTTGAGGGCCTCTGGCGACGGCAAATGGTTGTGCGCCGGGATGTCCACGAATGGAATCACAGGATTTGCGGCGCTGTCGTACGGCGCCGAGGCGTCCCCGTAACGCGTGACTGCGGTCGTATACAACGCATTGACCTCGACCAAAATATCCTTGCGGCCCGTGCGGGCACCCATTGCGTTGAGGTCGGGAAGCAGCGTGTTCGGCAAGGTCTGGCCGCTAGGATCGACGCTCGGGTCTGGCCCATCAGGATTCCGCCACGGCGCACCGCCCGACGTGCTGCTGGCCTCGAGTACGTCAGGCAATCCGTCCTGATCCGCATCGAGTACCGGGGTGCTGAAGACAACCGCGCCCCAGGCGAGGCAATCGTTCGGATTCGCGCTCGGATGAATGACCGTCGTTGTCACGCTCTCGCCGTAACCAGGCGCGACACTGAGATTGGTCATCGACAAGTTACTGAACGTCGGAAACGACCACGAGCGGTCCGATGACGGGCTTGTTTGCGGAAAGGGATCCGTCATGACGAGCGACTGGTTGTTCGTCCCCTTGAAATACAGTCGCTCCATTGAGTTGTTGCCGCCACCGCCGGCAATATGCGTCAACCGACCGGCATTCAGCGTGTGCTGGAAGAAGCCCCTCAAGGACTGCGTCATTGGTGTCGTTGTCAACCCGGTGTACGCGCCGTCGTACAGCACGATTTTCGTCAGCGGCTCGCTAGGTTTGCGGTAGACGACCACGAGCGCGGCCCCGGCGCTCTGAAGCGCCTGGTCGCCGCTGCCTTCCGGAAGCGTGACGGTATGGACGCCATACGCCTGGCCGTTTTCGTCGTAGTTCGACGTGAGATCCGCGTCGTTGACGAGGCGCCTTCCTGTCCAGTTGTTATCCCCGTCAAGGAGCTTCGGCAGCAGATGCAGCACATCGAACTTGAACATCGTCAGCCTGGCATTTCCCGTCTGGTTGGCTGCGCCCCAACACGGCGCCGTGTTGCCCGGCAGCGTCTGAATGGTTGTCCATTCCAAGCCAGGTACGGGGTTCGTATCAGCTGTCGGGCCGCTGAGTACGAGCTGGTTGTTGAGGACAGGGCCGGTGCCCCATTGCGCGCCGGGGTCGATCAAGTGACCGCGAAACCTTACGCCTTCCGTCGGTTTTGTTGTCGTCGCCGGCACGTAAATCGACTCCCAGTACAGAAACGCGGCGACGATTTCGGAGTCGGCCGGCACTGTGTTGTCGATTCCAGGGTTCGTTTTGTTGATTGCTGGGTTCGTGTTGAACCGGATTTCCCCGGTCGCGAAGCCATTGACGTCGGCAGGATTTTGTTGCGGTGTGAGGTCGGCACCGCCCACGCGGTAGTTCCCCGTAACGAGAAACCCTCTCGCGTACGGGAGCGCGTCGCCTGCCGCCGCCTGGCCACCGGTCTGTGCCAGGAGCAACACGAGTGGCACAACAGCCAATGCCGCGATCCTCGTCATCGAACGCCGCAACGCCGGCCGATCACCAAATCGCCGGCGTGACAGCCGGCTTCCAGTGCGAGGTCGACAGTGCACGAAGGAAAACCGGCGAGACGTTTTGGTCTTCTGAGGCGCAAGAACAGGGGAGCGATTCATACCGACCTCTCTAGCGGCGGCGGAGCCGGACCGCCGCAAAAACCAGGCTGGTTGCCCGAGCAAGTCAAACTCATCCATAGGAATCTTCCAGTCTTTAACCACCTTCATACGGCGAAACGGGAACGGAAGGTTCCAGACGGCATGGGACTCAATGGCGATGTAACACCGGCGAAACGTGAGGGTGCGAGCTTATCAGAACGGCTGGGTCAAAAACACAACCAATGCGCAGTATTTTGATTAGTCCTCTGTCAGTAAGACTTCTGCGCCGGCTGACCATTTGTAGTTCCCCTCGAGTACCCATGCCCAACGGACGTAGACCGCCATCCCGCACGGATTCCGCACGTATTGCTCCGCGGCTGGGCTTCGAAAACACGATAAGCGTACCCACACGTGACCACGAGCGCGGTGTGGACGCTGCTCGCGTCCGCGGACAAGTGATGTCACGGCATTGATGCCTTGACCTTCGACACATCAGGGGCGTAGTATGTGTCGAAGGTCGAGGCATGAGATCGACGGCAAAATCCGATCTTCCGCAAGGCACGCTCGATTTGCTGATTCTCAAAGTGGTCGCATTGCAGCCGCTGCACGGGTATGCGATCGCGCAGCGCCTGCGCCAGATCTCCAAGCACGTCGTCCAGGTCCAGCAAGGCACGCTCTATCCGGCGCTCCATCGGCTGGAAAATCGCGGCTTTCTGGCCGCGGACTGGAAGCAGAGCGAAACCGGCCGCGAAGCGAAGTTCTACAAGCTGACGGCAAAGGGCCGCGCGCACATGGCGAGCGAAGCGCGCAGCTGGCGCCGGCTCACGGAAGCCATTGGGTTCATTCTCAAGACGTCGGAAGGAAGCACGCCGTGAACTGGTTCGGTCGATGGCTCCGCCGCAACCGCCTCGAATCGCAGCTCGACGCGGAGCTGCGCGATCACATCGAGCGGCAAGTCGCCGACTACATACGGGAGGGAGCGTCGGAGGCCGACGCACGGCGGCGCGTCCGGCTCCAATTCGGCGGCCTCGATCAAGTCAAAGAGCTGTGCCGCGACGCGCGCGGCACGCGTCTCGTCGAGGAGCTCGCGCAAGACTTTCGTTATGCATGCCGCATCTTCCTGAAGAGTCCCGGCTTTGCCATCGTCGGCGTGATCACACTCGCTCTCGGCATCGGCGCCAACATGGCGGTGTTTACGCTCGTCGATGCGGTTCTCTTGCGTCAGCTGCCGGTGCGCGATCCGGAGCAGCTGGTGCTCCTGCGACGAATCCAGAGCCAGCAATCGTCGCAACATTTCTCGTACCCGCAGATTGAACGTTTCGCGCAACAACGCCAGCTCTTTTCGAGCCTGTCGGCCATTGGCACCGACCGGGTTGCCGTTGGTCCGCTCGACGCGCCCGAAGCCACGGCTGCCGTGTGGGTCACTGGCGAGTACTACCAAACCCTTGGCGTCACACCTGCGGCCGGCCGGTTGCTGACGCCGCAAGACGACGAACCGGGAGCCACCCCGGTAGCCGTAATCAGCGACAACTTATGGATGCGCCGCTTCGGCAGGGCCGCCGATGCGCTTGGCCGATCGCTGTTGATTGAGGGAACGCCCGTGGAAATCGTGGGCGTTACTCCGCCACGTTTCAACGGTGTGATGGTCGGTGAAGGCGCAGACATTACCTTGCCCATTCACGCGCGGCCTCGCCTTCAACCCGAACGCGCCGATTTTCTTGGACCGCCGGCGTTCTGGCTGATCGCTCTAGGCCGCCCGCAACCCGGGTTGTCGCATGACCAACTCAAAGCGCAGCTCGCCACTGTCTGGCAGCACGTGTTGAACGAGACCACGAGCACGCTCACGAGCGGCGCTCGAACGCGCCTGCTCGCCTCGACACTGGAGGTCGATTCAGGGGCAACAGGATGGGGCCGCTTGCGCGACCGGTTCCGTGAGCGTCTGCTCGCCTCGATGGCGTTGGTCACCGTCGTGCTGCTCATTGCGTGCGTGAACGTCGCCAATCTTCTGCTGGCCCGCGCAACATCGCGCCAACGCGAGCTTGCGCTTCGACTGGCAATGGGAGCAAGTCGCGGTCGCGTGGTGCGGCAGCTGCTCACCGAAAGTGGATTGCTGGCCGTTGCGGGCGCAGCGTTGGGATCCGTCTTCGCCTTCGCGGGCAGCCGCGCGCTCGTCGCGCTGGTTCAGTCGGCCCCCGCCGGTCCCGACAGCGCCGGGATCGTGCTGGATCTCACGCCCGATTGGCGCATGTTCGCGTTTACGACGCTACTCGCGACTGCCGCGACCGCGCTCTTTGGCATCGTCCCCGCGCTTCGTGCCGGGCGCGTCGAGCCGGTTCTCGCGATGACGATCGGATCCGCCCGCATCGCCGAAAGGAGTGGGCGGCTTGGCACGGCACTCGTCAGCATTCAGGTGGCGTTGTCGTTGCTGATGTTGATCACCGCCGGACTCTTCGGACAGACGCTCCGCAATCTACGGACGCTCGACCGCGGCTTCCATCATGACGACGTGTTGCTCGTAGGAATCGATCATTCGCGCACCGGACTGAGCGGACCTGCTTTAAAGGCGTTTTTCGACGAACAGGTTGCGTCAGTCGAGCGCATCGCGGGTATAAAGGCTGCCAGCCTCGCAGCGATCACTCCGCTTCAAGGCGGAGGCATCAGTCAATCAGTGGCGCTGAACGGCCAGCCGATTGCCGACGAGGTGTATTACAACAACGTCGGCCCGCGGTATTTCGATGCTCTGCGCACGCCACTGATCCTGGGGCGTGACTTTACTCCCGAAGACGCAACAAGCAGCGGCGGTGTTGCCATTGTGAACGAGTCTTTCGTCCGTCAGTATTTGCCGGACGGCAGTCCACTGGCCGTGCGGCTTCAAGTGGGCGGGTTTCGCGTCGGCGGCAAACGCGATCTGCAGATCGTCGGCGTCGTGAAGGACGCCGTCTACGAGACGTTGCGCGTCGCTCCGCCGCCTACGGTGTACGGCCCGTTTGTTCAGCGCAGCGCGGGAAACGTGACGCTCGTCGTGTACGCGCCCGGCGCGGTTGCACCGGTCGCCGCCGCGATTCGTGCGCAGTTGCAGCCGACGCTTGCCGGTCGCGTACTTCGCATCCGCACCCTCACTGCGCAACTCGATAGCAGTCTTGCGCAGGAACGGCTAATGGCCGGTGTTGCGACGGTGTTCGGAGCACTGGCGCTTGCGCTCGCCGCCATCGGCCTTTACGGTTTGCTCGCGTACTGGGTCTCACGCCGGACACACGAGCTCGGTATTCGCATGGCGCTTGGCGCGGCGAGAGGCGCGGTGCTGCACCTGGTGCTCCGTGACGCGGCCAAAATGCTGCTGCTTGGCACCGCGCTCGGCCTGGCCGTTGCGGTGGGCGTCACGCGCTACCTGTCCTCGATGCTGTTTGGGTTGACGAGGAACGATCCAATCACGATCGGCGGATCGATTGCCATCCTGGCGCTTGTCGGGATTGCGGCGGCGGCTCTGCCAGCGCGCCGAGCCACAAGAGTGGACCCACTCGTCGCGTTGCGCGCAGAGTGACAACATGTCGCGATGTGGCGATGTGGTGATGTGGCGATGTGATGTGGCGATGTCGCCACATCGCGACATGCTCGCGGCCCTTCCCCCGTCGCGCTTAGAACGAGAACCGAGCCCCTAACTGAATCCTTCTCATGTCTCGCGCCAAGCGAATCTTGCCGAACGCCATCGGCGCGTTGACCGCGACCCCAGGATTCTGCAGATTGACGAAGTTCAGCACGTTGGTGGCCTCGACACGAAGCTGCACCACGCCGCGGCCGGCCAGGCGAATGTCGCGGAACACGCCGAGATCGACGTTCTTGTAACCAGGACCTTCGACGATACCGCGCGACGCCGTACCGTCGAGGCCGATCGCCGGGAGCGCAAACGCCGCCGTGTTGAACCACTGCTCGATCTGTTCGTCGCGCGGGCGTCCCGAATCGAGCTTGGG
>JBKPDL010000095.1:0-24681 GCA_046727855.1 Acidobacteriota bacterium
GCCCTGCCCTTGATATCCGGCTAACTCCGCGGCCCTTGGCTAGTTCTTGTTGTTGGCTTGGCGCGCTCCGCGCGCCGTAGACCGTTATGCGGGTCCACAACGCGTACAAAATTCACGTCTGTGGCCGCATAACGGTCTAACGGCGTACAGGACGCCCTGACCTCGTCCCCGAAGAACACTTCGATCTGCTAGCGGACGTGCTGGTTCTGAACGAATAGACGGCTCTCGAACCTGTGAGGTGACACGTGCCGAGGCCGCACGTTTCCTGGCGGGGTCGCCAGCAAGGAACGCGGCGAGAATCGCGCATTCACGCGCCGTGTAGCGCGCTGAAGCGCGGCAGTTGCTGGGAAGATCCCCCGCCCAGCAGATAAGCCGGGGCGATCGTAGCACCGGTTGCCACCCAGTGGAATCAGCTGCGCTGGACAGCGGGCCGGCGTCTGTTACACTCGATCAAACCCCTTTTTTCAACCCAGGAGTGTGTGCCATTCGAGCCCTCAGCCTGATGGTCTTGCTCGTTGTGTCTCCACAGCTTGCCGCCGCCGGCACGGTTGCGGACGGACAGGCGTTCGTCAAAGCGCTGGACAAGATGATGGCCTCGCTCGCGCCCGAAAGCGCTCGCGCCTCGGCGGCGATTACGAAGGTGTACCGCCAGCACCTAGACCTGCTGGTGCTCGACGCGTACTCGTCTCTCGAAGGGGCGCTGGCCACAGGCGGCCTGGTTTCGCTTCCGGCCGATCCAGCGCGTTTCAATCTCAAGCCGCGCGTCGACGGCTCGTCACCAATCGCGGAGAAGGATCTGGGCAACCAGAGCACCTACCTCTCCGCACGTCCGGAAACGATCGGCGCGCTGCTCGACATCGCGTCGCGCGTCACCTCAGGACCTGTCGAAATCACCAGCTTGGTCAGGCACCGCGAGTATCAGGAAACGCTCAAAACCACCAATAGGAACGCCAGGACGTCCGTTCCCACGCACACGATGGGCCTCGCCATCGACATCGCGCTGCTGAACACACCGCTCAAGACGGTGTACGAGATTCGCGACGTGCTGCGCCGGATGCAGGCCGCCGGCGACCTACTTGTGATTGGCGAGCGCAAGCAGCTCGTGTTTCACGTCGTACCGCACCCGTCGCGCCTTGGGCACTTCATGGAGGTATACGCGAACGCCCTCGCGGCGAAGACGCCTGGCGCCAACATCATCCCGGCCACGCCGGTTGCCGACACGCCTACACCGCTGACGCCATCGGTCACCGCCGAGATCATTGCCATTCGCCCGGTCGAGGAGCTGGCCGACGAGTGGTGGGCTGTGAACGATTCACCAAGCGATCTCACGATCGAGGTTTCTCCCGGTACACTAGCGCCCACACCCCAGCGGCCCTCTTTCGTCGCGCATGTCGCGACCAAGTGCGTGGAGCTGTTTAGCGGACTGTTTCAAAGGATGCGCGCGATCGTGTCCTGACGTGGCTGCGGTGGTGCTACAGTCACCGCATGCCTCTGACAACCCGCTACCTCCCGGCTTTTCTGTTTGTCCTCTCCGCCAACGGCTTTGCCCAGCAAACGACGCCGCTCACCATCACCTTCGCGGGCAGCGATTACATCCATCGCTGGTCGAAAGGCGGCCAGCACGAGTTCACGCCCAAGGGTCAGGAGGACCTGACCAAGTGGATCACCATGGTCACCCTCAACGTGTACGAATCGGCGCGAACCGGCGAGCAGCTGGCGGAAATGGCGAATCAGGTGCTCGGCAACTATCAGCAGACCGGCAAGATCGTTCGAACCGACTCAAAGCCGCGGACTGACAAAAGCGAGGCCGAGCATCTCGCCGTCGCCGTTCTCGGCACGCCCGAGTTTCTCGAGGCGGTTTTCGCGCGTTTCCTCGTTCACGAGGGCCGTGGGGTGGTTGTTGTCCACTCGAAACGCGTCTACGGCGCAAAAGCCGGCAACGAGATGAGCGCGTGGTTGGAAAAGAACGGACCTGACACCGAGCGCGCCCTCATGGCATGGACGGGAATTCCCCGGCTCGCGGCGCTGAGCGCGCTCCCGCAGTCGCCTCAGGAGTGAGACGGCGGCGCCGAAGCGTCACCACCGTGACCTCGGCAAGCGCGCCGATGCGCAGCGGCAGTCCCCAGTAGTTCGTCCCGGGACTGATGTACAGCACCGACTGCCTGCGCGTGTGCGTCCCCATCGCGTGCTCCAGAAACAACGACGCGAGGCTCCATTGCATGTGCGGAATCGACAACTGCCCGTAATGTGTGTGGCCGCTCAGCGTGAGTCGCACGCCGCGCTCTGCCAGCTGCGGCCACAGGGCCGGATTGTGCGCGAGCGCAATCGTGAACGCATCGCCCGGCACACGCGCGAGCGTTTGCGGGATGTTCGGCGCCACCTCCGCCGTCCGGCCGAGCGGCCCACCGTTGCCGGCCGGATCACCCGTCCCGGCGACCCAGATCGCATCCGACCCGCGCCTTATCGCGATCGCCTCGTTCACGAGCACCGTGACGCCCATCGTCTCGAGCCCGCGGCGCACATCGGCCCATCCGGCATAGATATCGTGATTGCCCGCCACGGCAAACACGCCGAGTGGAGCCGATAGTTCGCCAAACGCGCCGGCAAAATGCGCGACATCGCCGGCGAAGTCGTCCACGTGATCGCCGGTATAGACGATCAGATCGGGCTTGGCCTGCTGCACTGCCCGAACGATACGCGACAGAAACTGTCGCGGTGTGTGCGGTCCAACGTGCACGTCCGAGACTTGCACAACGCGGACACCATCGAATGCGTCAGGAAGATCAGGAAAGTCAAGCTCCAGCCGCTTCACGCGCAGCAATTTCGATCCGATGAATCCCACGAGCGCAGCGCCGACAAAAACTGCCGCCACGCTCGCCACCGCCAAGCGGCCGGTGAACAGAGGCGCTCCGAACGGCAGGCCGGCGATGACGCCGGCGAGAGCGCCGAGTGCCATCAACGGCGCCGCGAGTTGCACATACCAGAACGGGCGGAACACGAACAACCGAATGAAGGTACCGGGATACGCGCCGCGAAAACGCTGTACGAGCAGCAGGAGCGGAGCAATGGCGAGAACCGCCGCAGCAGCAATCGTCAGCCATCCACCCGGAATGACGGGCGCAATCACCGCACCGATGATGAGCCACCACATGCTGCTCCACATCGCGCCGATGGCGACAATCCGCCACATCATCGAATTAGGGACGAAATTCGCATCTCGGGCCGCATCACGATCTCAGGAGTAGCATAGTAGCGATGCGCGTCACCGGCCTGGCGGCCCTGTTGATGACCCTCGGGATCTCGCAAGCGTTCGTCGGCGTGCTCGACGAGCATCCGGCCATCCAGTACTCATCGCGGCCGGTCCACGACCGCGTTGCCAAACTGAAGCGCGCGATGTCGGAAGGCGCCGCGTCGCTGACCTTCGAGGAGAACAGAGGATATCTCCGGTCGCTGCTCGACGCGTTGAACGTTCCGATCGAGTCACAGCTGCTGGTGTTCTCCAGGACCGGCGTGCAGCGCGCGGCGACAGGCCCGTTGAATCCACGCGCGTTGTTCTTCAACGATTCGGTCGTCGTGGGCTACATCCGCGGCGCGCGATTCCTCGAGGTTGCGTCACACGATCCGGAACAGGGCATCATCTTCTACACGGTCGATCAGATCCCTTCGCCGAAGCCCGAACTCGCGCGGCGTACGACCTGCCTCTCGTGTCACGTGTCGTCGAATACTCTCGAAGTGCCCGGCGTCCTCAACCGCAGCATGTTCACCACCGCCGACGGTGAAGTGCTGCCGCAGCTCGGGCGCTTTGCGGTGAGCCATCGCACGCCGCTGCTCGAACGGTGGGGCGGGATGTACGTGACCGGCACGTACACTGTGACGCCATACACCGGACGGAAAGAGCACATGGGCAATGTCACCGTCATGGATGCGCGAACGCCCGACGCAGCCACGACTTCGAACGAGGGTCTGATTCGCTGGCTCGACAGCTCGCCGTCAACGCGCGACTACCCGTCCGGCGACAGCGACATTGCGTCGCTCATGGTGTTCGATCATCAGATGCACGCGATGAACCTGCTCACGAGGATCAATTGGGAAGCGCGTGTCGACGGATCGTGGCGCGAGCTCGCCAACGAGTTGGCCGACTATCTGCTCTTTGTCGACGAAGTGCCGCCGCCCGCCAAGCTCACGCCGCGGCCTGGATTTGCCGAGCGATTTCTCGCCGCCGGTCCGGCCGACCGACTGGGACGTTCGCTGCGTGAGTTGGACTTGGACAGACGGCTGCTCAAATACCCGTGCAGCTACATGATCTACACCGACGCCTTCGACCATCTCTCCGCGCCAGTGAAGGAGGCGGTGTATCGGCGTATGTGGGCGATTCTCTCCGGGCGCGAGACGTCGAAGCAGTACGCGCATCTCTCGAGCGCGGATCGCCGCGCAATTATCGAGATCCTGCGCGACACCAAGAAGGATCTGCCGACCGCATTTCAATAGTACGTGGCCGCGGACCGTTAGGTCCGCCTAGGCCCGCTCATTCGTAGCGCAGCGCCAGAATCGGATCGATCCGGCTGGCGCGGTGCGCCGGAATCATTCCGGCGGCGGCCGAGACCAACACGAGCAGGATCACCGTCGTGCTCGCGATCCACGGATCGTTCGGCGTGATGCCGTACAACTGCGACGACACGTACCGTCCCAAACCAATCGCCGCAGGCACACCGACAGCAAGACCGATCATCAGAAGGAGAAGCACTTCCTTCATCACGATCCAGAGAACCGATCGCCGCTCCGCACCAAGCGCGAGCCGCAGACCGAGCTCCTTTTGCCGGCGCGTCACCACGAACGCCATCACGCCGTAGAGACCGATCGAGGCGAGCACGGTTGCGAGAAAACCGAACGCAGCCGAGAGCGTCGCGATCAACCGATCGGTGAGCAGCGTCTCGTCGAGCTGCGCCTCCAGCGTTTTCATCTCATACACCGGCATCGACGCGTCGAGCTGCTTCACCTCGTTGCGAATCATGCTGTACGTGCTCGCCGAGGCGTCTTGCGTACGCACGTAAAACGCGGCGCTGTTGCGGCCCCAGTGCGGCACGAACACCTGACGATGGATGCCTTCGCGCGGCCCTTCGTAAAGCGAGTTCGCGACCACGCCAACGATCTCGATATTGAGTTTGCTTTTCGGTCCGCCGCCGGATCCAATCCGCTTGCCAATGGCGCTTTTGCCGGGGAAGAAATGCTCCGCAAACCGGCGATTCACGATCGCGACGGTCGCCTGCTTCTTCGCGTCGAGGCGGGTGAAATCACGTCCTTCGAGAAACGGAATCCGCATTGCGCCAAAGTACCCGGGCGAGACGCCGTTCATGAACATCTGCATGTCTTCGCCGTCTTTGGCCTGGTAGCCCTCGACGCTCATGCTGTTGTCCCATTCGTTGCCTGAGAGAAGCGGAACCATCGCGGTCCCGGCCGACCCCACGCCAGGCACGGCTCGCAAGCGATCCAGCAGCTGCTCATAGAAGCCGCCTGCGCGTTCGTCGTCGTAGCCGCTGAGCGCGGGCGACAGTTGAAACGTGACCAGGTTGTCCAGCACCAGTCCGGTGTCGGTCGCCTGAAGGTTCTGCAGACTGCGCACGAACAGACCGGACCCAAACAGCAGCAGGAAGCTGAGTGCCACCTGGGCGGCGACCAGGCCCTTACGCAGAAACAGCGACCCGCCCGATCCGGCCAGCGCACCCACCGTGTCTTTGAGCGTCGTCCACGGATCCGGACGGCTCGCGCGCAGCGCCGGCAGCAGCCCAAAAACGATGCCGGTCGCGAGTGTGAGCACCAGCGTGAACGTGAGGATGCGGAGGTCCGGCGTCGGCTGAATGAGAATCGGCGCACCCTCGGCAGGGACGAACGCGATCAGGCCGCGCGTCAACGCCACCGAGAGAAAGACACCAAGCACGCCGCCGGCGAGCGACAACACGAGGCTCTCCGTGAGCAGCTGGCGCACGAGCTGACGCCGCGTCGCGCCGATCGAAAGCCGCACGGCAATTTCGCGCTGGCGCGCAAACGCGCGCGCGATCAGGAGATTGGCGACGTTGGCGCAGGCGATGAGGAGCACAAGGCCAACCATGCACATCAGGACGAGCAGAGGCGTGGAGAAATCGTTGCGCAGACCTGAGTAGCCAATCGCCGCACTCTCGATCTTGAGCTTGCCCTGCATGAACCGCTCACGCGCGAACGGCGACCACTCTTTGGCTCGAGGCAGCGTCATCTCGTAGGCCCGGATCTGCGTGAACAGTCCCTGCAGCGGTGCCTGCGCGGATTCGATCGTCCACCCCGGTTTGAGCCGCGCAAACACCTGCACCCACCGCGCGCGCTCGTTGTCCATGTGCAGCCAGTCCCACTCGGGCGCTATCACCTGCTTCATCAGCATCGGCACGCGGATTTGAGGCGCGCGCGACGGATCGAGTCCGGCAAAGCCTTGTGCCGACACGCCGACGATGGTCATCGGGTAGTTGTTGACGAGAATCTTCCTGCCCACCACAGTGGGATCGCCGTTGAAGCGCCGCATCCAGTAGTCGTAGCCCAGCACCACGACCGGGTGGCCTCGATACACGCGATCGTCTTCTTCCGAGGTGAAGACGCGTCCGACAGCTGGCTTGACGCCGAGCATGGTGAAGAAGTTGCCGGACACCATTTCAGCGGCAAGCCGCTCCGTTTGGTTGTCGATAGACACCGAGGTCTCGATCAAGCGCCGGCAGACCACTTCCGACAGCGGCTCCGCACGCGTTTGGTACTCGTGATAAATCGGGTACGAATGCGCGCGCAGGCCCATGTTGCTGCCGTTGTGCGGGCCTTCCTGATACAGCATCACGAGCTCGTCCGGATTCTTCACCGGGAGCTTGCGCAGCAGGATCTGGTCAATCAGCGTGAAGATGGCGGTGTTTGCCCCGATGCCCAGGCCAAGCGAGAGGATGGCGACGATCGCAAAGAGAGGGCTGCGTCGTAAACCGCGCACAGCCAGACGGATATCGTGTGTCGGCAACGTCATGTCAGTCGTTAGACGGGACCGGCATTGCGAAGGTTGGGTCAGTGGTGGCGCTTCGACTCGAGGTTCATCACCACTTCCTGCGGATCCGAGAGCTCGTCCGGGCCGAGCTGGCCATCAACATCTTCCTCGGACACCCGACCGGGCGACGCTTCCATCGGCTCGCCGTTAGGACTGGTAGTCTGGTTGGCCGGCTCGCGATCGGTGAACCTTTCGTCGTGCTCATCGCGACTGCGTTTGGGATTCATACGCATTCAAGCTCCTGCGCGGCTCCGGGTCATCGACAGCAAGCGGCATACCGCTGTCGCAAAGCAACATTGGGCGTGCTTTTGGCTCGTAGAATGGACCTCTGTGGGCAATCTTCCACTCGTCGCGCTGCTCTTGAGCTTCGCCGGTCTCAATTCTGGTGAAGCGCAGGGGCCACAGCTCCCTTGTGCATCCTCTGCGGCGTGCGGCGATTTGGCAGTCGAAGCGATTCAACGCCAGGAGTACGAGCACGCTCACGATCTCGCATGGCGCGCGGTGCAGACTGGCCCGAGAAACGATCCGAACTTGATGTATCTGCTCGCGCGCACGCAGAGTCTGAGCGGGCGGCCCGGCGACGCGTTTGTCATGCTGCGACGGCTGGCGGCAATGGGATTCCACGGAGAGGACGTCGGAACCAGCGAGGATTTCAGCCGGGTCCGCTCGCTCCCGCAATGGCCGCAACTGCTCGAAACGTCTCACACCACAGCGCTGGCGCCACGCCCGAGCGCCTCAGTCGCACCAGCTGCCGGCACGCCGGCCGGAACGCCAGGCAAGCCCTCGACCAGCAACCTGCGCATTCCTGCGTCGGTGCTGGCGCCGATTGAGCTCGCGTACGACGCGGTGTCGGCGCGATTTCTCGTCGCCGACGCCGACAGCAACACGTTGAAGGTCGTCGACGAGCTCGCGGGCAATGCCGTGGATCTCGTCGCGCGCGATTGGGCTGCGCCGTATCACTCGACCGCGATCGCCATCGACACACGGCGCGGAGATCTCTGGGCTGCAGCTGTCGACGGTACAGCCAAGGGCGGATCGCAAAGCAGGCTTTACAAGTTGCAGCTCGTGTCGGGCCGCTTGCTGAACACAGTCAACTTCCCGAAGAGTGCGGGACCGACACGCATCACCGATCTGGCTATTGCTGCCAACGCGCTATATCTGCTCGACGGCCTCGGTGGTCGCATCTTCAGCCTCGGCGTCGAATCGACGACACCGCGACTGCATATGAAACTCGTTGGCGTCACCTCCATCGACAGTCTGGCACTGGCGGGAAACGACGTGCTTTACATCGCTCACGCAAAGGGGATCGTTCGCGCAGATCTGAACACACGCACGGCGCTGCCACTGATTGCAGTCAACAACGCAGACATTGCCGGACTGCAGTCGATCGCGTGGCACGACGGAGCGCTCTACGGCATTCAAGCAGCAGATGACAGTCAGGTTGCGGTCCGGATCGAGCTCGATCGCACCGGCAAGATCGCTGCGGCGCGCACGGTTCTTGGGCCTGCAACCACACGTGCGGCGGTCATGTCTGCAGGAGCCTTTTATTACTTGAGCAGGGATGGAAGTGACGGTGGCGTGATCGTTCGAAAAGCAGCGACGAAGAAGTGACACGCTGAAGAACTAGCCAAGGGCCCTGCCCTTGATATCCGGCTAACTCCGCGGCCCTTGGCTAGTTCTTGTTGTTGGCTTGGCGCGCTCCGCGCGCCGTAGACCGTTATGCGGGTCCACAACGCGTACAAAATTCATGTCTGTGGCCGCATAACGGTCTAACCAAGGGCCCTGCCTGGCCCTGCCCTTGATATCCGGTTAACTCCAGCAACTCAGCCGCTGTCGTACTGGCCGTGGCGCACGAGCGTTTACGCCGTTGCCGTACGGCGGTCGCGTGCTATTCACATCGGCCGTTTAGCATGCCGCGTCTCCAAGGAGGTTGAATGCGATTACGCTTGCTCATCTATGGTCTCGTGCTCTATTCGCTCGCCTGCGCTGATGCGGCCGCGCAGACACTGACAGGTTTTGCTTCGTTGCCTGCTGACACCTTCGCGCCGGGTCCCACCTCCGGCCAGCTCATCGCACCAGCAAACGGCCGCGTGCCACCGTTCCTCAATAGTCAACCGGTCCAGGGGATCTCGTCAGTGCTGCGAACCTCAGCCGGTGAGTTCCTCGCGATGGCCGACAACGGCTTCGGCTCCAAGCCCACCTCGCCAGACTTCGTGTTGCGCGTGTACAGGATCGCACCGGATTTTCGGACCAAGAACGGGGGCAGCGGACAGATCGCGGTGCGATCGTTTTTCACGCTCCGCGATCCCAACCACAAGATCAACTTCCCTCTCGTCGCGGACGGTCAGTTTTATCCGGCAACCACGATTCCCGTCGACGCCTCGATTCGGCAACAGCGGCTCTTGACCGGCGGCGATTTCGATATCGAATCGTTTCGCGCCGCACACGACGGCACGTTATGGTTCGGCGACGAGTTTGGACCCTTCCTGATCCATACCGACGCTACCGGCGTCGTGCTCGAAGCGCCTTATCCGCTTCCCGGGGTACGATCGCCGCAAAATCCGTTTCTCGGCGGCGCGACGCCAAACCTGCCAGGCAGTCGTGGCTTCGAGGGGATGGCCATCCTGCCAAACGGAAAGATGCTATACCCGATGCTGGAAGGATCGCTGACGACGGACGCCGATCAGCACAGGTTGATCATCAACGAGTTCGACATCGAGTCGCGCGCCTACACCGGCCGCCAGTGGTTTTACCGGCTCGAGGCGGCAACGGGCACGGGACAGTCGATTGGCGACTTTACGGCGGTGAGCGATCGCGTCTTTCTGGTGATTGAACGAGACAACTTCCAGGGAGCGGCCGCGCTCTTCAAAAAGATCTTCGTCGTCAGTCTCGACGAGGTCGACGCCAACGGATTCCTCGTCAAACAAGAAGTCGCCGATTTGCTGAACCTTCGCGATCCGTATCGGCTCGCCAGTCACGGCACCTTCAGATTCCCGTTTCAAACGATCGAGGCCGTGGTTCCGTTATCGCAGCGCGAGCTGGGCGTGCTGAACGACAACAACTATCCCTTCAGCGACGGACGCACAACAGGGCAGCCGGATCCCAACGAGTTCATCCTCATCACCTTGGATCGGCCGCTCGTTCAGTCGATCAAGTGAATTGCCGGATGCTGCCGCCGTGGGTCGACCGCGGCGGCAGCGGCAAACACGCCACGCCGGACATCGTTGATCAAATCCCCGTGCGACGGATCCGGCGCCGCGCACCTGCAAATCTGGCGCGACGAGCAATGACGCGTTGAGGAGAATGACGATGGCGACCGAGGTGCTCGGGCCCATCGCGTCGAACGTAGCAGGCGCGCGCGACACTGAGGTAACACTCGTGGCCTTTTTGGCGCCAGAAGCCGCAGCTGCCTTGGGGCGATCGCGACCCGGCCGCGCCGAACCGCCTCGGCACGCAGCCTCCGAAAACGATTTTCTCGGCCCGAATCGCCAGTGTCGCGGTGCCAAGTCATCGTGTTCGAGCGCAACTGATCGCCCGAAGCAGTTCGCTGGTCTCCTGTCAATCTGCGAAAAACAGGCGCGCGGATTTGCGTAATATTCATCCGGAGGTTCTCGTGAACCGCATCTTGCGCGCCGCTGTCCTTCTTCCTCTCGCGCTGGTTTTCATCTCCGTCGCTCCGGCGCATCTGCAGCAGCCTGCGCCGAATCCAACTGACCGCTTCGAAGTCAGCGACGTCATGATTCCGATGAGGCGGGAGCGAATGAGTGGAGGCAGTGGGACGATTGGCCGCCGAAGAGTCGCAGCGAAACCCGCGCGTTGTATTTCGGGCCCAACGAATCCTTGACGAGCGCGGACCTGAAGCTTCGCGCTAGAGGAGAAGGATTCGACGAATTCATTTCCGATCCCGCCCATCCGGTTCCCTACCGTCATCGTCCTATTCAGGCAACCTACTTCCCTGGCGGATCGCGGTGGTCAACATGGCTCGTCGAAGATCAGCGCTTCGTCGATGATCGCGCGGACGTAATGAGTTGGGAAACAGCACCGCTCGAATCGGATCTGACGATTGCCGGGGAAATCGTCGCGCATCTCTTCGCGTCCACGACAGGCAGCGATGCGGACTGGATTGTGAAGCTGATTGACGTCTACCCGGAGGAAAACCCGTCGAACTGGGAACTCGCGGGATATCAGCTGATGGTGGCCAACGAAGTGTTCCGCGGCCGGTATCGCAGCAGTTTCGAGAAGCCCGCGCCGATCGAGCCGAACAAGGTGCTCGAATACAGCTGGAGCCTGCACACGCAGAACTACACGTTCAAGAAAGGACATCGCGTGATGGTGCAGGTGCAGAGCACGTGGTTTCCGATTATCGATCGCAATCCGCAGACATTTGTGCAGAACATCTTCGAGGCGAAGGAGAGCGACTTCAAAGCCGCGACGCACCGCGTCTACCGCTCGACGGAATTTCCGTCACGCGTCGAAATCCCGGTGGTCGTGCGGTGAAAGCTGTCGGCTTTCAGCCGCCGCGTAGGCGGACCGAAGGTCCGCGGCCACGTACGCGTTTTCTGCGGAGACTGTCTCCGCGATTGTGAAGGACGACTTGTCCGCCGAGGCTCCGGGGACGCGTGAACCAACGCGACCGGTCAGCGCGCAGAGGTCGTAACCGTCGCGCCCGGCGGAAGGTGCTCGACGAAATACCTCGCAATCAACCGATAGATGTGCGCGCTCGTGCCGGATCCTTCGGAGATCGCGTGCGTGCGGTTGGGATACATCATCAAGTCGAACGGCCTCCCCAGCTCGATCAAGCGATTCACCAAACGCTCGGTTCCCTGCACGTGCACGTTGTCGTCGCCCGTGCCGTGAACAATCAGCAGCTTGCCCTTCAGACCTTCTGCGAAATGAATTGGCGAGCCGATCTTGTAGCCCGCCTCGTTGTCCTGCGGCAGTCCCATGTAACGTTCCTGATAAATCGTGTCGTAGAGCTTCTGATCAGGAACCGGCGCCACGGACACACCGACCTTGTAAGTATCGGGATAGCGGAACATCGCGTTCAGCGTGTTCGATCCGCCGCCACTCCAACCCCAGATGCCGATGCGATCGCGATCGATGAACGCGTGCTTCGCCGCCAGCGCGCGAATCGCGGCATCCTGATCGCGCGAAGAGAGCTCGCCCACCGTTCCGTAGACCATGTGGCGCCATGCCGCGCCTTTCGGCGCGGGCGTGCCGCGGTTGTCCATGCTCAGCACGATGTAGCCGGCATCGGCGAGGGCACGATGGAAGAGCATCTGGTTGCCAAGCCAGCGATTGAGAACCGTCTGCCCCGCCACTTCACCGTAGACAAACACAATCACCGGATAGCGGCGCGACGCGTCAAAATCCGGCGGCTTGAGCATCCAGCCATCGAGCGTCACACCTTCGCCGATATCGATCTTGAAGAACTCCGCCGGCTGCTTCAGCACCGGTGCGAGCTTGGCCGCAACCGCGGACGGATCGGTCAACGTGCGCAGCGCGCGATGAGTGGCGAGATCGACGACCTCGGTCACGGGCAGCCGGTCGATCGATGAGGAGGTGTGGAACGACAGTCGTGCGTTCGGCGCCGCATCGTAGGTGTGCGTGCCGGACTGGTCGTCCGGCGTCATGCGCTCTGGCGCGCCAGCCCCGTTGAGCCGCGAACGATAGAGATACCGCTGCGTTGCGTTTTGCGGCGAGGCGAGAAAATAGAGCCAGCCGCCAGCCTCGTCCACGCCAACGCTATCGATCACATCGGCATCGAAGCGCGTGACCAGGGAGGGCTCGCCGCCATCGCGCGGCGCTCGGAAGATATGGCGCCAGCCATCGCGTTCGCTCAACACGAGAAACGCGTTACCTTTGTCGATCCACTGGACGGGATCCATGCGCTCGATCCAGGTCTGTGACTCATCGCGAAATACACGCCGCACCTCGCCACTGCGCGCTTCACCGAGAAGCACGTCGTGCCGATTCTGCAGCCGATTCAACTGCTCCATCACTACCGTCTCAGCATCTCTCCACTCGAGGTTGGCCAGATAGTTGTCGCGCGGATCGCCTGGCGTCTTCATCCAGTTGGTCGCGCGCGTTTTCGGATCGACCACACCGACACGGACGGCGGAGTTCGGCGTCCCGACTTTCGGATATGGGATGCGCCTGATGACGGGATACAGCGTGTCGGTGTTGTTGATCAGCGAGAAGATGCCGACACCGGTGGTGTCGAACTGCCAATATGCGATGCGCGCGCTGTCCGGACTCCAGCGGAAACAATCGCGCACCCCGAGCTCCTCTTCGTACACCCAATCCGACGTCCCATTGATCGTCGTCTCGGATCCGTCGGAGGTCAGTCGCGTCACTTCGCCGCCCGCAACCGGCTCAATGTAAATGTCGTTGGTACGTACATAGGCCACTTGTGATCCGTCCGGAGAGAACTTGGCAAACATCAAGCTCGCTTCGGGCGCGCCTCCCCCCACCTGGTGCAAACGCTTGGACTCGGTGTCGAGAATCCAATAGTCGCCGCGCGTGTTGTCGCGCCAGACCTTCCGCGTATTCGTGAAGACGAGAAGATGCCGCGCGTCCTTCGACCAGGCGTAATCCTCGATGTCGAGGGGTTCGGTTTTTCCGGCGGGCACGAGGGCAGCCCCGGCAACCAGCGTCGTGCGCGCGCCGGTCGCCGCGTCGTAGCGGACGATATCGGACGCTGTGGCTTTCTCACCGACGCGCTCGACGACGGTGTAGGCGCTTCCGTCGGGAAGCCATCGCGCCGGACCGAAGCGCGGCAGCCGATACCCGTTGGCCTGATAGATGCGGCCGATCTGCTCGTCGAGAACACGAGCCCGATCGGTCTGCTGTGCGGATGGTGCGGCAGTGAGCAGCGCGAACGCAACCAGTACGAGAGCGCCGCGATTGGTTCTCATGTGATCAAGGATACCGCGCGGACCCGATCGCTACTCCGCCACTTCGAAATACAACACCTGCCGATCCCAGTTTGAGGTTCCGCGCAGCGTCACGACGAGCAGATACTTGCCGGCCGGCAGTCGATTACCATCCAGAACCGATTGTTCGGTGACGGCGGCCGAGCCGCCGATGCGAACGCTCTCGTTCCTGGTTTGCTCCTGGTGGGTTTTCAGATCGACGTTCTGGAGCGGGACGACGCTGACGTCGAACCATTTACGTGCGCAGCCGGCCCCCTGAGCGACTCGTTGTTGGTCGGCACCGCGGGGGCGGCCCGCCCAGGTCAGCGCAGTTGGTCATGAATCCGCGTCGCCGCACCGTTACCTGTTAACGATGCTGGCCGTTCGCGACAAAAATCGTCGAAGCAGGCGGACACGCGACAGGTAGACAAATCGCCCGCCGCACTTCCAGACGCGCTGTGCCTGCGCGCCGCCAGCGCGCGGATGTCATCGCGCTGGACTGGATTGCCCGCAGGCGCAGCGTGTGCGGCGGTTGTGTGACGTCGGTGCGGCGTCGCGATTTGGTCGGCCCTGCTGAGCCGATTTCTTGTCGCGAATGGCCAGCATCGTTAGATCCGCGGGTGATGGGACGTGCCGAACGCAGGCGGACCGAAAGGTCTGCCCGCTACCTACCGAAGGTCATGCGAGTTCCATGGTGTCCGGTCGTCCGCAGCGGCGCGGCAAGCTATACGGCGTCGAATAGCGCCAAGGCGAAACGATCGTCCGTTTCAATCCACTGCTCACGCAGCGCAAACCCGGCGGGTTCCACCATCTCCGCGATTTGTTCCGGCTCGTACTTATAGGAACTCTCGGTCCAGATAGTCTCGTTACGTTCGAGTCGTAGCCGGAGCTCCGCTCCGGGCACGTTCACCTCATGAGCGGTGACACTCACGAGGTGCATCTCAACGCGCGACGCTTCCCGGTTCCACACCGCACGATGCCGGAAGCGATCGAGATCGAAATCGCCGCCAAGTTCGCTGTTGATCCGCTGCAACAGGTTTTTGTTGAACACCGCCGTGAGTCCGAGTGGGTCGTCGTAGGCCAGCAGCAGATCGGTCTCTGGCTTCACGAGATCGACACCCAGCAGCAGGTAATCGCCCTGCCGCAACGACGCGCGGATCAATTGGAGGAACGCGCTTGCGCCAGGCACGTCGAAGTTGCCGATATTCGAGCCGAGGAAAGCTATGAGGGTTGGATCTGTGACGTCAGTGTCCAACGCGAGCAGGCCGTCCTCGTACGTTGCCTCGTGGACCGACACAGTCACATCCACGGAAGGCACACTTGTCAGCGCCTGCTGCGCCCGCGTCAGCGCGGCTGGTGACACGTCAATCAGATGCGCGTGGGCTCGCGCTATACCGCCGTAGCGCAGCAGCGTGGCAAGTTTCTCGCCGTTGCCACTGCCCAGCTCCACGACGCGAGCACGATCGCCGAGAACACGCCCCACGTCGGCGGCATGCCGTTCGATCAGGCGGAACTCCGCGCGTGTGACCTTATACCAAGGTAAGTGGCAAATCGCGTCGAAGAGAGCCGAGCCGAGCGCGTCGTAAAGAAAGTGCGATGGCAGTTGCCGTGGCTCGAGCTGCAGATAGAAGCGCACGGCATCCGTGAACGTTTGATCGCGCGACGGCAGAGAGCCGCGGCTCGAAATGGGACTTCCGCTAATTGTTTGGCGCATCGGCAACTCCGCTAAGCGAGCGGTCTCACGCAACGGAACGTCGCATAGACATACGGATAGTTGGTCCGGAACCAGTTGCGGAAACTGCGGCGCAAAAGCGGAACCGCTGTAGCTGGCGACGCGCCCTTCATCACCATGTGCTGGCCGTCGAAAAAATCGGCCGAGTACTCGGGATACGACGCCATCGGTTGGAAGCCCGCGAACGGCGCGAACTCGGTGGACGTCCACTCCCAGCCATTTCCCATCAGATCGTGCACACCCCACGCGCTTTGACCGGCAGGATAACGATCGACGGCAACCGGATCCCACCATGCAAAGTCAAAATTTCCGCGCGACGCATCAGGCGGCGTATCGCCCCACGGATAGGGTCGTTCACGTCCCGACATCTCGGCGAAGGCCGCGCGGTGATACTCAGCTTCCGTCGGCAGCCGCGAGCCTTTCCAGCGCGCATAGGCGGTCGCTTCCGCGTGGCTCACGTACACCGGCCACGCCGGCGGAAGGTCGACTTCCTCGAACATTGCGCGCCAGCGCCACGTTCCATTGTGTTTTGTCCAGAAGTGTGGATACGCGATGCCTTCGCGCTGAAGCCAGTCAAACGCGGTCGGCTGCCACCACTGCGGGTCTCGATACCCGCCCGCTTCCACAAAATCGAGAAAGCGTTCGTTGGTCACGTTGTGCACGTCGATCTCGAACGCGGGCACGTCTACCACGTGCGCATCGAATTCGTTGTCCCATGCGAAGGGGATTTCTCCACGACGTGCACCGAGCGTGGCGGCGCCTCGTGGAACAGCGACCGTCGCGGCCTCCGGCGTGCGCCCGTTGCTATCCAGCGTGTGCCCTGCGGGCCGGCGCTTCTCGTCGTAGCCGAGTTGATGCCACATGTAGAGCATCGTCTCCTGATGCATCGCCTCG
The DNA here is from genome assembly GCA_046727855.1 of Acidobacteriota bacterium. Classification (GTDB taxonomy): domain Bacteria; phylum Acidobacteriota; class Vicinamibacteria; order Vicinamibacterales; family UBA2999; genus DASPWV01. The sequence goes on from JBKPDL010000095.1 coordinate 16,586, forward strand.
TGTTCGAGGATGGCGTAGACGGCCTGCGCCTGGTCGAGCAATGGATGCCCGGGTTGCGTGATCGGCGCGTTGGCGATTGCATCAAGCACGAGGGCATCGCACGCCTCGGCGAAACGACGAACCTCCTCGCGCGCCGGCCAACTCGCCTGCTGAGTGCGCGTCGCAGAGGCTTCATCTTCCGGATCGATGCCGCGCGCAAACAAACGTTCGAGACGATCGTCGACGCCAGGCCGGCCGAGCGCCTTCTTTACCAGCGTGTTCAAGCTGAACGCCGGCAGATGTCCCTCGTAGAACACAATCGGATGCCGCAGTGGGATCGGTCGCGCGTAGTACGCGGACGCAACGATCAGATCAAAGAGCGTCTGCGATCGCTGGCGGTTGCGGCGATACCAATCACCGAGTGCGGTACGGTTTATGGCTGTGGTGGCTGTGATCATCAGATTGCCATCGTAACTAACCTTCCCTTCGATGTCCGATCTACGGCCGACGTTAGCCGGCAGCTGGACAAGAGAGACGCAGGAGACGCAGGAGACGCAGATGGCCACAGATGGACGCAGATATTCAAGACGCAGGTGGCCACAGATGGACGCAGATATTCTCAAGACGCAGATGGACGCAGATGAAGACAGATAATTCAAGACGCAGATGAATACAGATGAATACAGATGGACGCAGATAGTTCAGGCCGCAGATGGCGCCTATAATCCCCAGCATGCTCACGAGACGCGATTTCGTGAAATCGGCTGCTCTCGCCGCGGCGGCTCCGTTACCGGCGCGGTCGGCGGAGATCCTCATCCAGCGCACCGTGCGTCCGGTTGTCATCTCCGACTACTCAGGATTCGAGTTTAAGAACGGCGGCCCCGAGAACGCCGTTACCCGCGCGTTTCGACTCATCACCGAAGGCAAGGACGTCCTCGACGCGTTGATCGCGGGCGTCAACATTCCCGAGCTCGATCCGCTCGAGACCGGCATCGGCTACGGCGCGCTGCCCAACGCGGACAGCGTGGTGCAGCTCGACGCGTCGTGCATGCACGGGTCTACGAAGCGTGCGGGCGCGGTTGCTGCGATCGAGGGCGTGCGCACGCCCTCGCTCGTCGCGAAGGCGGTGATGGATTACACCGATCATCATCTGCTCGTCGGGGCCGGCGCGCAGCAATTCGCACGCGCCGTGGGGTTCACTATCGCGCGGGCGAAACAAAATACGCTGTCTGTACGGAAAACGGCGCACAGACGCTGGACCTGGAGCCGCTGCTGCCGGGAACGCCGGAGGATTGAACCCACGCGACCGCAAGCGACGGTCCACCTGCGCCGCGTCCCCCCTTTGGTCACAACGTAGCGCGGACCTTGAGGTCCGCGTCCCCACGGCGAAGCCGAGCGATTCCACCCGAACGAAGCGAGGGTCCCTACCCTGCGATAGACTTCGATCAAGAGAGTACAGGTCGTGGTGCTCATCCTCGAAGTCTCCGGCCCCCAAGCCGCTCAACTCGGCTCCGCCAACCGCAAGGTGTTTGGCGTCGAGGGAGGACTGATCGGACGCGACGCGCGCAGCGCCTGGGTGCTCCCGCACACGAAAGTCTCGGGCCGCCACGCGCGCATCAGCCATCAAAATGGCGTCTTCTATATCGAGGACACCAGTACCAACGGTGTCTTCATCAACTCGTCGAAAAGCCGGCTCGCAAAAGGGCGGCCGTACGCGTTGAAATCGGGCGACTCGATCTTCATCGACCCGTATACGATCTCCGTTTCCATCAACAGCAGCGATTACGAAGAACCGCGACAGCGCTTATCGACGCCGTCGTCGCGGCGCCCAGTCGAGGCTGCTTACGACCCTTTCAACCTCGACGATCCGTTCGGTGAGCAGGCGGTTCCATTTGGCGAACCGATCGTTCCGCCGTCGCAGGAGCCTCACGCCGAACCGCTCGCTGGTCAGGAAGTGGATCCTCTGAAACTTCTGGGGCAGGAAGCGCCTCGCCGGCAGGTTGCTCGCCATGTGCCGAGGGCCGAGGATCTGGAGCACGGCTCGCCGCTTCGCGGCCACTACAAACCGCCGCCGGTGGTCACGCAAACACCGCCGCACGGATCCACACCCGAACCCACGCCACCGGCCGACCCGTTCGCGATTCCGGCTGATTACGATCCGCTGGCGCCCGATACCTCGTATCGCATCGCTCGACAGGACATGGAGCCCGCGCCGAGAACGTCGAAATCCACGCCGCCCTCGCCGCAGCCACCGCCGCCGCCACCAACGCCTCGGCCGCGTGTCGAGACATCACCGGAGCCGAGCGATGAAGACACAGGCGACGCGATCGACGAGAGCGCTCCGTCTCCCGCAGTCGAGCTCGATCTTTCGATCCTTGAATCGCCGCTCGTGCCCGAAGCGACCGCTACAGAACGGAGGCCGGCGCCGTCGTCCCCAAAGCTCGCCCCCCCGCCCAGAGAACCCGAGTCTGCACCTGAACCTATAGCGCCACCTCCGCCGACACCTGCACCGAAAACGATACCCGCACCGACACCGCCGCCCGCACCTGTGGCCCGGCAGGCGCCACCACCTGTGGCAGCGCCTCCCGCCGAGGCACCGTCGTCGAGCAAGGCCGTCGAGCCTGCAGGCGAAGGGCCGACTATTGATCTCGGGTCGCTTCTCGAAGGCGCCGGCCTCGATCCGGAGGATGTCACTCCCGACCTGGCGCGCAACTTCGGCGAAATCCTGCGGGTGGTTGTCGCAGGCGTCATGGAGGTGCTGCAGGCGCGCCACAACGTGAAGGATGAGTTTCGGATGCGGATCACGCAGTTCCGCCCGGCCGACAACAATCCGCTGAAGTTTTCGGCGAACGTCGACGACGCGCTCCACAACCTGCTGGTGAAGCGGAACGCGGCGTATCTCAAACCCGTCGAAGCCTTTGACGATGCGTTCGACGATCTGCGGCATCACCAGCTGGCGATGCTCGCCGGCATGCGCATGGCGTTTGAAGCGATGCTGAGCGAGTTCGCGCCGGATCGCCTGCAGGAACAGTTCGATCGCCAACTCAAGAGAGGTTCGTTGCTCAACGTTGCCCCCAAGCTGCGCTACTGGGATCTCTATCGAGATTTGCACGAGGAGCTGCTCAAGGACCCCGAAGTGACGTTTCGCAGGTTGTTCGGTGACGCGTTTGCGAAGGCCTATGAAGAGCAGCTCAAGCGGCTCAAGGCTCAGCAGAGCCCAGCAACCCCTCCCAAACGGCCGCAGGAACCCGACTGATGGACGATTCGCATCGTTCGTTATAGATTGAGCGGCACCAACGGTCCGGCTGTCGTAGTTATCCGTTGCGCTTGAATTACGCCAATGTCTGCCCATAACCGCGTGGTCTGGTCTGAGGGCCTTTTCCTCCAACCGCAGCATTTTCAACAGCAGGATCGCTATTTCGAACGCTACGTCGAGACGCGGTGCGAGGCGCTCGTCCCGCACAGCTGGGGTTTTCGGGAAATCGAGCCCGAACGGGATCTTCTGAGCATCGGCAAATTCGCGTTGCGGCGCGCGTCGGGAGTATTTCCTGACGGGACGCCGTTTCGCCTGCCCGACGACGATCCGTTGCCGGCACCGATCGACATCGGCGCGCAGGTGCGCGATCAAATCGTGTATCTCGCTGTCCCGGTGCGGCGCTCCGGCGAGGTCGAGATCGACCGCGCGGCGTCGGAAGACCCTCTCGCGCGACACAAAGTGACCGAGCTGGAGGCGCGAGACGCCACCATGAACGGCGGAGATACGGCGCTTCTGGAGGTTGCGGCTCTTCGCACGCGCTTTCTCCTCGCAAGCGACGTGACCCAGGCCTACGCGTGCCTGCCGCTTGCACACGTCGTGGAGTGTCGTACGGACAAGCAGGTCGTGCTCGACGACAATTTCATTCCGACGGTGCTGCATTCCGGCGCGTCTTCGCGGCTCGCTACCCTGACGGCTGAACTTTTGGGTCTGCTCCATCAGCGTGGCGACGCGTTGAGTAATCGTGTCGCGGCAACGGGCCGAGGCGCGGCGGCCGAATTCGCTGATTTTCTGATGCTGCAGGCGATCAATCGCTACGAGCCTGTCTTCGCGCATCACGCGGAGTCAGGCGCGCCGCATCCGGAAGATCTCTTTCGACTGTGGGTGTCGGCGGCGGGCGAGCTTTCGACCTTTACCACCAACGCGAAGCGGCCGCCGAAGTTTCCCGGCTATCGCCACGACCGCCTGCGCGAATCGTTCGACCCCGTCGTGATCGCGTTACGGGCGTCGCTCAGCGTGGTGCTGGATCAGGGTGCCATTGCGATTCCGCTCGAGCCGAAGAAGTTCGGCATCAGCGTCGCGATCGTCACCGACAAGAACCTGTTGGGCACGGCCGTATTCGTGCTCGCCGCGCGTGCCGACGTGCCGGCCGAGGATTTGCGCCGGCGCTTTCCGTCGCAACTCAAGATCGGGCCGGTGGAAAAAATTCGTGATTTGGTGACGCTGCAGCTGCCCGGCCTGCCGGCGGTGCCGCTTCCGGTCGCGCCCAGGCAGATCCCGTTTCACGCGGGCTTTGCGTACTTCGAGCTCGATCAATCGAACGAGCTTTGGGGCCAGCTCAAAACCTCGGGTGGCCTCGCGGTGCATGTGTCCGGCGAGTTCCCGGGACTGTCGATGGAATTGTGGGCCATCCGCAGCTAATGCGAAGGTATGTGAGCGATCATGGCGGACCCGAACGACCCCTTCAATCGACCAGACGGCACGGTGATCCGGCCGCGTCCAGGGGCGGGCCGCCAGGGCTGGGCCGATCCGGCACGAGCGCGGGCCGCGCCGCCGCGCAGCGCGGAGCCGATTCCACTCGAAGCGCGCACGATTCTCGCTATCGGGCTGAATCCACTCGTGCAGGCGGCCAGTCCGCTGCTGCTCCTCGCCGGTCAGATTCGCGGCACGCGCTCTCCAACCGACACCACTGAGTTACGGCGTCAAGCACTCAACGAGCTTCGCTACTTCGAAGAGCGCGCACGCACGGGCGGAGTGCCCAACGAAACGGTGATCGCTGCGCGCTATGTCTTATGCGCGGCGCTGGACGAGGCGGTGCTCTCCACTCCGTGGGGCTCGCAGAGCGAGTGGTCGCAGCACTCGCTGCTGGTCGCATTGCATCGCGAAGCGTGGGGCGGCGAGAAGTTCTTCGATATGCTCGAGCGGATCTCGACCGATCCGGACAAGCACATCGATCTCATGGAGCTGCAGTACCTGGCGCTGGCCTTTGGTTTTGCCGGCAAGTATCAGGTGCTCGAACGCGGTCACGATCGGCTCGCAACCGTCCAGCAGGAGCTCTATCGGCGCATTCGCAATCACCGCGGGGCAACGCCCGCCGATCTCTCATTGCGTTGGCGAGGCTTGCAGGATCGCCGCAACCCGGTGATTCGCTACGTGCCGTGGTGGGTGGTTGCCGCTGCCGCGCTTGCGATTCTCGCCATCGCATTCACGACGTATTACACGCGTCTCGCGAGAGCCGCGGCTCCAGTTCACGCGGAGCTCGCGAAAATCGGACTCGAGGATTTCTCCGCGCCGGCGCCTCCGCCGAAGGGGCCGACACTCAAGCAGTTGCTCGCGCCCGAGGAAGCACGCGGCACGATGCTCGTGGTCGAGCAAGGCGGACGCACCATCGTGACGCTGCGCGCCGGCGAACTGTTCGCCTCGGGCAGCGCCACCGTCAATCGCGATCAGCACGACACGCTGCGGCGCATCACGATCGCGCTCAATCAGGTGCCCGGCCGCGTGCTGGTCGTCGGACACACCGACGATCAAGCAATCCGATCGTTTCGTTACCGCGACAATTTCGAGCTCTCCCGCGAGCGGGCCGTGAGCGTGGTGCGCGTGCTGCAGGAAACCATCGACAACGTCGCACGAATCAGCTGGACAGGGGTTGGCGACACGCAGCCGCTGTATATGCCCGCGTCGGATTCGGCCAATCGCGCCCGCAATCGGCGCGTTGAAATCATCCACGTGGCGGGAGTGTAAGACCGATGTTCGCGTTCCTTCGGCGCTTCGCGCGCTTGCTGTTGCGGATTCTCGGCTTCCTGCTGCTGGCGTTGTTCGTGTGGTACGCCGGACCGTATTTCGCGTTTGCCGATTTTCATCCGCTCGAATCAGAACGTGCGCGCCTGATCGTGATCGCGTTCATCCTGGCGTTCTGGCTGGGAATGATCGCGGCGCGGCGATTGCGCGCGTATCGCGCGAGCGACAGGCTCGCGGCTGCCGTGATTGCGCAGCCCGTAGCGGAAAAGGAGCAGGTGTCGCCCGAGGCGGCGAAGCTGCGCGAGCGCTTCGAGGATGCGGTCGGGACGCTCAAGCAGCAGCGGCGCAGCGGCCACAATCTGTACGACCTGCCTTGGTACGTGATCATCGGCGCGCCCGGATCGGGCAAGACAACCGCGCTCGTCAATTCGGGGCTGAAATTTCCGCTCGAATCGCGCGTTGGCAAGGGCGCGCTCAAAGGCGTGGGCGGCACGCGCAACTGCGACTGGTGGTTCACCGACGAAGCGATCTTCCTCGACACCGCCGGCCGCTACACCACCCAGGATTCAGACGCCACATCGGACGCCGCGGGCTGGGCGGAGTTCCTGGCGCTGCTCCGGAAGTACCGCAAGCGGCGTCCCGTCAACGGCGTCATTCTCACCATCAGCGCCAGCGATTTGATCACACAAGGCGACGCCGGGCGCGAGGCGCACGTCGAGGCGGCGCGACGCCGGCTGGTGGAGCTCAATAAGGAGCTGCGCATCCAGCTGCCGGTCTACCTGATGGTGACCAAGTGCGACCTCGTCGCCGGATTCACGGAATACTTCGACGACCTGACGCACGAAGGCCGCGCGCAGGTGTGGGGCGTCACCTTCCCGTACGAGCAGACGGTCAACGGCGACGCCGCACAAGTCTTTCCCACCGACTTCGATGCGCTCGTCACGCGCCTCAACGAGCGGCTGTTTGCCCGCGTCGAAGAGGATCGCGATGTTCGGCGGCGGACGCAGATGTTTGCGTTCCCGCAACAGATGGCCGCACTCAAAGAAGCGCTCACCGGATTCGTCACTGAAGTGTTTACCTCGACGCGCTTCGACCAGCAGCAGATCCTGCTGCGCGGCGTGTACTTCACGAGCGGCACGCAGGAGGGCACGCCGATCGATCGGCTGCTCGGCGCGATCGGCCGCGGCTTTGGCATGGCGCCCGACATCATTCCGGCAACGCCAGGGCGCGGCAAGGCGTACTTCATTCAGCGCCTGCTCAGCGAAGTAATGCTCGGGGAATCGGGGATTGCCGGCCTGAACACGCGCTTCGAGATGCAGAAGGCTGCGCTGCAGCTCGGCGCGTATGCGGCAGCCGTGCTCATCGCCACGCTTGGTGTCATCGCTTTGTCCGTCAGCTACAGCCGCAACCGCGAGTACCTGAATCAGGTGGCGGCTGACATCGCGACGTTGAAACAGGTGCCGCCGGTGAAAGTGGACGCGCCGCAGGAACGGCTGCTGCCGCGACTCAACGCCGTGCGGGCGGTGTTCGATTCGACGACCCGCTACGAAAACCACGTGCCGTGGGCGATGCGCTGGGGCTTGTATCAGGGCCGCTCCGTCGGCAATTCTGCGCGCGACGCGTACGTTCGTGAACTCGATGGCGTGCTGCTGCCGCAAGTCGCCGCGCGGTTCAGACAGCGCATGACGACTTACCGCGCCGAACCGGAAAAGCTTTACGAGTACTTAAAAGCGTATTTGATGCTCGGCGAGCCAAAGCACCTGGATAAGGAGCACCTCGCGTACGTGGCCGAGGTCGAATTCGGGAAGGCAGACGGGCGCGACGACAAGAGTCCTACCCTCGCCACGCATTTCAAGAGTCTGCTGGAGCACAGCGCCACGCTGCGTCCGGTGGCGCTCGATCCGGCGATCATCGCGCAGGCGCGCAGCACCATCCGCCAGGCATCGGTCCCACGACTCATCTACGGGCGCCTTCAACGCAAGTATGCGGACGACACGGCACGCGTCGTGCGCCTCGACGTCGCCGCTGGCGTCGGCGGGCAGGACGTGATTCGCCGCCGCAGCGGCACACCGCTCACCCAGCCGTTGTCAAGCCTCTATGGCCGCGGCGTGTTCAAGGAAAT
>JBKPDL010000096.1:0-32063 GCA_046727855.1 Acidobacteriota bacterium
ATTGCGCGTCGGGATACTTGGTGAAGTTGCCGAAGATCTCAGCCGACATGATGCGCTGGGTCTGGAACCCCGCTTCGACGTTTTGCAGACGATAAAAACTGATCAGCAGCAGGCCGGCGCCAATGAGCAGGACCACGGAGACGGCGATCTGCGCGACGATGAGCGCGCTTTGCACGCGGCGACGTCCGCCGGAGTCGCTCGCGCCTTTGCCTCCGGATTTGAGCGCGCTCGCAGGGTTCACACGCGACGCCATCGCCGGCAGCGTCCCAAACGCAAGACCGGTCACGATGGCAACCAGCAGCGTGAAGGCGAGCACGCCCGGATCGATGTCGATTTGGTGCGTGCGCGCGGTAAACCGTCCGACAAAGCTCGTGAGCATGCCAATCGTGGACCAGGCAAACACAATTCCGAAGGCGCCGCCGGCGATCGCGAGCACGGTGCTCTCGGTCAGGAGTTGACGCACCAACCGCCCGCGTCCCGCGCCGAGCGCAGTGCGCATCGCAAGCTCGCGGTCGCGGCGCAGCATGCGGGCGAGCGTCAAATTGGCCACGTTCGCGCACGCGATTAAGAGGATGAGCCCCGTCGTCCCGAGCAGGATCAGCAGCAGCTGGCGTGCACCAACCGTCAGTCGCTCGAGCACGCTGGCGGTTCTCGCATGAAAGCCGGTGTTGGCGGGATAGTCTTTGGGGAAGTCACCCCTGAATCGCTCGGCGACAGTGGCCACCTCGGTCGTCGCCGTCGCCGGCGCGACGCCCTTCTTCAGCAACCCGAAGACTTGCACGGCAAAAGGCCGGCGGGTGGTGGTGATCTGCTTCTCCGCTTGCGCTCGGAAGGGGCACGCGGAGGTTGGCATGTATACGTCCACCTCGTTGGGATAATGCGGCACGTTGGGCAGCACGCCCACCACGGTGTGCGGGCGATCGTTCATCTCGAACACCTGCCCGATGATGCCGGGGTCGCCGCCGAACTTGCTCCGCCAATAGGCGTGACCGAGAATCAGCACCGCATCGGCACCTTCGTCGTCATCGGTCTCGACGAAACTCCGTCCGAGGATCGGCTTGATGCCGAGCGCATCGAAGAAGTTGGGCGAGACCACCCCCGTCGCCACGCGATCCGGCTCGCCGCGGCGAAGCAGATCGAAGTTCATCTGGTGAAATTCCACGATCCCGTCGAAGCTGGAGAGCTGCTTGCGATAGTCGTAGAGCTCGGTAATGGAAACCGGGAAGTTCTGCTGACGCGCCAGCGGCGTCCGCTGCTCGATCAATACGAGGCGATCGCCGTTCGCATAGGGCAGCGGCTTCAGGAGCACGCCGTTGATCACGCTGAAAATCGCCGTGTTTGCCCCAATGCCGAGACCGAGCGTCAGCACGGCGAGCAGCGCGAAGCCGGGATTCTTTACCAGCGTCCGCGCGCCGTAGCGCACGTCCTGGACGAGATGTTCGAACCAGCTCACGCCGCGAGCCTCGCGCGCGTCTTCCTTGTGTTTCTCCATAGCACCAAAATTCCTCAGCGCGCGCAGGCGCGCCTCTTCCGGCGTTATGCCTTGACGGACGTACTTCTCGGTCTCCATCTCGATGTGAAAGCGGACTTCGGCATCGAGCTCACGGTCCATCGCGCTGCCGTGGCGCAACGCGCGAAGCTGGTGGCGGATTCGTGGTTCCATGGCGCGCTCACCCTTCGGCCGTCAACACGCGCCGAACGGCGCCTGCCATCAACTCCCACTGCGCGGTCTCGTCGCGCAACTGGCGCGACCCTGTCTTCGTGAGGCGGTAGAATTTCGCCTGCCGGTTGTTCTCGGACGCGCCCCATTCCGCGGCAATCCATCCGGCGGCTTCGAGGCGATGCAATGCCGGATAAAGCGAACCCTGATTGACGCGCAATACGTCTTCAGAGATTTGCTGGATCCGCTGCGAGATGCCCCAGCCGTGCATCGGTCCGAGGGCGAGCATTTTCAGAATCAACAGGTCGAGTGTCCCTTGCAGCAAATCGATCTTTGGTTTGGGCATCGCCATCAGCGTTACTGTCTCCCGGTCTGCGTTGGCAGCTTGCGCTGGGTCCAGTCGACGATCGAGCCGTCGTAGAGCCGCGCGTCGTACCCCAGGTAGCGCGCCACGAAGTAGGCGACCGACGCGCGCATTCCCACCATGCAGTAGGACACGACCGGTTTGCCCGCCGTCACACCGGCGGCGCGCAACTTCGCGTCGAGCGCGTCGCGCGGCAGGAACCGTCCATCCTCGCCCACGAGCGTCGTCCAGGGCAGTTGCTGTGCGCCGGCGATATGTCCGGGCGTGTGCATGCCGCGCATGCCGCCATCCGTGCCCAGATACTCCGGATCCGGCCGCACGTCGAGGAGCGCAATGCCGCTCGCGGTCATCTGCTGCTGGATGAACGCGGCGTCGACCATTCGCGCCGGCTTCAGTTTGGGTGTGAATCGACCTGCCTTCACCGCACCCGCCGCACCGCTTTCAACCGGCCGCTTCTCGGCTTTCCAGGCGACCAGGCCACCGTCGAGCAGCGCGACGTGCGGATGTCCGACGGCATCGAGCGTAAAGAACGCGCGCGCGGCATAGACAGTGTTGCCGCCGTAAATGACGACGCGCGAGTCGTCGGAGACGCCGGCCGCTGCGACAACGCGCTTCAACTGCTCCATCGGCGGCAGCTCTGAGCCGACTCGATTGTCGCCGTCAACCGCGATATCACTGTAAAGCACAAACCGGGCGCCCGGAATGTGGCTGTCTTCGAACGACGCTTCACGGTCGGCGACGTGGAGCACGACGACAGACGGGTCGCGCAGCTGCCGGGCGAGATCAGCCGGCGCAATCAGCAGATCACTGTTGGGCGATTGCGTGATGACGAGCGTGCCCGCGAGGGCGAAAGCAAGACGGACCATGACGTTCTCCTGTCGTTACTCGACAAGAGCCTGACGCGGCTCTTGTCGAATGTCAACAGGAGAGATTCGAATTGCTGGGATGAGCCGGGTGGCGAACGAGCGTTAAATCAGCCAGTCGAGGGCGGCTTCTACCGCGGCGTCGTCGATCGCAGGCGGCGAGTGGTTGCGAGCGAGGTCGCCCGGCTTGCCTTTGCTGCAGCTTCTGCAGCCGGATGCGCGCTTCAGACACCCAGCCCGATGCGCTGTCACGCGGACAGGTAATCTTCCCAGGCCTGCCGCGCCTGCTCCTCGAGAAGGAACTTCTGATAGTCCACTGCGCCACTGAGGGAGAAGCTTTCGCGAATTATAGAAGGCGGCATCGCCACGTGTTCGGTTTTCGCGGGACGGGCGTTTTAGGGTGTACCAGGGACGGAACCTGGGCGACTCAAAGGAAAACGCCGTGGATCCTCGAGAAATGTTGTCTCAGCACGTCGACGTCGTCCGGAGCGTGATTCGCTCAGTTGCCTACCACCAGGGGCTCTCCGGCACGGCGCTCGAAGAACTCGAATCCTCCGTCTGGATCCGACTGATTGAACACGACTACCGGGCCATTCGACAGTTCCGGGGCGAGTCGTCGTTCCGCACATTTTTGCGGGTCGTCGTTACGCGCTTGTTATTGGATCTGCGCGTGACCGCCTGGGGACGGTGGCGCCCTTCCGCGTTGGCGCGGCGTCACGGGAAAGAGGCGATGCGGTTCGAATCGCTCGTATTCCGCGACGGGCACAGTGTTGATCAGGCGCTGGCCATCCTCGACTGCGAAGGCGTCTCGGTGGCCGCCGCGGCCGTGACCGAGATCTCGACCAGTTTGCGATCCACCCCGCGGCGATTTGTGCCGATTGATGAAGTGTCAGAAGCATCCTCTTGCGAGCCGCCACCCGACACCGTCGCCATCCGCAAGCAAGCCGCTCGCAAAACACATGACGTGTCGTCGGCCATGCGGCGTGCGCTCGCGGCATTGGGGCCGTCTGACCGTCAGCTGCTCCACTTGCGCCACTTCAAAGGTCTCAAGGTGTCGACGATGGCGCAGGCCCTGTCGCGCGATCAGAAGTCTTTGTACCGGCGCTTGAACAGCGTGCATCGCACGATGCGGCGCAGCATCGAACGCGCAGGACTGACACGTCAGGATGTCCTCGACGTGCTGAGCGCGTAGTCCGGAGCGCGCTTAGCTGCCGGCGTATGGGCTGCGCGTCGGAATCTTCCCTGGATTCGCGACGCGCACCCTGGGGCGCGTGCCCACGTCGACCAGTGCGATCTCCGCTTGCGCCCCGAGCAAGCCACCGGACTCGCGTGTCAGCTCTTCACCCCAGACAACCGTGTCCGAGAAGGATCAACAGGGTGAACCGGGATTCGCGATCGCGCACCAACTTCCACCACTGACCCCGCGAGTAGCAGCTCCACGCCGAACTCCTTCGCCACGGCGGCCGAGGGCTCGTCCTTCTCTCGGAACGCCACGACAACGCCGAACGACGGAACACGCAGCGCCTGCACCCGCGCGCGGTTCGAGATCAACACTTTCGTGAGACCATCCGCGAGGTACGCCTTGCCAGCATCGCCGGTGAGATTTCGAATCGGAAGGACAGCAACCGCCCTCGTTGCGGGTACTGCTGTCGCAGTCGTCGCGGCGCCGCATCCCCGCGACATAGCGGCCCATGCAATCAGCGAAGCCGCCACTGCCAAGGCGGCAATCAACGCGAACGCTCGACGGCGTGTGACAGCCGGCTGCGGAGCTGCCGGGATAGAATTCCCGACGGGAACAGCGAGGAGTCCCGCTTCGAGCTCGTTCGGCGTCCTGTGACGACGTTGCGGATCGGGATCGATCGCGCGCGCCACCTGGCGCGCAAACTCGACGGGCACATCCGGCCGCACGTCGACGAGCCGTGAGCGGCGCTTATCGAGATGCACGCGCTTGATTTCGCGGAGCGTTTTTCCCTCGATCGGAAATCGGCCGCTCACCAAATAAAACAACAGAACGCCAACGCTGTAGACGTCGCTTTGCGCCAGCGCCGGCCCGTTGTCGAACACTTCGGGCGCCATGTAGAGCGGCGTTCCGGCGACCTGCGACTGCGTCGCGCTGTACTCGTCTGGTGTCGAGGAGCGCCCCGCGCCGAGATCCATCAACACGATGCGGCCGCCGGGCTCGCGAATCACGTTCTGTGCTTTGACGTCGCAGTGGAGAAGTCCCGCACTGTGCACCGCCGCCAGCGCCCGGCAGACCGCGATGCCGATTGTGGCAGCTTCCGGGGGCGTGAACGTGCCCTCCTGCTGCACGATCTGATCGAGGCGGCGGCCGTGGACAAACTCCATCCAGATGCCCGCCGTGCCGTCGAAGACATCCGCACCGTGCACCGTGACGACGTTTTCGTTGCGGATGCGCGCGAGCATGCGTCCTTCGTGCATGACCGCCTCTGGATGTCGCGCGCCGTGAAACAACTTGAGCGCAACGAGCCGATCGAGCTTCGGATCCCAGGCGCGGTAGACAGTGCCGTATGAGCCGCGTCCAACCACTTCGATCAGCTCGAGATGACCCCAGGAGGACTTCGTATATTGCTCTGCCGGGTCGGGCAGAACCTGGTGCAGCTTGCGATGCGCCGCGGCGATGAGCGCAACCACCGCGAGCTTGTCGGCGGTCGCGCGCTCGTCGTCAGTGGATAAAGACGACGAGAGCGACAGGAGATCGAACTCCTGTCCGTCGGCAACGAGGCCTGCCGCGTCGAGGAGCGGTTCACTGTGCACGGCGAAGTTCCTCTGCGAGACGGACGAGCGCGCGGCTGACCAGCATGCGGGCCGCATCGGCGCTCGGACGTTCGAGCGCCTCGGCAATCTCTGCGTATGAATATCCAAGCTCGATGCGGGCAATCACAGCGTCGCGGTCTTCGTTGGGCAGCCGTTCCAGCGCGCGGTCGTATTTTTCCAGCAGCTCGCTGCCAATCGCCGCTTCGAGCGGTGACTGGCCATTGGCCGGCACATCCGGCTCAATGGCGGTCATCTCAGGTTGACGGCCGCGGCGCCGGATTTCGTCACGAATGCGATTGACAATGGCGCGGCGAAGGTAGGCCTGCAGCGCGCCTTCGCCCTGAGGGCGAAAATGCGACAGATTGGACAGGGACCGCGCCAGCGTGTCCTGCACAAGATCGTCGGTATCCGATAAATCGCGGCACCATCGCGGCAAGCGGCCGGAGGCCCAACGACTGAGGCGGGGGAGATACCGCTGGAGGAGCCGGTTGAGCGCTTGCGCATCGCCGCCGCGCATCTGCTCGAGCAGCATGAGCGACGAGGTGGCCGACGGATCGATCTCCGCCATGGCGCGACGATCATACCCAAGAAGCCGAACCGGCAAGGGGGATCCCTCGCACCTATAACGAGGATTCGCGCAAAACCGAACACCCGCGAGGTTCCAGTTGCCAGTTACGGGTTAAAGCTTGAGTTGTTGAGTTGGCGCACCAATTTCGAACCAGCCGAGGGCCCTGCCCTTTGTTATCCGGCTAACTCCGCGGCCCTTGCTAGTTGTTGGGTTGGCGCGCTCCGCGCGCCGTAGACCGTTATGCGGGTCCACAATGCGTGCAACATTCACGTCTGTGGCCGCATAACGGTCTACAGCTTTGAACTCGAAACTGCCAAACTGGAAACTGCCCGGCTTACTGCGAGGTCTGCGAAGAAATCGCGTCAATCACCTGCCTGAAAAATTGCTCCTTCCCGTTCCCGTGCCAGCGCCACACGATCACCAGATCGTGGTCCGGTGAGATGAAGATCGTGTTGCTTCCAGCGCCCTGCGCCTGGAAGGAATTGGTCGGCAGCGTCCTGGCGCCACCGCGCGTGTTGAGCCACCAGAGATACCCATAATCGGGATTGTTCTTCGTCTTCGCCGGGACGAGCGCCGCCTTTACGTAGTCCGGCGGTATGAGCTGCTTACCGCCCCACTTGCCGCCACGCAGCCAGAGATAACCGAAGCGCGCCATGTCCCACGCGTTGATCCACACGCCGCCGCCCCATCGCGTACCGCCGCTTACCGACGGCATCTTCCTGCCGTCGATTTCCACGTAGCTGTTGTTGTACGGAATCCACTGCCACGTATTGGACGCGCCGATCGGATTCATGATCTCGTCGCGGAACACCTCGGGAATCGGCTTCTTGAACAGACGCAGCAACGACAGCGAAAAGCGATTGATACGGACGTCGTTGTATTCGTAGAACGTTCCGGGTTCCTGCAGATCGCGCGGCTTGCGCTCGCCGTCGCCGAACGCGACGGTGCCCACGAAATCATGTTTCTTGCCCCACATCTCGCCTTCCCACTCGGTGTCCTGATTCAAATGGTTTTTCCATGTGATGCGGGCGTTTTGCGGTGAGGTGTAGCCACCGTCTTTTACCTGCAGACCGACGGGCGATTCAAGATTGGTGATCAGGCGTTCGCGGACGGCGACACCCGCGACCGTGGCAAGCATGCTCTTGGCCACCGAATAGGTTGGCGCGACGTTGTTGGTATCCCCGAACTCCGCGACGACATACCCGTGGCGGATGACTAGGCCGTTGGTGCCGGCGCGGCTCTTCGGAATCGGTCCAAGGAGCGTGCCGAAGATCTTTTCCTGCGTCGAGAAGTCGCGTGGCCAGTTGGTTTCGCGTGCCTGTGCAAACGCGATGGCGGCATCGAGCTTGGCCGCGTCCATCCCCACCTCGGCGGGCGTTTTCTTTGCCCACGCGCCGGCGGGCGGGTAGTACGTGGTCTGCGCGGCGGGCACCGCGATCACCGCCGCACACAGCACCAGGCAGTACAACAGTCGTCGCGCCTTCATTGCTGACCTCCTCCATTTCACATCGTCAACATGTTGATTATTGTCGAATGCGATAAAGGGGTCTGACCCCTTTTTTGCCATCAGTAACCTGGCCCCAGGAGAACGGCGTTCATGAACAACAACATGCTGCCTTCAGTGAATGCACGGTAATGGGATCCTCTGCAAACGCAATCACATCGTCTTGTCCAAACGGCTGGTGCATGAGAAAGGGTTTCTGCACCAGCAAGTCCTGACCCTCAGGCCAGATCAAGCCGGATGCGATCAGCGATTCCTTCTTGCCATAGATGCCGACATTGCGTCCGCTGTTCAGCTTGATCGGGGCAAACACACGAGACGCTTCGATCATGATCCAGTGCCGGAGCAAACGTCCTTTAGTGTGCCGTCCTCATTGACGCGCGCGAGCACGGCGCTCCAGCCGCGATCGATCGCAGCGCGCACGTCGGGAGGGAGCCAGCCAAGGCGCAGGCCGCGCCATTGCGGCAACGGTCATCGCGGTCACCGTCAACTCACGATAACTGGACGGCTCATCGACCACCTGCCGCCACGACCCGTCTTCCGCCTGGTGGCTGATCATCGCGCGAACGTGCTTGCGATAGATCTCGAGAACCTTCGCGCGGTCTGGCCAGCTGCTCGGCAGGAACGTCAACGCTTCGGTGAGTCCCAGAAGCGCAAAGCCGTTGCCGCGGCCCCATGCATGCGGTCCTTCCGCCGCATGAATGAACAAACCATCCGGACGCTGGAGTTTGTCGGCGTAGCTAGTAGGTCGTAATCTTCTTACCCTCCGCGTCATAGACCTCGACGGGACCGATTTTGCGCAGCGCTCGCCCGATCGCCTCGCTGTTTCCGACAGCCACAACCTGCACGCGTGACGGATCGAGATACTTGGCCGCCATCGCCTGCACGTCGGCATCGGTGACGGCCATGATGCGCTCGGGATAGCGGTCCCAATAATCCGCAGGCAGTCCATGGCGATAACGCGTAACGGCATTGCTCAGCAACGTTTGCGGGCTCTCGAGGTTCAACGCAAACGCCGCGATCAACGACCGCTTCGCGTCGGCGAGCTCCTGCGCCGGCACACGGACCTCGCGCACCTGCCGTAATTCGTCGAGCAGGTCGGTCAATGCCGCTTCGGTGACTTCGGTGCGCACTTCGGTGTCGGCAACCCAACTGCCGCGAAACCGCGGAGCGTCGACGCTCGAATAGGCGCCGTAGGTGTAACCCTTTGCTTCGCGCAGGTGACGGAACAACCGTCCCGTCGGTCCGCCGCCAATCACCTTGTTGAGCACAGTGAGCCCGTAATAATCGGGATCGCTTCGCCGCAGCGCCTGGGTGCCGACGATCAGATTGGTTTGTACCGAGTTGGGCCGCTCAACGAGAAAAACGCCGGCCTTCGTCACCGCCACGGGATCGGTCACTTGCGGGGCCGGCGTTCCGGCTTTCTTCCACGCGCCAAATCGCGCCGACACCTTGCGCATGGCGTCGGCCATCGAGATATCGCCGGCAATGGCCATCACTGCGTGGTCGGGTACGTAGCGCGTGCGATGGAACCCGACCAGATCCTCCCGCTTGGAGGCGTCGAGCATCGAGATGGACGGCGACACACGGCCATCCGGATGGTCGCCGGCAAGCACGATGCTGAAGCGTTCACGCGCCAGAAACGACGGGTTCGCGCGCAACTGTGTGAGCTGGGCGCGACGCTGGGTCTTGAACCGCGCAAACTCGTTTGCGGCAAAGGACGGATTGAGCACCACGTCGGCCATCAGATCCAACACGACGTCGACGTACTCCGTGAGCGCGAACGCGGAGACGTCGGCATCTTCGGATGACATGCCGGCGGTCGCCGTCAATGCTGCGGCCTCGCGCTCGAGCTGCTCCGCGATTTCGGAAGAGGATCGCGTGGCCGTTCCCTCGCGCAGCATCGCGGCGGTGAATTCCGCCAGGCCGGCCTGCTGCGGCGGGTCGTAATAGCCGCCGGCGCCCCGAATCGACAGCTGAATGCTCACCTGCGGCGCGCGCCGATCCTGCAGCACCATCAGGTGAATGCCGTTGGGCAGATCGGCTTCCTCCGGACGCGGGAGCTTGATCTGCAGCAGCTTGTCCGAAACGGGCGCGCGGCCCTTCGCAACCATGGCGTCGGTCGGAGGTGGCTGCTGTGGCGCACTCTGCGCAAGCGCCGCGCCTGCCATGACGATGGCAAGCGTGATGACGACGGCGGAACGAGCGGAGGCGTTCA
Organism: Acidobacteriota bacterium; assembly: GCA_046727855.1. Taxonomy (GTDB): domain Bacteria; phylum Acidobacteriota; class Vicinamibacteria; order Vicinamibacterales; family UBA2999; genus DASPWV01. The sequence continues at coordinate 9,950 of JBKPDL010000096.1, forward strand.
TCGCGAACCTCCGTGCAGCTGCGTGATGACGACAGTGCGATTCTGCGGAACCAGATACGCGCGCGCGACGCGCTGCACGTCGGCCGCGGTGACTTTGGCAATGCGCTCGACACGCTGGTTGATGAGCGCCGGATCGCCGTAGCTCGCGGCGAAGTTGGCGAGCTGCGTGGCGCGCTGCAGAGAGCTCGTAAGGCCGGTCACCACGGTCCGCTTGGCGTTATTGCGCGCCTTCGCGATCTCCCAGTCGGCGATCGGACCGGATTTCACTTTTTCAATCTCCGCGTCGATCGCGGTCTCGAGCGCTTCGGCGCTCTTGCCTGGCGAGACGTTGCCCGAAATCTGGAAGAGGCCCGGCCCGATGGACGGGTCGCGGCCCGCAGACACGTTCGGCGAGAGCTGCTGCTCGCGCACGATCTGCTGAAATAAGCGCGAGCTGCGGCCGCTCGACAGCACCGTGCCCAACACCTGCAACGCATCGTCATCCGGCGTAAGGCGCGGCGGGACCTTGAACACGATATCGACACGCGGCAAACGCGCGAGGGGATCGTCGATCGTTTGCCGGCGTTCGGCGGTTTGCTTCGGCTCGGTCAGATCGACCTTGGGCGGCGGAGGTTGCGCCGGGATCGACCCGAACGCTTTGCGCACTTTCTCGAGCGCAACTTTCGTGTCGACGTCGCCGACGATCGCGACCACGGCGTTATTGGGCGCGTAATACGTCTTGAAGAACGACGCCACATCGGCCACCGATGCCGCGTTGAGATCCGCCATCGATCCGATGACCGAGTGCTCGTAAGCTGGATTGTCGTACGCGAGCTCGTCGATCAGTTCGAAGGTGCGGCCGTACGGCTGGTTGTCGATGCCGCGCCGGCGTTCTTCCTGCACGGCGTTGCGCTGGTTGTCGAGATTCTCTTTCGTGATCGCCAGCGACTTCATCCGATCGGCTTCGAGGAAGATGCCGAGATCGAGCTGATTGGCGGGGAGCGTCTCGAAATAGAGCGTGCGGTCCTTGTTGGTGGTCCCGTTCATGTTGCCGCCGTTGGTGAACACGAGCATGAAATGCTCCCCAGGGCCGACGTTCTCGGATCCTTTGAACATCATGTGCTCGAACAAGTGCGCAAACCCGGTGCGCCCCTTGCGCTCGTCGCGCGAGCCCACGTTGTAATGCACGGCAATGGAATAGACAGGAGCGGCGTGATCCTCTGAAATGATCACGCGCAAGCCGTTGGGCAGCTTGGTATCGCTGTACTTGATGGTCGGCGCCATCTGCGCGGCGGGCACGATCGTGAAGCAGGCGCCCATCACAATCGCGGCCGCAAGTCGGAGCAGGCCCGAGCGCGTTGGCATGAAGACCCTCCAGAAGTGGAGTCCTAATCTACTATGAGTTTCGTGTGTGGCTGCGGTCCAGATCAGACGCCGTACCGTTCCGCGTCCCACTCGAGTCCGAGTTCGGTTGGCGGCGCCATGTAGCCGACGAGCGCGGAGGCAGCGACAACTGAAGGGCTCGCAAGATAGCCCTCGCCGCCATAACCCATACGGTTCTGCCAATTGCGGTTGAACGACGTGATTGCGCGCTCGCCTTTTTCGAGCGCGTCGGGACCCTGGCCAAAGCAGGGCCCGCACCACGAGCTGCGAATTTCCCCGCCCACGGCGCGAAAGACCTCCGCGATCGATTCGCCGCCCAACCGCGGATCGGGACGCTCGATCTGCCGTTTGACGCCCCCCGAACCCGGGAACACGACGAACTGCTTGACCGCCTTCTTCAAACCCTGCGCGCGTGCGGCAACCAGGACCAGCGCGGCCGAGAGCAGATCGTCATAACTGCCGTTGGTGCAGGAACCGATCATCGCCTTGTCGAACGTGATCCGCTCGCGCGCGACCTCTTCGGCGGCAAACGCGTTGCCCGGACTGAACGGCTTTGCGATCATCGCCGTCACATCGCGCAACGCAAGCTCTTCGTCGATCGCAAACACGGCATCCTCGCCGCATGCGATCGATGGATATGGCAGATCGGTCATACCCTTCGACCGATACCAGTCGTCCGTGATCTCGTCGGGGGCAAAGATGCCGTTGAGCGCTTCTGCCTCGGCCATCATGTTGGCAATCGTGTTGCGATACGCAATCGGGAGCTGCTTGTCGACATCCACGAGCTCCACCGACATGCCTTGCGACTGCTCCGCGCCCCAGCGCCGCAGCAACTCCAGCACGATGTCTTTACCGGTAACCCATGGACGCAGGCGGCCGGTGAAGCGTACGCGCCGCTGCCGGGTCATCGTGAAGTAGATGTAGCCGGTGGACCAGCCGAAGCCGAGCGTCGTCGATCCCACCCCCATGCCGACAGCGCCGTACGCGCCGTACGCGCGCGAGTGCGAATCCGCGCCGGGAATGAACTGACCGGGCACCACGAGTCCTTGCTCCGGAAAGTAGAAATGGAAAATGCCGTCGCCAGGCGTCGCGTAATACGGCTTGCCAATCTCGTGCTGCTCCGCAAACTGCCGGCCAATCTGCGTCTGCTTGTCATCGTCTTGTTTGCCGGTGAAGACGAAGTGATCGTTGGCGATCGCCGCCTGCCGGGGAAAAATGGTATCGCCGCCGGTGATTTGATTGAACGTATGGATAGCAAACGGCGCGGTGCCGTCGGAGCCAGGCAGCAAGTCGGCGTAGACGCGGAGCGTGGCACCGACCTTCACCTCGGCGTCCTTGTCCACGCGATGGGCCCAGACGATCTGCTCGGTGCTGGACATACGCCGCGCGAGTGCGTTGTCCGGCCAGACGATCGCCGGCGTACGCTCCACGGACGGTCGAAATTCGCGACGACCTACCGCAAAAATGCCGCCGCTCCGGCGCAGCTCGTCTTCCTTTTCAGTAAGCGCCACCGGCTCGTATGTTTTTCCCTGCGTTACGTTGGTGATGCGTCGGGTGGCAGGCTCGAACCGAAACTCGTCGCCGTCGCGCGCATCGGCAACCGCCTCAGGGCTTTGCACGACGTGCAGACCGAGGTTCAGCGCATTGCGGCGAAAGATATCGCCCATGTTGTTGGCGCAAATGATCACCATCTCGCGCCCGACTTCTTCGGCTATCGCTTTCAGGCCGGCGGGCGACATCTCTCGTGACGAGCCGATCGCGTACCGGTCACCGGCGATCACAAACGTCTCTCCGGCATGCACGCGCTTGCGAAAGTCGGGCATGAGATAGCGGAACGCGCCCGCTTTCCACCGCTCGTCGAGGGTTGAGAGGCTTTCGGAGACGCAATCGCCCGCCGGCGTGATTTGGTCCGTGTCGATAGCGTCGAGCTTCTTGCCCGGCTGACGTGGATCCCAAAAAATAAGCGCCTGCCCGCGCACAACGTGACCGCTGGTCGTGTCCACGAGGTCACCAGGGCGCGGGCCTGGCAACTCCGCGGCGCTGACGCCAGCTTTCAAGACTGCCGCTTTCGCAGTTTGCATAACATTTCGATCATAACAGGCGGTGCGCAGTCGCTCTCGCATGTAGCCCGAACCTTTAGGGGCCGCACTCACTCTCGCATGTAGCGCGGACCTTCAGATCCGCACTCACCCTCACATGTAGCGCGGACCTTCAGATCCGCACTCACTCTCACATGTAGCGCGGACCTTCAGGTCCGCGATAAAGTCTTTCGACGAGGAGGTTTCATGCGGCGCACGCAGCTGCTCATTGCCATGGTCGTCGGCGCCCTCGCCACGCCGACGCTCTTAGCTCAAGAAAAAATCGACAACGACACCGTCTGGAAGATTCGCCGCGAGGCGCTCGAACGCTCCCAGATTCTCAACACGCTTCATATGCTGACCGACGTCTACGGCCCGCGACTCACCGGATCGCCGAATGCGAAGGCGGCCGGCGAGTGGGTGGTGAAGCGAACGACGGAATGGGGGTTGAAAAACGCTCATCTCGAGCCCTGGGACTTCGGCCATCCCGGCTGGCTCAACGAACGCGCGTCAGCCTTCATCCTCTCACCGGTCAAAGACTCGCTCGTGGTAGAAGCGCTCGCCTGGACGCCGGGCACAAACGGCTCGGTTACAGCGGCGGTCGTGCAGATCGATGCGCCAGGCCGCGTCACGAAAGAGCAGCTGACGGCGTACTTCGATGCGAATCGCGCGAAAGTCAAAGGCAAAATCGTGATGGTCGGCACGCCGACCAAAGTGCCGGTGACGATCAACAAAGCGCCGCTGCGCCGTGAGGATGCCGCCCTGCACGCACAATACGATCCAAACTCGCCGGCGCCCGCGCAAGGTGGTCCACCGGCCAACGCAGCCCCCACTCCGCCCGATCCGAAACTCCTGCCGGCAAATCAGGTCACGGAACAACTGGATCAATTTCTCGTCGCATCCGGCGCCGTCGCGCGGCTAAATGATGCCGGCCGCGATCACGGTCAGATCCGCGCGTTCAACAATCGGACATTCGATGTGGCAAAGGCGGTGACGACGCTCGTCGTGCGCAACGAGGACTACGGCCGCCTCTCACGCCTGCTGGCCGACGAGTTGGACGTCCAACTCGAGCTGAACGTCGTCAATCACACCTATCCGGAAGGACGCACGTCGTACAACGTCGTCGCAGAGATCCCGGGCAGCGATAAGGCGCAGGAAGTGGTGATGCTCGGCGGGCACCTAGATTCCTGGCATGCCGCCACCGGCGCCACCGATAACGCGATTGGCTGCGGCGTGATGCTCGAAGCGATTCGCATTCTGCAGGCCATCGGCGTCAAGCCGCGGCGCACGATACGAGTCGCGCTCTGGACCGGCGAGGAGCAGGGTCTTCTTGGATCGCAGGCGTACGTGAAGGAACACTTCGGCTCGTTCGAAAATCCGAAGCCGGATTACGCGAACTTTGCGGGGTACTTCAACATCGACTCAGGCACCGGCCGCGCGCGCGGCATGACGGTGTTTGGTCCGCCCGAAGCCGCCGCAGTCCTGCGCGCGGCGTTGATGCCTTTTGCCGACAACGGCGTTATCGGCGCAACCACGACGCGCAGCAGGAGAAGGGGCGGATCGGATCACACCTCGTTCAACGAGGCAGGTCTGCCCGGCATTGGCGTGCAGCAGGATCCGATCGAGTATGGCACTTACACGTGGCACACAAATCTCGATACCTACGAACGGATCATCGAGTCGGACGCGCAGCAGTCGGCGATGGCGATCGCGGCAGCGGTGTATCACCTGGCGATGAGGGAGGAAGAGCTGCCTCGGCTCACGAAGGAACAGATGCCGCCGCTGCCCTCGACGACGACATCGCAGTAAGCGGGTGGGCTGGTCGGGCAGGCTGCGTCAAGTTACAAGTTCAAAGTTCAAAGTTCAAAATTCAAGTTCAAAGTTCAAAGTTCAAAATTCAAAGTTCAAAGTCAAAGTGAAGAGTTCAAAGTGAAAATTTCAAGTTCAGAGAACGTCTGTCAACTTTCAACTTTCAACTTTCAACTTTCAACTTTCAACTTTCAACTTTCAACTTTGAACTTTCAACTTTGAACTTTCAACTTTGAACTTTGAACTTTGAACTTGAATTTTGAACTTTGAACTTTGAACTTTGAACTTTGAACTTTGAACTTTCGAGCTGAACTGAAACCGATGCTGAGAATCGCCGGCCCCGTGGTGCTGGCGGAACTTGGCTGGATGGGCATGGGCGTTGTGGACACGATCATGGTGGGCCCGCTCGGGCCCGCTGCGATCGGCGCCGTCGGTGTCGGCAACTCGCTCCACTTTGCGCTCTCCATTTTCGGCATGGGCCTCTTTCTGGGGCTCGACACGCTCGTCTCGCAAGCCCTCGGCGCGGGCCGCCTGGCCGAGTGCCGCGCGTGGCGCAGGCGCGGCATGACGCTCGCCGCGATCCTGACGCCGATAGCGATCGTGATTGGCCTTATCGTCCGCGCGTTGATTCCGACGTTCGGCTTTCATCCGGACGTCACGCCCGGCATCGAGACCTACTTTTCAATCTTGATCTGGAGCACGCCGTTCCTGCTCTTCTACGCGGCGTTTCGCCGCTATCTGCAGGGCATGCACCACGTGCTGCCGGTGATGTTCGCGCTTGTCAGCGCCAACTTCGTGAACGGGTTCGCAAATTGGATGCTCATCTACGGACATCTCGGTTTCCCTGCGCTCGGCGTGGCGGGGTCTGCGTGTGCGACGTTGCTGTCGCGCGCGTACATGGCCACCGTGCTCCTCATCGCGGTGATTCGCCTCCGGGATGACGATGGTGGCGGCGCCCTCGGCGAGACGTCGGTCAGACGGCTGCTCGAGCTCGGCTTTCCGGCTGCGTCCCAGATGGCGCTCGAGGTCGGCGTTTTTGCAGCGGCCTCGGCGCTTGCCGGCAAGCTGTCGCCGATCGCCGTCGCCTCACATCAGATCGCGCTGAACATCATCGCGGTGTCGTTCATGATTCCGCTCGGTCTGGCGTCGGCGGGTGCGGTTCGTGTCGGCCACGCGGTTGGTGCTGGCGAGCCGCGCCGCGCTGCGGCGGCCGGATGGACCGCAATCCTGCTCGGCGCAGGCTTTATGACGCTCACCGCCCTGGCGTTCTTCGCCGCGCCTGAGACGCTCATCGGGCTCTTCACCCATCAACCCGATGTGCTCGCGCTCGGCTCATCGCTGCTGTTCGTCGCAGCCGTCTTCCAACTGTTCGATGGCTTGCAAGGCGTGGCAACAGGCGCGCTGCGCGGACTCGGGGACACCCGAACGCCGATGATCACCAACCTCGCCGGCCACTGGTTCTTCGGACTACCGGTTGGCTACACGTTGTGTTTCGTGCTGGGGTTTGGCGTGATCGGCCTGTGGATTGGCCTGTCGATTGGATTAATCGTGGTGGGCGTGATTCTGTTGGGAGTCTGGATCAAAAGAATCCGCGTAATGACCTGATACCTGACCGGTGAGACTGCCACCTGCTACCTCATCCTGGTAACGTAACCGAACGTGACGGTGACCTGACCTGGTTCTTGCATCACGGCCGACGTGGCCGACATGCGCTATCGCCCCGCGCGACCGGCGGGCGTCTGGTGGAACGTCACCAAAACGCTGCTGCAAATCCTCGTGTTCTGGTTTGTAGTGCTGATCGCACTTCCCATTGCCATCTCGATCGTCGAGGTTGAGCTCGCGGTGCAGCGCTTTCCCGGCTTTCCTATGCTCTCGGCGACGCTCCTTGGTCTGTTCTCGTTGCTCGGAATATGGGCCGCAATGACAATCGCGGTCGCCGGCCGCGGCACTCCTCTGCCGCTTGATGAAGCGCGGCGCCTGGTCACGTCTGGACCTTACGCGTATGTCCGCAATCCGATGGCCATTGCGATTGCCGGGCAGGGCGCCGCGATCGTGCTCGCGCTCGGGTCCATTCCGGTGATGATTTACTTCCTCATTCTCATCGCGTGGATGTACTTCTACTCACGTCCGCGAGAGGAGCGGCATCTGAGAGAGCGGTTTGGGCAGCGGTGGACGGATTATCAGAAACACGTGCGCGCGTACAGGCCGCGGTTAACCCCGTATCGCCCGAGTTGAAGTCTGGGGTCGCGATCGCGGACCTGAAGGTCCGCGCTACATGTTGACCGTTGGGATCGCGGACCTAAAGGTCCGTGCTACTTGTCGGTTGCTTTCGAGCACCGCAAAGTCGTCCACCCGTCCGGACGGCGTTGCGGGACCGATATTGCGGAAGGTAAGGCGATCGAAGGGACCGCCGGAATTCTGTGCTGACGTTTGCGTGGCGACGAGCGCAGCCGCCGCAAGTGTGATGACCAGTCACTTCATCAGTTGCCACCCAATGCTCACTGCACCGCTCTTTTGGCTGCGTTCTGAAACAAGTAATCGAGCGCCAGGTTGGTCAGCGCGCGGACGCCGACGGGCAACGCCGATTCATCTGCGAAAAACAGCGGCGAATGATTCTGCGCCGCCTTGGTCCAGTCCTGATCGCGAGGTGTCACGCCAAGGAAGAAGAACATTCCGGGAACCTGCTGCTCGAAATACGAAAAGTCTTCCGCTGTGCCAGTAAGAGGCGCGACACGGACGTTGGCAGCCCCTGCAACCCGTGTGAGCGTAGGGATCATGCGCTCGGTCAGCTTGGGATCGTTCACCGTCACTGGATAACCCGGCGTGACCGTTACTTCCGCTGTCCCACCCGCGGCCTCCGCGATGTTTCTGGCAATCAGTTCCATGCGCCGGCGGATGTCCTTGCGCGTCTCTTCGCTGAAAGTGCGGATGGTGCCGCCAAGCTCCGCTTCGTCGGGCACGATATTGGAGCGCACGCCGCTGTGGAACATCGCGACGGTGACGACGGCAGGCGCTTCGGTGATGTTGACGTTGCGGCTGACGATCGTCTGCAACGCGCCGACGATCTGGGCGCCGATCACGATCGGATCGACACCGCCCCACGGCACCGCCCCGTGCGTTTGCTTTCCTCGAATCTTGATCGTGAAGGAATCGTTGCTGGCCATCATCGGGCCAGGTCGATATGAGACCGAGCCGGCCGGTCCTGGAAAGACGTGCAACCCAAAGACGGCATCCACCTTCGGGTTGTCGAGCACGTTTTCTTTGATCATCTGTTCGGCGCCGCCGACCTCTCCTGCAGGCGCGCCTTCTTCGGCCGGTTGGAAAATCAACTTGATGGTCCCCGGAACCTGATTGCGCAGCTTCGCAAACACTGTTGCGGCGCCAAGTAGCATCGCCATGTGGTTGTCGTGACCGCACGCATGCATGACGCCAACCTCCTGCCCGTTCCACTCAGCTTTCTCGGTCGACTTAAACGGCAGATCGACCTGCTCCGTCACGGGCAATGCGTCCATGTCGGCGCGGAGCGCAACCACTGGTCCAGGTTTGCCGCCCTGCAGCGTTGCCACGACGCCGGTCTTCGCGACACCGGTCTTCACTTCATATCCGAGCTTCTTGAGCTCCTCCGCTATCACACGCGACGTGCGCACTTCACGATTGCTGAGCTCGGGGTGTTGGTGAAAGTCGCGTCGCCATGCCACCACGAGCGGCACGGTCTCGTGTGCAACACGGTCCACGTCGGTCGTCAGGGGATTCGCCGCTTGTGCCGCGTTGGATTGAGAAAACGCGGGCACAGAAACCCAAATCGCCGCGAGCCACGTCCAACAGATGATACGCACCATCCGCGCATTCTACTGGACGCCACTATGCTCAACGACCTTTGCCTCGGCATCCGCATCTTCCGGCGCCACGCCGGTCTCGCGTCGGCGGCTGTCCTGTCGCTCGCGCTCGGCATTGGCGCGACAACGGCCATCTTCAGCGTGTTGCACACCGTTGTGCTGAATCCGCTGCCATACGAGGACGCGGATCGCCTGGTCATCGTCTGGGAGACGAGCGCGGAGAACTCGGAACGGTGGGTGGCGCCCGCTAACTTTGTCGACTGGCGGCGTGACGCGCGTTCGTTCTCCGGATTGGCCGCATTTGACGAATTCGCGCCCGCGCTGTCGGGCCGAGGCGAGGCGGAGCGCCTTCGCGCGCTCGGCGTCTCCGGCACGTTCTTTACCACGCTGGGCGCCAAGGCAATGCTCGGCCGCACGCTGCTCGCATCCGACGATGCGCGCGGTGCGGAAAGTGTTGCGGTGTTGAGTGAAGGTCTCTGGGTACGGTTGTTTGGCGGCGCGGCCAACGCGGTCGGTCAACGGATCATGCTCGACGGGCGGCCCTACACAATCGTGGGCGTGATGCCGGCGCAGTTCGCATCGCCTCTTCAGAGCGGCGGCATCGACGTGTGGCTCAGCGGCGACCGAGGAGTGCCGAGAACATTTCCCTTCGCGGGCGACCTCACGGCGGTTCGCGACTCGCACATCATCTTCGTTCTGGGGCGTCTTGCGGATGGCGCGACGCGCGCATCCGCGCAGGAGGAGTTGTCGGCGGTGATGGCGGCGCTGGCGCGGCAATACCCCGACACCAACGCCGGTCTAGGCGTAAACGTTGTCACTCTCCACGAAGCCATGGTCGGCGACGTGCGCACGACGCTGGTGGTGCTGCAGTTTGCGGTCGGCGTGATGCTCGTGATCGCGTGCGCAAACGTCGCGCACCTGCTTCTCGGTCAGGCAGCAAGGCGGCAAACGGAGATGGCGATGCGGGTGGCGCTCGGCGCGGGGCGGCGGCGGATCGTGCGCCAACTGATGGCGGAAACCCTTGTGATCGCGGTACCGGGTGGTGTGATCGGGGTGTTGCTCGCCCGCTGGGGGCTCAACGCGCTCGTCGCGATGGCGCCGCGGACGCTGCCTCGGCTGCAGGAAATCGCGATCGATCCGGTGGTGCTGGCGTTCTCGGTCGGCCTCACGTTGTGCACGGCGCTGTTGTTCGGGCTTGGTCCGGCCTTTCAAAGTTCACGTGTGGCGGCGAGTGCTCACTCCAGCGTTCGTTCGACTAGTGGACGAACGGTGCGGCGCTGGCACCACGCGATCGTCGTGACCGAACTTGCGCTCGCCGAAGTGCTGCTCGTAGGCGCCGGTCTGCTGCTGGCGAGCTTTGTCGCCTCGCAGCGCGTGGAGCTGGGATTTCGATTGGACGGACGCCTGGCGGCGGATTTGAGTCTGGCCCCTGACCGGTACCTGCGACCGCTTGCGCCAGGTCAATTTGCGATCGACACGTCGCCAAAACTTCGGTTCGCGGACGAAGTGCTCACGCGTCTGCAGAGCACTCCCGGCGTGCGTGCTGCTGCAGCCGCGTTCACGTCTCCGCTCACGGGCGCGCCAAATCGCGGCATCAGCTTCCCCGGACGTCCCAGGAAAGGGCCCGGGCTCGAGCACACCGCTGATTTTCAACTGATTACCCCGGACTTTTTCCGCGCCGTGGGCGCGACGCTGATCAGCGGCCGAGCGTTCTCGGACGCGGATCAGGCAGACACGGCAGCGGTCGTGATCGTAAATCAGGCGTTCGTCGATAAGTACTTTCCTGGTGAGGATCCGATCGGTCGGGTCATGCAGTACGGCGGCTCATACCGCCCGCAGATTGTCGGCGTTGTGTCCGACATGCGATACCGCGACGTCGAGTCGCCGGCCGATCCGACGTTTTACCTGCCAATCACGCAGAACAACGAGCGCTGGCCGTTCATGTCGTTCACCCTGTGGAGCGACGGCGAGGCGTCCGCACTTAGCCGCGTTGTGCGCGACGCCATCCGCCAGGCCGATCCGAATCAAGCAATTACGCGCGTACGAACCTACGACGAGATCCTTGGCAGCGCGCTGGCGCCGCGGCGATTCAACACGACGCTGGTTACGATTTTTGCGACGGCCGCGCTTCTTCTCGCTGCAATTGGCACCTACGGCGTGATGGCCTATGCGGTTGCCGCCCGTACGCGCGAGCTCGGCGTGCGCGCGGCCCTTGGCGCGAGTCCACGAGATCTGATGCGGCTCGTGTTGAAGCAAGGCGTCCTGCTCACCATCATCGCGGTGACAGGCGGTGTCGTCGCGAGCGTGTTTGCAACCCGGCTCCTCACAACGATGCTGTACCAGGTTGCACCACGCGATCCCCGCACGTTTGCCATTGTCGCGAGTACCCTCGCGATCGTGGCGCTCATCGCGACTTGGATACCCGCGCGCCGCGCGATTCGGATCAAGCCAGTCGATGCATTGCGGGAGAGCTGATTCCGAAAAAGGGGTCAGACCCCTTTCCGATCCTTCTCCCGAGCCATGTGCGGAGATCAGCACCGCCGGCGTAATCATCGCGGAGAGTACTGCGAGCGCGTTGGCGGCGCTTCGAGCCGGGATCACCAATCCATGGTCTATCATCACCCACATGAAGGCGATCGTCGTGCGCGAGTTTGGCGGACCCGAGATGATGAAGCTCGAGGACGAGCCGGACCCGACACCCGGGCCCGGTCAGGTGCTGGTGCACTTGCACGCGGTTGGCGTGAATCCCTATGACACCTACATGCTGAGCGGAGCCTATGCGATCAAACCGCCGCTGCCGTACACGCCGGGTGCGGATGGCGGCGGTGTCGTGGAGCAAGTGGGCGCCGGTGTCACGTCAACCAAGCCCGGTGATCGCGTTTACATCGGCGGCACGGCGGCGCACAAGAGCTACGGCGCATACGCACAAAAAGTGCTCTGTGAGCCGTCGCAAGTGCATCCGCTCGCCGAGCGACTAAGCTTTGCGCAAGGCGCCGCCATCCACGTGCCGTACGTAACGGCTTGGCATGCTGTTCACAACCGTGCGCGGCTGCAACCCGGCGACACCGCGTTTATCCACGGCGCCAGCGGCGGCGTCGGCATCGCCGCGACGCAGATTGCCCTCGCCTGGGGTGCGCGCGTGATCGGCACCGCCGGAACCGCCGAAGGCGTCGCGCTGGTCAAGCAGCAGGGCGCGAGCGACGTCCTCAACCATCGCGCGAGCGGCTACCTCGATCGACTCAAGGAGTTGACGGGCGGACGCGGCGCCGACGTCATCCTCGAAAGCCTCGCCAACGTCAACCTCGATCGCGATCTCGACGCCGCCGCACCCGGCGGCCGCGTCGTCGTCATCGGCAATCGCGGCCGTACCGAAATCGACGCGCGCAAGGCGATGAGCAAAGAGCTGGCGATTCTCGGCATGTCGCTCTGGAGGATCGCGCCTGATGTGCTCGCGCGCATCCATGCGGCGCTCGCAGCAGGCTTCGCCAGCGGGGCGCTCACGCCAGTGGTCGGCACCGGACTTCCGCTCGCGGATGCACCACGCGCGCACAAACTGCTGAGGGGACCTGGCGCAAAGGGAAAGATCGTCTTAGCCCCTTAATCCCCCACCAGCCCTACCCGCCCCACCTCCCCATCCGCCGCCCCTGCCTACCCGTCATAGATCCCGCGGCGGCCGTTCGCGCGGATCTTGAGGACGTCCTTTGCCATGCGAAACGAATCGCGCACCGCCGAAACCTGCGACTGATTGCGAAAGTGCCACTCGATCGGCACTTCGCAAACGCGGAGTTGATGCCGGCGTGCGATATAGAGCGCTTCGATGTCGAATGCCCATCCTTCGATGGTGACGCGGGGGAACACTGTTTCCACCGCGCCCGCGGTAAACATCTTGAAGCCGCACTGTGTGTCGTTCAAGCCGGCCAGGACCATGGTTTTGACGAACTGATTAAACACACGCCCCATGACGTGGCGATAGTCAGGCTCGCCGACACGATTTGATCCCTGCCCTTCACGAATGCCGATGGCGATCTCACACGTGGCCGGCACGAGCGAGAGAAAACGGCCGATCTCGATGACGGGCATCGACAAATCCGCATCGCACATGAAGCGCAGTTCGCCGCGCGCCGCCAGCAGCCCGCGACGGACCGCGCCGCCTTTGCCGCGATGGGGCTCGCGCTGCAGCACGACGCGATTGTCCATGGCGGCGACGTCTTGAACGACACTTGCGGTCTCGTCGGATGAGCCATCGTCGACAACGCGGAGCTCCCACGTCGGCACCAGGGTCGGAATATGCGCACGGAGCTGATCGAGCGTCGGCCGGATTCGGGCTGCCTCGTTGTACGCCGGAATCACGATCGACAATCGAACGGCCGGCGTCGTCATCTCGCGGTTTGCGTCAGTGTTCCGCAGGCCCGGTACGGTCCGGGCGTAACGATAGCGATGTCATCCACGATGTACGCTGTTGGCGCCGGCTGCATGATCGATTCGCCGTCGAGCTGCTGCCGCCAGGACTCGTATTCTTTCAGTCTCATCAACACCAGCGTTTGCTTCACTGGATTGAAGAAGTGGCTGCGGATGTCCTCGGCAGTTACCGTTGCGGGCTCTTCCCACTGGCCGAGACGATACAGATAGTAATAGTGCGAGTGATGCGTGTAGCCGCGCGCCGCGTTCAGGACACCGGCGGGCGCCGCAGGATTCGCGTGACGCACGGCCGTTGCGCAGTCGCGGATCACACGCAGGCGATTGTCAATCGACGTGACACGAGACACCTTGACCGGATACATCGAGACGGGCAACACGAGCACTAACGCCGCCGCCGCGAGGAGTTGCAGCGACAACGACGTCAGGCCGGCCGCGGTCAACAACAGGCCTGCGACCAAGAGCGGCCGCACAATCGACGAGTTTTGGAAGATCCTGACGCCGTTGACGTTCCAGACGACGGGCCCGCCCACGGCCGTCGCAATGGCAAGCGCGATCGCAATCACGGTCAGTCCGATGAGTGCGGCACGCAGCGCGCCCTGCGATCCGCCTCGCAGGCGCCAGCGTTCGCGCCGCTCGAGCGCCGCCGTTGCTCGCGGTCCTGACGCCAGCGCAATAACAGCGCCCGCAAGCCAGCCGATCGCGAGCGCGAGCGGCGGCAAAAACGGATAGGCATAGTGGAACAACTTCGACGTGCCCAGCGAGATCAACACGATGGGAACCAGACACCATGCCAGCAGCAGACGCATCTGCCACGGACGTCCGATCCAGGCGCGCACCAGCAAAGCGACGATCGCTGGGATCGCGACGAGACGTGCACCGCTGAACACCAGCTGCTTCCACGTTTCGGTGAAGTAGTAATGCCACGGGTGCAGATGCGCCGGATCCAGCGAGCTCGTAAACCGCGTATAAATGTGTACGCCGAGAATCGTTTCCCAGAACAGCTGTTTGTAGACGATCGACTCGTACACAAACCACGGCACAATCAGCGCAAGCGAGAGAAGGACCGGCGCGATCCAATCGCGCCATCGCGCCACGAACCGCGCGCGCGCAATCGGAACCACGGCAACCGCAAGCACGCACACGAGCGGAAGAAACATCGCGGCGACGAACTTCGTCATGAATCCAAGGACGAAGTAGAGGCTGAACGCAAGCGCGTGAAGCACAGGCCGTCGCCCCTCGACCCATTGAATGAAATGATAGATCCCGCCGCAATACGCCAGAAGAAGCGGCGCCTCCATGTTGTTACTGCGAATGCCGTGCTCGAAGACGATGGGATCGATCGAGAAGGTCATCAGCACGGCAACGACACCGCACACGACGCCTGAGATGCGCACGCCGATCCAATAGATGTAGATGAACGCGATCGCGCCCATCAATGCGTCGAGCACGCGGAATCCGGTTTCGTCATGCGGAGCGAGGCCCGCGCGAATGGCACCGGCGATCATCCAGAATTTCAGCGGCGGCTTCTCGAGAAATGGGCCGTCTACCGGGATGCTTCGCGGTGTGAGCCACTCCCCAGTCTCAATGATGCGGTCGACGGCAAACGAGTAGATGGCCTCGTCGCTGCGCAGATCCCAGCCGTCGAGCCCGATGAAGAGGGGCGCGCAGAAGAGCGCAGCGACGACGAGCAGGCCCGTGAGGTTGGTAAGGGATGAAGCTCCCAAAGGCGAGTGCACAGGTCGGTGTCAGTCTATCGCAGGGCGCAACGCGCGGCGGCCGTCACCCCGTTCACCGCCGCTCACAGAGTCTGCTCGGACGCGTTCACTTGAACGCGTGAAAGACCGTCCGATCTTGCCGGAACGCCGAGCGGAGCGAGCTATCCTGCGCCTTGTGGTAGACCGCGCGCAGGAAATAGCCGTCCCACGCACGGACGTCGAGCACGGTTTTACCCGCGAACGATGCCGGCAGTTTCAGGCGAGCAAAGCGTTCGGCGCTGTTGTCGGCGCCGCAAGTGACGATGCCGTGACCCCGATCGAGCGTGTGCTACCAGCGAAGGGCGGCCGCTCGCTGTTTGAGTAGCTCGACATCGACCTATTTCGAGCGCGCCAGCTCTTCGTCGATGACCGTTTGGAAATATTCGTACGACTGCGCGCCCACGACGGCGCGGCCATTCACGTACACGGTTGGTGTCGACTGGACGCCGAGCTGGTTGCCGTACTGCACGTCCACGTTCACCGAGTCCCCGTACTTGCCGGAATCCAGGCACTGGCCGAACTTCGCCGCGTCGAGACCGAGCGTGGCCGCGCTTTCCTTCAACTGCGGAACTGCCAGCGCCTGCTGATTGGCAAACAACCGATCGTGCATCTCCCAATACTTGTTCTGCTCACCCGCGCAATGCGCCGCTTCGGCCGCCTTCTGCGCGTTCGGGTGATTCGGCAGCGGAAAGTCCTTGAACACAATCCGGACTTTGTCGCCGTAGGTGGCGCGCAGCTTCGTGAGGGTCGGACCGACCCTCGCGCAGTACGGTCACTGATAGTCCGAGAACTCGACGATGGTCACGGGCGCGCTGGCCGGCCCGAGCGACGCATCGTGCGACTCGAGTTTGACCTCCGTACGCGGCGGCTCGAGCAGCACGCGCACGTCGCGCGTGCGTTTTTTCTTGAGCTCGTCGATCAGTTGGGCCCGCGCCTGCTGTTCCCGCTGATTGCGCAGGAACTCGGTGATCGGGCCGCGCAGCTGTTCGAACGTGCGGCCCTGCGTGCGCTCTTTGTTGGCGTCGTAAAACTGCTGAATCTCGGCATCGCTCACGGGCTGCGCACGCTTCTTCGTTTCCTGTTCCAGATATTGCGCGACCGGCATGCCCGCGGCCTTGGCTGCGTCCTCGATCAGCAGGTCGCCGAGCATCTGATCCAGCGCGTTGCGCCGATTCTGATAGAGCAACTGCGTGACCCGCGCGCGCTCGCCCGGATCGAGCGTTTGCCACTTCTCATCGAGCTCTTTGAGAGTGATCTTGCGGCCGCCGATTTCGGCCACGACGTCGGCTTGAGTGGCAGACTCGCTTTGCGCCGACGTCTGCGTGCCGCTACACGCGGTCAGCGCGAGCAACAGCGCGCCAAAGACGATTCGCCTCATGGTGTGAAGGTATCACGGTTCGCACGCTGGTAACCTGGACAGGCCCGAACCGGGAGTGGTGGATATTTCACAAAGTTTCGATCGGAGAACGATCGCTCACACAGATAGAACGTCGAACGTGCAGACTGAACCCTCCGGCAATGGAGGCAGGTGGCACACAGGCCTGCCTCCGGCGCCGCTTCAGAAGATCGTGTAGATGAAGGGGGCGGCACCCGTGCCTCCCACGATGATCAGGACGCCCAGCAGAAGGAGCATCAGCACGATCGGCGTCAGCCACCACTTTTTGTTCTGACCCATGAAGCCCCACAGCTCGCTCAACACGTTGCCGCCGCGGGCTTCCGAGAGTTCGCGAAGATCTTTTGCCATGTTATGTTCCCGGCACCATCGCGGACCTAAAGGTCCGCGCTACAGGTACGAAAATATCCAAATCCGCGGACCTGCCTTCGACTCCGACCAATCGCGAGTCGCTCAGGCCTGGGAAGGTCCGCGCCACGGGTACGCAAGCATCCAATCGCGGAGCTAAAGGTCCGCGACACAGGTACCAAGTAGGTAGCGCGGAACTTTAGCTCCGCGTCCCTACGAAAGTACGTAGCGCAGAGCATTAGCTCCGCGTCCTTACGAAAAGTACGTAGCGCGGAGCTTTAGCTCCGCGTCCCACCCACCCGCAGGGTCCTGCCCGCGCGTAGCGCGGTCCCTCTAGTACTGCCTGAACGCCTGTTCCGGATCGTCGATCTGCCGGTACGGCGTCCAGTGCGACGAGGCTCCCCGCTGCCGCAATCGCAGCGGGTCGCGTCCCGCTCGCCGCATCAGGAAGCCGAGCGGCAAGAACACCAGATAGAACATGAACCCGAGCGCGATCGTCGAGAGGACGAGGCCAATGGGGTACGAGATCGTGACGAGCGCGACAAACACGATGCGCGCCGCCTCGGCACTCGCAAGCACGAGGCCGACGAGCGCGCCCCCGATCACCCAAATCGCGATTGCAGCCGTGGGCGAGTCCCACCGCCACCACGCCATCGCGCCAAACACGGCGACGAACAGCGGAAACCAGATGCGGCTGAACGCGCGAACCTCTGAGGCGCCGGGATTTCTATTGATCGGCAGCATCAGTCTGGTGAAAACGCAGAGACGTAGTCATCCGTGTCGAAGCTGCGCGACGCCGGCTGCTCGCTTTTGATCAACACGAAGCGCTCGAGCACGAGCACATCCATATTGGTTGACATGAAACAGCGATACGCCTGCTCCGGCGTGCACACAATCGGCTCGCCGCGAACGTTGAAGCTGGTGTTGATGATCACTGGACAGCCGGTTTTGTGTTCGAACGTTTTGACGAGCTCATAGAAGCGCCCATGCCGCTCGGCGTCCACGGTCTGGACGCGGGCCGAGTAATCCACATGCGTGACCGCGGGGATCTCGGAGCGCAGCAGCTTGAGCCTGTCGAGACCGCGCGGCTGCTCGCCGTTGATCTTCGTCCGCCGGTCGTCTCGCACCGGCGCGACGAGCAACATATACGGGCTGTCGGTTTCCGGCGCCATCTCAAAGTAGTCGGCGACGCGTTCCTTGAGCACCACCGGGGCGAACGGCCGGAACGACTCGCGAAACTTGATCTTGAGGTTCATCGTCGACTGGAGCTTCGGGCTGCGCGCGTCGCCGATGATGCTGCGTGCGCCAAGCGCGCGCGGGCCAAACTCCATGCGCCCGCTGAACCAGCCAACCACGGCTTCGCGCGCCATCAGATCGGCAACCGCGTCGTTGAGGGTGCAATCGTCGGTGTAGTGCGTGTAGCGTGCCCCGCGGCTATCGAGAAATCCCTTGATGTCACCGTCGCTGTAATGCGGGCCGAGCAGTGACCCGCTCATGCTGTCCACAGGTTGGACAGTGCGCGGCTGATCGAGCAGCTGATGCCATACGTAGAGCGCCGCACCAACCGCGCCGCCTGCGTCGCCGGCCGCCGGCTGAATCCAGATGTTTTCGAACGGACCCTCACGCAGAATTCGGCCGTTGCCAACACAGTTGAGCGCGACACCGCCGGCGAGGCACAGGTTCCGGCTGCCGGTTTGCGCGTGGACGTGGCGCGCGGCTTTCAGCATGGCGTCTTCCGTCACCTTTTGAATCGACGCGGCGATATCCATCTCGCGCTCGGTGATCGGCGCTTCCGCTTGTCGCGGAGGTCCCCCGAAGAGCTCGTCGAACTTCTTCGACGTCATCGTGAGACCCTGGCAGTAGTTGAAGTAGGTCTGGTCCATCCAGATCGACCCGTCGTCTTTGACGTCGACAACTTTTCCGAGGATGCGATCGACGTAACGCGGCTCACCGTATGGGGCGAGGCCCATCAACTTGTATTCGCCGGAGTTGACCTTGAAACCGCAGAAATAGGTGAACGCCGAGTAGAGCAACCCGAGCGAGTGGGGAAACCGCAGTTCGTGCGTGATCGTGATCTTGTTGCCCTGGCCGTGGCCCAGCGTGGCCGTGGACCACTCGCCCACGCCGTCGAGCGTGAGAATGGCGGCGTCTGCGAACGGCGAAGGGAAAAACGCGCTCGCCGCGTGCGATACGTGATGCACAGCGTAGAGGAAGCGACGTTTGTAGCGGCCGTCGAGGCCGTTGCGCAGCTCGCGATCCTGAAACAGCTTCTCTTTGATCCAAATCGGAATGGCTTTGCGAAACGATTCGAATCCCTCGGGAGCAAACGCAAGGTAGGTTTCAATCAGGCGATCGAACTTGAGCAGCGGCTTGTCGTAAAAGACCGCGTAGTCGATCTGCTCGACGGTGAGATTGCCTTCCTTCAGGCAATACGCGACAGCATGCGTGGGAAAACCTGAATCGTGCTTCTTGCGGGTGAAGCGCTCTTCCTGCGCCGCCGCGACGATGCGTCCGTCGACGACGAGGGCGGCCGCAGAGTCATGGTAGTATGCCGACAGACCGAGGATTGCTGTCACTCTGGTAGTGCCTCACTCCATTCCGCAGAACATCCGATTATACGACCTCCGCCCGGAGATCGCGGAGAACGCGGAGAAAGCACAGAGAGATCAGTGAGATCGGGGAGAACAACAGGGCGCGCCCTTCTGCTCCGCGCCTTTCTGCTGCTGTTCTCGCTGACGATCTTCCTCGCCACGGGAGAGATCGGCCTGCGCATTATCTATCGCGACGCCGGCACGCGGACGCTCGGCGGTCCCGGCGGCCACACGTTTGAGCATCTCACGGTTCGCGACGACCTGCGCGGCCGCTTCGACATCGGTCCCAAGGATCCGCGCAAGCCGCGCATCCTCATTGTCGGTGATTCGATCACGTGGGGACAAGGCGTGCGCGAGTGGCAGAACGTCTGGCCCGAACAGCTCGCGCTCGCACTCGAGCGCGCCGGCACGCCGCACGAGATGGCGGTGCTCGCTCTGCCGGGCCGCGATATTCCCGCTCACGTCGAACAGTTGGATCGATGGGCGGAGGAGATTCAACCCGACATCCTCATCTACCAGTGGTATGTCAACGATGTCGAGGTCGCACCGCACCGGCCGGGCAACGTACGCGCGTGGCAGCAATGGCCTGGTCACGAGCGGCTTCGGCGATGGTCGTATCTCTATTACTTCCTGGATAACCGGCTCGCGACATATCTGCACGCGCCAGATCGTTCGTACGTGCAATACATCCTCGATGATTACGCAGCCGGTAGCCTCGAATGGTCGGACTTCGAGCGCTACTTTCACACGCTCGCGATGCGTGCCAAAGAGCTTGCGCCGACACGTTTAATCGTGATCTACCCGCAAGTTCCCTATCGCGGCACGAGCCCGCTCAAGCCGCTCCAGGATCGCGTGGTGGCGATGACCGGTCCGCATCGGATGTCGTTTCCTCCGGCGTCGTGGATCCGATCGGCTGGCACGTCCATCACACGCGATGATGCCCGCTGGCGCCACGCATTGGCGGTACCCGCGGGAACTCAGGGGACGGTGTTCGAGACACACTCGTTTTATATGCCCGCCGGTGCGTTTGAGGTCGTGGTCAACGCATCGACCCGCGGATCAGGCGCGTTTGCGAAGATCGAAGTGCTCGATCATCGAGCGAGCGAGGTCCTTGACGCGTCAGAGGTGATGCCCGAGGAAGGCGCGACCGACGGATGGCACGATGTCCGGGCGCACCTCGAGGTGCCTGATCGCGGACGGCTCGTGCGTTTGCGGCTCTCCTCACTGGGCACCGCCGATTTCGTCATCGGCAGCATCGACATCCCCATTGACTACGGGTTCAAAGTTGTCGATCTCACCGAGCCACTGAACACTTTCAATACGCACGCCAGCATCTTTGATGCCCACCCGAACGAACGTGCGCAGAAGGTGATTGCGGACAAGGTTTTTGACACGCTCCGGAGTCTCCAGGTAACCCGTTGAAATCGGCCGACGGCGCAGTATGCTTAAGCGATGAATTCCAAAGCAATGCAGGCGGGCGCCATCGCCGCGATGGCGTTGGCGATCGGGGCCGGAATGTCGGCACAGCAGGCGGTGCCCGAACAGCAGCCGCTATTTCGGGGGTCCGCAATTCCCACTGTCGCCGTGTACGCCACGGTCCTCGACGCGAGCGGACGCCTCGTACCTGATCTCAGCAAAGACGACTTCATCATCACCGACGAAGGCAAGCTGGTGGATATCACGCAGTTTTCGAACAAGCCGCTGCCGTTTACCGCGGTCGTAATGCTGGACACGAGCGCGAGCATGACCGGCAGTCTGGATTTGCTCAATTCCGCCGCGGAGCAGTTCGTCATTCGCCTGATGCCCACCGATCGCGCGCGTGTCGGCGCGTTCAACGACAAGATTCAGTTGAGCGATGCGTTCACCAACAACCGCGACGCGCTGATCCGCGACCTCAAAGAGCTGCAGTTCGGCAACCCGACACGCCTCAACGACGCCATCGCGGCCAGTCTGGATGCGCTCGACGGAATTGATGGCCGCCGCGTGGTCCTGGTCTTTACCGACGGCGAGGACACGGCAAGCAAGATCGGTTTTCGTCCCGTGCTCGATCGCGCGCGCAATGAGGAAGTGATGGTGTACGCGATCGGGTTGGAGTCGGAGATGTTCAACGGCGTGCGGATCCAGCGCTCGCGCCCCTCGCGCGACCTACGCAAAATTGCCGATGAAACGGGCGGTGGGTATTTCGAGTTGAAGAAGAGCGACGAGCTCTCGGCCACCTTCACGCGAGTGGCGCAAGAACTACGCAGTCAATATCTGCTGGGATTCACGCCAACCGCCCTGGACGGGAAGCCGCACCGGTTGGAAGTGCGGCTCAAGCGTCCAGGGCTGAATGCACGAGCGCGGAAAAGCTATATGGCCAATCCGGATCGCTCGACGACATCACAGTAGGGAGAAGAGAACAGGGAGATCAGGGAGCTTGATTGATTTTCGAACGTCCCGGACAGGGAGATCCGGGGGGTCAGGAAGCTTGATTTTGATTTTCGAACCTCCCCAACCTCCCCGATCTCCCTAATCTCCCTTGATC
>JBKPDL010000097.1:0-29765 GCA_046727855.1 Acidobacteriota bacterium
CGTTTTTGCGCGACCTTCGGCCCCCGCACGGGGCTGAGTGTATCCTGGCGCACGGGCGCGCGGGATCACCCCCGCCCGCGACGAGTTGGGGGCCGAGATGATGCTGAACGACCTCAAAATCAAGATTTTCGCCGATGGCGCGGAACTCGACGGCATGCTGGCGCTCTATCGCCAGCCCTCCATCAAGGGGTTCACAACGAACCCGACGCTCATGCGCAAGGCCGGAATCAGCGACTATCCGTCGTTCGCCCGGCAGGTGCTCCGGGCGATTCCTGACCGGCCGATTTCCTTCGAGGTCTTTTCAGACGAGTTCGACGAGATGGAGCGGCAGGCGCGTGAGATCGCGACGTGGGGCGAGCACGTCTACGTGAAGATTCCCGTGACGAACACGCAGCGTGTCCCTGCGTACGACTTGATCCACCGCCTCTCTCACGCAGGTGTCAAGGTGAATGTCACCGCGATCATGACGCTCGACCAGGTGCGGGACGTCGTCGCGGCGGTCCGTGGGGGCGCGCCGTCGAACGTGTCTGTATTTGCGGGCCGGATCGCTGACACCGGACGCGATCCCGTGCCGCTGATGGCGGCCGCCGTCGAGTTGCTGCGTCTCGAGCCGCGATCGGAGCTCATTTGGGCGAGTCCTCGCGAGTTGCTGAACCTCTTCCAGGCCGACGCGATCGGCTGTCACATCATCACGGTGACGCACGACATCCTCAAGAAGCTCACCCTGGTCGGAAAGAGCCTCGACGACTACTCGCTCGACACCGTGAAGATGTTCTACGACGACGCGCGTGCGGCGGGATTTTCATTGCAGACCGTCCCGATCGTGTAGCGAACCTCACGACTTCGCTGTGGTCACAAGGCGCGCTGATGGATTAGTCAGGCTTCTTCGCGATGCAGAGCAAGTTCAGCCCGTACGGGGGAGCGACGCGGTCTTCAACGAAACGCGAAATCGGAAACACCAGCCGATCGTAGAGCCAGACGCTCCCCTTCCCAACGGTACGATTCTTCAGGAACCGTCCCATGAGAAACCATCCCGCAGTGCCCACGAGGTTTCTGTATTTGAGGGTCGTCGTCTCGAAACGAGCGCGCTCGACTTTCTCCCGAAGCTCGCTCCGCCGATAACGTCGCTGGTGACCGACCTCCCGATCGAACTCACCGTAGAGCTCCGGGCGCGCCGGAACGTAAAGCGCCAGGACACCGCCCGGGCGCAAGAGGGTCCACATGGCGGAGAGGCACGCTTCGTCGTCAACGACGTGCTCGAGCACGTTCGACGACACGATCGCATCGGCGGAACTGGGTCCAGCTCGGTCGAGATAGGCCTCGAGTGTCGAGTGGACGACTTCCACGTCAGGTCGACTCGAGAACTTGTTCCTTAGTATTTCAACGAGGCTCGGATCGGGCTCGGTCAGGGCCAACGGCCCTACGCCGCGATCGAGAAGAAGGCCGGACAGCGCGCCGGTCCCCGCCCCATGCTCGACGATGCGTTGCCTGGCGCCGGCGCCAGCGCCAGCACCCTTCAAGGGCTGTGAGAACGAGTCGGCCAGCCACTCGTAGTAGTTCTTTCCTTCGTCAGCGTAAACCAGACCGTGGTCCAAACCGCCTCGACTGTCGGCATTCATGCTTTGACTCGCCTCAGGAAGGTGCAAAATACCTCTCGTACGCCTGAAGATAGCTGAAGTCACGGAGAAACGGAATGACGAACAGGGACGACTCTCGATAACACCGCGCTCGCGCACTTCAGCGCCGCCGGGCAGCCACCGCCGTCGAATGAAGCAGCAGGGTGAAAGTGAACGTCATGAACGCCGCCATCATCAGCACAAGCCCGGTCACCCCGAGGTGGTTCACAGCGGCCCCCTCCGGCAGACGGAAGCCGTTGCGGATGTACGTGAGGGTCAGGGACCCAGCCAGGGCGGTGCCTGCCACGAAAAGTATCGCCGAGATCACGACGGTTCGCGTGTAAGTGAATCGCCGGTACCAGCGGCCGCTTGCGTCGCCAAAGTAATCGAAGAACACCTGGGCAAGTATGCCCATGTAGACCGCCTGCAGCCCGACGACGAAGAGCGAGACGCCGAGCAGCATCCAGTGCAGGGAGAAAGTGATCGGCCCCACGGTGACGGGTCCGAAGGACAGCGGCAGCGTCAGCAGGAGTCCCAGCATCAGAATGAGCAGCCCCGGCTTGAACAGGAAGAAGTTCGCGCCGTAGATGAACATTGCGCGCAGGTTGATCCAGGCGGCGTGCCAGGGTGAGAACCAGCCCAATCGCTTATGGTGGCTCAATCGTCCTTCGCGATCCTTCAGGAACCGAATCGGCACCTCTTCTGTGCGGAGGCGCATGTGCACCGACTTGATGACCATCTCGGAGGCGTATTCCCACGACTGCGAGCGGAAATCCATCCGCTCGAGGGCATCGCGTGTAATCCCCCGCATGCCACAGTGGATGTCCGAGAAGCGGCTCCCGAAGATGACGTTCAAGATAAAGGTGGTGACCGGGGTTCCCAGGTATCGGTGGAGTGCCGGCATGGAGCCGGCTTCGATGTAGCCACGAAACCGCGAGCCCATGATGAACTCGGCGCCGCGCCTGAACTTCTCGACGAAGGGCGCGAGCTTGCGAAAATCGTAGGTGCAGTCGCAATCGCCCATGAGCACGTACTTTCCACGGATATACGGGACCGCGTCCACATACGCGCGGCCGAGACCACGCTTCGGGGTCTTGAGGACGCGGGCACCGTTCTCGAGAGCGATTTCGGCCGTGCGGTCCTTCGAGCTGTCGACGATCAGGATCTCGCCAACGACATTCGCCTTACGCATCCCCTCCCAGCACCATACGATGAAGTCACCGATGGTGAGCTCTTCGTTCAGCGCGGGAATCACGATCGAGAGCTCCGGCGACGCGACGTCCTCCTCAGGAAGCAGCAGTTTCACCTCCGGATCGACGATTCGCCGCTCGGCTTCTGTGACACTCGCGACAACGCTCACATCCGCCCACCTTTCATCTCAGGGATCATCGCCAGGATCGACTGACGCAAGGCCTCGCGCGACGAAAGGGCGCAACGCCAGCCCAGGCTCTGAATGCGCGTCGTGTCCAGGCGGACGACAGGTACATCGCCCTTCCACCCGCGATCGCCGCCGGTGTACTGGAACTCGACTTCGGCAGAGTGCAGGCCGACGCACTCGACGGCCAAATCGGCAATCTCGGCGACGGTGATGTAGTCGCCCGTCGCGACGTTGTAGGCCTGGAACGGCACCCGTGTCTCCGCATGAGCTGTGAGGACGGCGCTCACCACGTCTCGCACGTGGATGTACGACTTGCTCTGGCGGCCGTCGCCGAGGATCCGGAGCGTCGGCCTTGTAGACCGGAGCCCCGACGAGGTCGTCGCCTCCAGGAGCCTGCGTGCGAAGTCGAAGCCGACGCCGTGTGTCTGCCGCGGCCCCACCACGTTGCCAAAGCGGAATGCGCAGCCGGAGAGACCGAACATGAACGCGTAGCTCGAGATGAGCGCCTCCCCGGCGAGCTTGCTTGCACCGTAGGTCGAGATTGGGTGCAGCGGCCCCCGATCCTCGTGCGCCTCGACGTCTCCGATGTCGCCGTAGACCCCACTTCCGGAAGCGTAAAGGATCCTCTTTGCCGTTGTCGTCCGCATCGCCTCGACCACATTGTGCGTGAGGACGGTCCCCTGCCAGAAGTCGACGTCAGGCTCGGTGGCGGCGCGCGCGATGTCGGGATTGGACGCAAGATGGATCACTACGTCGTAGCCGTCCATCGCAGCACGAAGCGCGTCGAGCTCCTCGACTTTGCCGCGCACGACCCGCAGGCGCGGGTCCTGAAGATGATGCTCGTAGTGCCACTCGCGGCCCGACGAAAAGTTGTCGTAGAGGGTCACCGCGGCGACGTCGCGTTCAGCGAGGAGCTCGTCGGTGAAATGGCTTCCGATGAACCCGGCCCCTCCGACGATGAAGAAACGCCGGCCGGTGAGCGGCCAGCGTGAGGGCGTCACGTTGTCCATGGCGAGTTCGATGAAGTCGCGGAGCTCGTCGGAGACGACCTCGAGACCTTGCGGCGCGCTGTGATAAGGAAGCCGAGGGTCTCCTCTGGGTCGGCGAGAAAGCGGTCCATGATCCGAGCCGCGCCGGAAAGGCACAGCATGGCTGGTGCGACGACGGGCAGCGTCCAGAGGCGAGCTCGGACAGCCGTCGGCCCTTCGTGCGGCAGTTTGCCCATCGCCTGCGCGAAGTTGCCCATGCGGGCCACGTTGAACGCCAGATAGCTGTTCAACTTGTGCGCCAGAACGCTCCAGAGGCTGCCCTGGTTGTGCACCTCGACGACCTCGAGACCTGCTGCATCGCACAGGGCACGAAGTCCGTGAGCGCTATACCGGAAATAGTCGTGCGGCTGCTCATGCAGACGGAACTGAAACGGCGCCGAGAGGATGAGGATCCCGTCGTCCTTCATCACTCGCGCCATTTCCGCAACGAGCACGTCGGGGTGGGGTGTATGTTCCAGGACCTGGACGTTGAGAATGGTGTCGAAGGAGCGATCTTCGAACGGGAGCCTTCGCCCATCGTACAAGAAATCAGGCTTGCGATCGCTTTGCGATGCGGCGGTACTGGTGAAGCTGGCTTCGTGTTCGATCCCGACGTACTCGGTGACGTACGGGCGAAAGATGTGCTCGTAGGGTTTGTGCCCGCATCCGACGTCGAGCAGCCTGCCGCGCGCCTGCGGCGCCACACGCTCGAGGAGCAGGATTATGAGCGACCACTGGAGATCTATCCAGTCGGAGATCCGACGTACCATCCGCTGCAGCCTTGGAACGCTCATCAGCATGCGTCGGCTCTTACTTTCTCATCGTGCTCTTACTTTCTCATCGTGGGTGCGCAAGATCGAAACGCCTCAACGTTTGCGGCAAGCCGCGAACGTATTGAGGCCGAACTTGTGCGAAAAGCAGCTGATCTCGCTCGGGCGAAAGCCCGCTCGCACCAGTACCGGCCAGAGGTCGGAGACGTCGTAGTAGGTCTTGTGGTCATCCATCTCAGAGGCCGGAGAAAGGCCGAGCTTGAAAGCGGAGAATTCGAGGTAGCGCTTACCGCGCCAGGACGGAACATTGACGAGGCAAATGCCGCCAGGACGCAGAATCCGGTGGATCTCCTGAAGCGCAACGAGCGGCTCCCAAAGGTGCTCCAGCACCGACACCATCAGAACGACGTCGAGGCTCGCGTCGGGCAAACCGGTCAGCGACTCGGGCAACCCACCTTCGATCGCGTGCACCTTCGGATGCGTCTTCAGGTCATCCGCCAAAGCCACATCGACGATGACCGCCCGCGCCACGTCGTCGAGCACGGTGCGCGTGAACGTGGCCTCGTACCCGGAACCGAGATCAGCGATGTGTTTGCCCGCGAAGGAGGGGACGAAGCGCCGGATTTGACGCTCCGAAAGCCACACGCCGAACCTGTCGACGAGCGTCGGCGCGTAGGTCTGTCCGAACGCTGCCCTGCGCTGCACGCTCACGGCTCGGGGGGCACGACCGCAGACGGACGCAAGGTCAGCGTGAACGGGAACGGCATGAATCCTGGAACGGAATGCGCCAGCGCCCATCGACTCTAGCATGGGCCGGGGCGGGATCCCACCGTGCCCGACCTTCCGATTGCTCTCCGCGGTCGCGCACCATCCGTCGAAGAACGACTCCGACGCATAGCGATGGGTGGGGCTCATCCACCGGGTTCGGCTGAGCGGGAACGGCGGCGCCGGACACACGCGGATGTCGCCATCCTCCTGCACTCGCCGCGATGACCACGGAGCTGGCTCCGCTGACCGGGGAGGTCGTGCCCATCTCCGCCGCCAACCATGCGTTCCGGGCAGTGCCCGTGTCGGCTGCTGGCAAACGGCGTTGACATTCGCAAAATTTGTCGCAGAGGGGCGAGCGCGTGTTCGAGAACAGACTTAGGTTGAGCCGCGCGGGAACAGCTCGCCAATGGCGGCTATCGTCCGTGAAGCTGCTCGACGAGCCGAGCCCCGAGTTGACCGTTACGCCGCGACCCTGTGAGGCTATGGCGCCCTGTTCAGCTGCGCGAGCGCAGCCCCTCGCGAATTGCGATGCTCGGTTTGATCGATCGTGTCGACCATTTTCGCGGTTCGAGTAAGAGCGCCGTATGTTGTTGAAGCGGCGGGCCATCGACACGAGGGCGACCCTGTCCATCGCTGTTGCCACCAGAACACCCGAAAGTGGTAAAGTCGCCCACCTTTCGCATGACGGCTGTGACCTGATGTCGATCGATTTCGGAAGGACTGCTCCGCAGCACGAGAGTGCTAGCTTCGCGGTCGCGGGTGGACTCTGCTCGTCCGCGCTCGGGGGACTCCTGTTCGCGCTATACTTCGCTCCGTCGTTGGGTCAGCGCCTGGCCGACCGATGGCAGCCGGTCACACACGACATTTCCGCAAACTGGGCCCGCGGGTTTCACCTCGGTCAATTCGTCACCTATCTTCTCTGTCTCGCGGCAGCCGGCATTTTCGGGCTGCTCTGGATGCTGTTCTGGCGTTTCGCTTTGCAACGGGCGTCGGCTCGTACGCGCGTAATCATGGCCGCCTCCGTCGCCGCGTGCGTGACGGTTGGGGCAAGCCTCGTCGCGCCCCTCCTCGGAGCCTTGGCGGCGGCCGTCTTGGCCATCTCGACCGTGCTTTCGACGGAAGCGACTGGCGCGTCCGAGCGGCTTTCGGCGGACCCTTCAGCCATTGTCGGTTCCATCGTGCTGGTATGCGAGTCCATCGCCCTCGCATGGGGACTGTGGATGACGATGGCTCCCGCGGGATGGGGACCGATCGCGCTCGCAGTACTCATCGTGGCGATCATCGCCGCGACGTACTTCGCGGGCCGAGCGGGGGCTGGGCTGCGCATGAGACGAGTAGCCATCACCTTCCTCCCCTTGCTGCTTCTGCCGCTGCTCGGATTCTGTCGTCGTCCCAGCGTCGGATGGTTCGTGGCCGCCGGGCTCGCGTGCTCGGCGCTGTTCTTGGCCTTGCGTCACCGCGCCCCCCCTCGTGGCTTGACGACGCTTCTGTTAATTCCGGCTCTGTGGTCCGTCGCTGCGATCGGAATCATCCCCCGGAGCATGCGTGATCTCGGGTCGATCAACATGCATAGCCACGAGGCTTTTCACCTCGGGTGGTTGAACAGCGCATTTCATGGCCGTTTTCTTGGTGCCGACGCGGGCACCACCTACGGCATCCTCCGCGAATATCTCCTCGCTGCATTCTGTTACGTCTTCGGCGTCACGGTCGAGAACGTAAGGATCGCGCACCTTGTTCTCAATCTGGCCGGGCTCGTGGTTTTCCTGGTCACGGCGTACGTGCTCTTTGCGCGGCGCCCGATTCTCTATGTCGGCCTCTTTTATGCGGCCGTTTTCTACACGCCTCTGCGATGCTTCTTGGCCTTCGATCGGTACCTCGCCTTCGGATGGGCGGACTGTCTTCGAATATTCGGGGCCATGGCGGCCGTGGTGCTGACATGTCTCGTCGTTGGAAAGGACGCGGACAACGCGGCGCCCCCTCGGGGCAAGCTGCTGTTCGCATGTGGGGGATCGATCGCGCTCGCGCTGCTTTACAGCCAGGAGTTCGGCTTGTGTGCGATTGGCGCGGTCGCTCTGGCGATTCCCGTCGCCTACGCTTTTCCGCGCGGTGGTCGGCGCTTGCGCGAACGCGCCTGGGCGGCGTCACGGTCTCTCGCTTTCGTGGCGTCGGGAATTGCCGCTCCCGTCGCGGCCGTCCTGGGGTTCTATGGATACTTCGGGAAAGCGGGGCTGTTGGTCAAGACGACCTGGATGACGTTGTCGCTCACCGCGTCGGGCGCCTTGGGATCGCTCGAGTTTCCCATCAGCGCCCAAACATTCGTCGAGCCCATGCGGCTGTTCGAAGGTTGGGCGGACCGTGAGCCGGTCGTCCAATTCATCGTGCCCATAGCCATCTATGTCGTGACCGCGTGCGCCTTGCTGGTCCGCGCTTTCACGCGTCCTTGGACGGTTCGCTGCACGGTTCTCTTCGGTTTGCTCGCCCTCGGGACCTCGTCGTTTCGCGTGACTCTCGCGCGGGCCGACATCTACCACCTGCTCCCGGCCTTCGCGCCATCCATTCTGTGCATCGGCGCCCTTCTGGACGAGGCCATCGACGTCCACGTCCACCTCCACAGGGCGAATCTCGAGGTGGGCCGAGCTCTCGCAGGTGTCTTGCTTCTCGGGACCCTCGTCGTCACGGAGCGAATCGGGGGAATCGCGCATCTGCTCGATCAGTTCGCGCACGGAACGAGGGACGTAACGAGCGTGGCGCCCTACGAGTATCCCGACATCCCCCGAGCGGGTGACGTTTATCTCGACGGCGATTACCAGGCGCTGGCGCGCTTCGTCCGTGGCGCCACGGGGCCGAACGACCGCATGTTCACGCTTCTTGACATGATGGACGGAGGGGAGCTCTACTTCATTTGCGACCGGCCGAACCCGACGCGATACGATCTGACGGCCGAGATCTTTACGGCGGCGCAGCAGCACGAGGTGTTGGAATCTCTCAAGTCGGATCCTCCGCGCTTGATTGTCGGCAACGATGGATCGGTTCTTGGGGAGTACCCGCCATCGTCCGAGGTTGTGGGCGACGAGGTCATGTCCTACGTAAAGGAGCACTGGACGGTCCCCAAATCCATCGGCCGCTACACGGTGTGGATGCAGCGCTGAGTTCTGGCCCGTTGCACAGGATACGACGGGCGTTGAAACCGAAGATGTGAAGTGGGCGATCGCGGTCGCGCTGATCGTCGGGCTTGACGGAGCGACCTCGGATTCTCCGGGGGCCTCGACCGGCGACATGGACGCGAAGACGGACACAAACCGGACCCCAGCGTGGAAGCTCGGAGCGCGGCCGACGGCGTGGGCGACGCCTCTAGAATTCCACGTACAGGACGTCCGG
Organism: Acidobacteriota bacterium; assembly: GCA_046727855.1. Lineage (GTDB taxonomy): Bacteria > Acidobacteriota > Vicinamibacteria > Vicinamibacterales > UBA2999 > DASPWV01. Next base: position 8,939 of record JBKPDL010000097.1, read on the forward strand.
CCGCGGCGTCGACGCAAGGCCTTAATGCGGGCAACTCTTCCACCCAACGCCAGACGTCAAGGTTTCTACGTCCTTGGCAGTAACCCCACCTGCGGGGTTGCCGTCCATCGAAAGCGAAGATCTCATTGTGATGGGATTTGTTCCTGATTTGAGCGCGATGCTGGAACGAATCCGTATCACGGTCGCGCCCCTCCGGTACGATGAGGGAGTAAAGGGCAAGGTCATGACCAGCCTGAGTCACGGAGTGCCGTGCGTCTCATCGAGCATTGGCGCCGAGGGCATGCCCGTCGTCGCTGGAGACGATCTTCTCGTGCCAACGATCAGGGGACGTCATGCGCTTATACAGTGATGAGGCAATGTGGACTCGAGTTTCTGAGAATGGGATGCGCTTCGTCCGCTGCCACTACTCGTTCGATCGAGCGGCGACGATCGTCCGTGGCGTCTTGCGCGACCTGGGCTTGGATGTTAGCCCTTCGTCCCGACAAGTGTGGCGCCGCCACTGGCCGATTCACTGGCGGGCGGTCGCGACGCGCGCATTTCTCCATGCTCGCATGAGTGACACGCGTGAAGGGGCGGGCGAGCTCTTGGCGCTTTCAGATGACGACTTCCGTACGCTGGTGTTGCCGAACGGTGCTCGGCAGGGAGCAGAGGAGGCGGTGGTGAAGGAGTTCGTCGGACGGGTGCGGTCTGGCGTCGGCCGATTGGAAGTGGGGCGTGCATTCCTCGATTCGGATGGACGTTCCACTAAACCTTTTCAAGGAGCTGCAGGCCCGGTGATGTGCTCTTCGTGGACTCGACGCACGTGTCCGAGGGGAACGGTCGCGCGCCATCCGTCGAAGAACGACTCCGACGCTTAGTTCTTCGTTCATGCCGTCGCAGCCTCCTTACTCGCCTGCATCCTGGCGCCGAGTTCCTCAAGCTGCTCCTTCTCGAACGCCTGGCGAGCCTTCTTGAACATCACGCCTTCCTCTTCCTCGATGTGATGCTCGATGTTCTCCTGGAGCACCTTCAACTTCGCCTTCCACTGATCCGATTCTCCGGGCACGTCGAGCAGCTCGTCGAGAATCATGTCGATGACGTGATGCTCCTCGTAGCCTTCGAGCACGATGTCCTTTGCTTTCGCGTGCTCGCGAAGGGCCGGATAGAACACGTCTTCTTCCATGCGTTCGCGCGCCATCAGCTCATTGCGAATCTCGTGCAGGAGGTCGACGCGTTCGCCCGCTTCGTCGGTGTCGAGCGCTTCTTCGAGGAGATCTTTCATTTTGTCGTGGTCGGTCTTGATCAGATCGAGCGCATTCACGGCAGCCTCCAGTGCCTGACTCATCCATTCGTCCCCGGACACTCGTGGCCCGGAGATCCACCGTGCGCAAAAGCAATTACCGCGCCGCAATTGCCGACAGCCGGGCAGCCAGCGTTTCGCGATCGACGAGATGTCGGAGAAGAAGATCGGCGTGGCGGATGCCGTCGCGCAGCGTTCCACGGCGTGCGGCTTCCACAGTTAGCACTGCGAGCGCGACACGAAGATACAGCACGGTCGCCGCCAGACCGTTGCCCTGATACGCCATCCAGCTGGCAAACGCGTGTGCGGCGAGATACCGGCCCACGACCGAGGGCGTTTGGAGCGCTGACTCGTTCTCCGCGCTGAGATACTCCGGCCATGTCAACGGCGGCGGCACGGCCGCGCGCGCGAGCTGAAACAGCGCCTCCTGCGTGATGTCATTCGTACTGCCGGCGATCGCGTCGAGCGCCTGTGTGGGCGCGATGCCGCTCGTGAGGGTGTCGACCGCTCGCGCCTCCCACGCCGCGTAGCTCTCCCAATCCATCAATCGTTTCGGCGAAGCCGATGGAGGCAGTGCCTCCCGCGCGTCGAGGCCTTCAGGCATCTCACCGCCTGGCAGCGCAGCCGGACCTTCGACGATCGACGCTGGTCCGCTTTCATCGAACAGCAGCGCCGTCGCCGTTGGACAGTAATGCGACAGAGTGACGAACACGCCGCGGCGATCGATCAGCGCGGTGCGGGGAAAGTGCTGGCACGCCGACGGCATCGCAGCGTGCCCGAGTGCGGAGTGGATGGCGCAGCCTGGCGCGCGGTGAAACACGCAAGCACCGCCGGGGCTTCGCGCCAGCACACCGGCGACGTCGTCGGGGGCGCCATCAGCCGCTCGCAGCCAGGTCACCGGACCGATCAGGCGACGATCGGCCAGCGCGTACTCGATTGCGCCGACGCGGCTCTTTTCGAGCGCGATATCCCAAGCCGATGAACAGCACGCTCCGGAGTGTCGGCAGGCGTAGGGAACGTGAAATGACAACCAGAAGACAGGCAAGCGCGCCATGGTCGAGTTTCTATTGTAAGGAACGCCCGCGACGAACTATTGTCTGAGCCTCGGAACGACCGCACGCGGGAGGGTTGCGATGTTGGGTCAGATGATGAACATGCCGCTGTTGATCTCGAGTCAGATCGAGTTCGCGGCGCGCTACAACCCCAAAGTGGAAATCGTCTCTCGCACCGTCGAGGGCGCGATTCACCGATCAACGTGGGGCGACATCGCTCGCCGCGCACGCAAGGTCGCCAACGCGCTCACCGGGCTCGGCGTCAAGCAGGGCGATCGTGTGGCCACGATCGCGTGGAATACGCATCGCCACCTCGAAGTCTATTTTGCAGTGTCGTCCATGGGCGCAGTCCTGCACACGATCAATCCGCGGCTGCCCATGGATCAACTGCGCTACATCGTCGATCACGCCGAAGACACCGTGCTCTTTTTCGACACCACGTTCATCAAGCACGCGCAGTTTCTCGCTGCGCAGCGGAGCACCGTTCAGCACTTCATTGCGATGACCGACGCGGCGCATCTGCCCGCCGATTCCCGCATTCCAAACCTCGTCGACTATGAATCGCTGATTGCGCCCGCGTCGGAAACCTACGACTGGCCACAGCTCGACGAAAACACCGCTTCCTCGCTGTGCTACACGTCCGGCACCGTCGGTTATCCGAAGGGCGTGCTCTACTCGCACCGCTCCACCGTGCTTCACTCGTATGCGATTGCGCTACCCGACGCGCTCGATTTCTCCGCGCGCGACACCATGCTGCCGGTCGTGCCGATGTTCCACGTCAATGCGTGGGGTGTGCCTTATGCGGCCGCGTGCGTGGGTGCCAAGCTGGTGCTGCCAGGGCCGAATCTCGATGGCCCAAGCCTCATCGAGCTGATTGAAAAGGAACGCGTGTCGTGTTTGCTGGGCGTGCCGACCGTGTGGATGAACCTGCTTGCGTGCCTGAAAGCAACCGGCAAGAAGCTGACGACGGTGGAAAAAGTCGCCTGCGGCGGCTCGGCGGCGCCGCCCAGCTTGATAAAAGGATTCGACGAGCACGGCGCACGCCTCATTCACGCGTGGGGTATGACGGAAATGAGCCCGGTCGGCACCGCCAACGTGCTTCTGCCCAAGCACGAAGGCCTGGATGATGAATCGAAGCTTGCGGTGCGGTGCAAACAGGGTCGTCCGGTGTTCGGCGTCGACATCCGTATCGTCGACGAAGAGGGGCGCGCAGTGCCGCGCGACGGCAAGACGTCGGGTCACCTGCAAGTGCGCGGACCGTGGATCGCGTCCTCGTACTACAAGCGCGAGCTGGACGACGCGTATCGCGAGGGGGGCTGGTTCGATACGGGTGATATCGCGACACTGGACGAGGACAGCTACGTGCAGATCACGGACCGTGCCAAAGATGTGATCAAGTCGGGTGGTGAATGGGTGAGCAGCATCGATCTCGAAAACGCGGCGATGTGTCATCCTGCCGTCGCGCATGCCGCGGCCATCGCCGTGCCGCATCCGAAATGGCTGGAGCGTCCGCTGCTGGTTGTCGTCAAGGCACCGGGCAAAGACGTTGCGGCAGACGAACTGCAGAAGTTTCTTCAAACCAAGCTGGTGAAATGGTGGCTGCCGGACGCGATCGAGTTCGTCGATGCGCTGCCGATTGGCGCAACGGGCAAGGTGTTGAAGCGCGAGTTGCGGGAGAAGTTTGCGGATTACAAGCTGGCGTGACTAGGCCGGCCGCACCAACCGGATCGCAGTGATTTGCGCCTGCTGTTCCGCCGCAACTCGGATTTCCATCGCTGGATCGTTGGTGAGGCGCGTACGTAACAGCGCCAGCATCTCGTCAGCGGTTTTCCCTGTGGCGCACACGATAAAGATGTAGCCAAATCGTTGTTCGTACTCGCGATTGCCCTCCGCCAAGGCGTCGAGCACTTCGTCCGCCGCGCCGCCGACGCCCGCCTGTTCCGAAGCTGACAGCTGATGCGTCGCGGGAAACCGCGCGCGCAGCGATTCGCGATCGCCGATCGTCGGATGATGCGAGAAGGCTTCGCGCCAGTCGTCTTCGCTGAGCGCAAACCACTCGTCGCGTGCGGCGCGGAGCGCCACCTCAGGATCGGCGAACGGTCTATGCATCAGCATTCGTTCGACCCATCGTGCCGATCCGCAACAGGTGCGCAGGAACGCGCACGCTTCGTCAACAGCCGCCTCGTTAACGCGCTGCCATAGTTCCATAGACGCGCAGACGGCTGATCCCGCCGTCGGGAAAGATGTTCAGACGCACATGCGACACGGGACCCGCGCGCCGTACCTCGCGTGTGAAGAAATGTCGCCGGCTTGGTCCGAGCTTCGTGCGCGGCAGAATCTCGACCCATGAGGCGGTCGGCAACGACTCGAGCGGCTTGCCGGGCTCGAAACATCCTTCCAGCGACGCGCTCTCGGGATAGTTGCCTTTGAAATGGTTGGTGTCGATCTCGAGCTTCGAAATTTCGCCAGGTGCGCCCAGCCGAATAATCGCCCAGTCATATCCGGGTGCGCGCCGGCGCCGCGTCTCCCAGCCGTCACCCATGTTGACGGCACGACCCGGCATGATCATGTTGTCCTTTGCGCCAAAGTGCATGTCACTCGCACCCAGCACCAGACCGCCATGGCGGATACTCGCGAGATCGATGGCGCGATTAGCGCCGACGCGGCGCGGCCAATCAACTGCGACTTCACCGTAGACGCGCAATCGCGCGACGCCGCCGTCCGGATAGATATTCAGGCGCAGGTGCGTCCACGGTCTTCGATCGTCGATGGCAAAGACGTTGTCGCCGTCGCCGCGTAACGCCGATTTCGGCAGGAGCTCCGTCCACGGCTCGCCGTCAACGCCGTACGCCGACCGGCGAAGCGACGCTGTATCGACCGCGTCGATCGAGCAGTGCGACGGATAGTTGCCGGTAAAGTGACTGGTATCGACGTTGACGCCGTGAACGACCCCGCGCATGCCGAGCGCGATCACGCACCAGTCGTGTCCGGGTGCCCGCCGCCGGCGCGACTCCCAGCCGTCCATCCACTTGCCGCGGCTCGTGAATTTTCCAGGGATGAACACTGGCGGTTGCGGGTTGAGCAGGTTGGATTTGGGCGCGAAAAAATCGTCGTTGGCGGCCAGCGCGCGTCCGCCTACGCGCGCCGACGCGAGCTCGGCGAGGGCGGTAAATGTCGGACTATTATCCACGATGCTCTCTCACACGGCTTACGGCAAATCGCAAGTCAGGCTCGTGCAGGTGTTGCGCCGCGGCAGTCGACATGACGTGCGCGATCTGACCCTCGCCATCCGGTTCGAAGGCGATTACGACGCCTCGTACACCGACGGTGACAATAGCGCGGTCTTCCCCACCGACACCATGAAGAATACGGTGTACGCGCTCGCCGCGCGCGAGCCAGTGAAGGAACCCGAGACCTTTGGACTGAGACTGGGCCGCTACTTCCTCGAAGGCAATCCCCAGTTGCAGCAAGTGCGCATCGACCTCACGGAGCATGCGTGGAAGCCGCTGACCATCGGCGGCCGCGAGCACGGACAATCGTTCATGCGTCGCGGCCCGGATGTCCGAACGGCCACGGTGCAAACCGATCGCGCCGGCTCGCGGGTCGGCGGCGGCGTGCGCGATCTCGTCATCCTGAAGACCGCGAACTCGGCGTTCAAGGGATTCCCGCGCGATGAATATACGACGCTGCCGGAAACCTCCGACCGCCTTCTCGCAACCGCATTGACCGCGACGTGGCATTACCGCGCGCACGATGTCGACTACGGGGCGTGCTGGCAGGCGATCCGCCAGATGCTGCTGGAACGCTTCGCCGAACACCGGAGCGAATCGGTGCAGCACACGCTCTATGCGATGGGCCAGGCCGTGCTCGAGGCCGTCGAGGAAGTGGCGGCGATCCGGCTCGTCATGCCCAACAAACATCACCTGCCGTTCGATCTCACGCAGCTTGGTCTGGAAAACCGCAACGAGATCTTCGTTGCCACCGAGGAACCCTACGGGCTGATCGAAGCCACGCTGACGCGGTAGGCTGTGGTCACGCCGATGACGACCTTGCTGGTTCGCAGCGAACGCGTGGTGTTGCCCGACGGTGTCCGGGCCGCGACGATTCGCATCGAACACGGCCGCATCGCCGGGATCGGCCGCCATCACGATCGCGTGCCGGGCGTTCGCGAGCTGGATGTCGGATCGCTCGCCGTGCTTCCCGGCCTGGTCGATACACACGTGCACATCAACGATCCGGGACGCGCGGAATGGGAAGGATTCGAGCACGCCACGCGCGCCGCGGCAGCGGGAGGCGTTACCACGCTCGTGGACATGCCGCTCAACAGCGTGCCGGCAACCACCACGACCGCCGGCCTGGATGCGAAACGGCGAGCCGCGATCGGGCGGTGTCACGTCGACGTCGCCTTTTGGGGCGGCGTCGTGCCGGGCAATGCTGGTGAGCTCGAGGCGCTCGCCAATCACGGCGTGCGCGGGTTCAAATGCTTTCTGAGTCCGTCGGGTGTTGAGGAGTTCCAACACGTTGGCGAGGCCGACCTGCGCGAGGCGCTGCCGGTGCTGGCGCGAATCGGGCGTCCGCTGCTCGTGCACGCCGAAGCGCCGGGATCGCTCATCGATCCTCCACCGTCCGCAAATCCGCGCGCCTATGCGACCTGGCTGTGGAGTCGGCCTCCTGAAGCCGAGCACGGCGCCATCGATCTCATGATTCGTCTCGCCCGCGAGTTCAACGTTTCGGTCCACATCGTCCATCTCGCGTCTGTTGGCGCGTTGCCGGTGATTACCGCCGCTCGCGCGGCCGGAGTGCCCATTACCGTCGAAACCTGCCCGCATTACCTGACGTTCGCTGCCGAAGAGATTGAGGATGGCGCGACGGCATGGAAGTGCGCGCCGCCGATCCGTGAGCGCGCGCATCGTGAAGGCCTCTGGCACGCGTTGGCGGCCGGTGAGATCGATCTCGTCGCGACCGACCACTCTCCGGCACCGCCTGCGCTCAAGCATTTCGATGATGGTGACTTTCTTCAAGCGTGGGGAGGCGTTGCATCGCTGCAACTCGGCCTCTCCGCCGTGTGGACGGGCGCACGTCAGCGTGGCGTGCCCCTCGAGCGCGTCGCACCCTGGCTCGCCTCGAACCCAGCGCGGCTGGCGGATCTCGACCAGGTCAAAGGCAGCATCGCCAAGGGACGTAACGCCGACCTCGTGGTGTTCGATCCAGACGCCGAATTCACCGTTGACGCGACGACGCTGTATCATCGCCACGCCGTGACGCCGTATCATCGCGCACGGTTGATCGGTCGCGTGCAGCTCACGCTGTTGCGCGGAGAAATCATCTTCGCCGACGGCAACTGCGACGGGTTGCCGTCAGGTCAGCTGCTTGGGTAGATGAGCGCCATTACTACACACGTGCTCGACACAACGCGCGGGCTGCCTGCTGCCGGCGTGTCCATCGTCCTGGAGCGACGGCACGGCAGCGAACGCTGGGAACAAGTCGCGCGTGGTGAAACTGACAGCGATGGACGGCTGCGGAGCCTGTTGGCGGATGACGCACCGCTCGTTCCTGGCGTATATCGCCTCGTTTTCGCGACGGGCCGCTACTTCGATCAGCAGGGCGCGCGCACGCTCTTTCCAGAGGTGGTCATCGTGTTCGAGACGCTGCCGGGTCAGAAGCACTACCATGTGCCGCTGCTGCTCAACCCGTTCGGCTACACAACCTACCGCGGTTCGTAATCGATGGCTCGTACACTCACGGCACGCGATCTCGCGCCGACCGTCGCCGCGCTGAAAAAAGGCAACCAGCGGATCGCCCACGCGTATCCTGGTGAAACCGAGGGACGACAGCCGGTGCACACCGTGTACGGCGGCGCGCATCTTTTTGCGGCCAACACTGCGCCCAAACTTGGCGAGCTGGCATTGGCCGCGCTCGGCGAGCATGCCCCGGATGCGGCCACGTTTGCGCGCGCGATCGATTTGCCGTTTGATTCAGCCGAGACACGCGCGTTTGCTGCAACTGTGCGCTCGCGCGTCGAGGAGAAGCTGCGCCGCGAACCGGTCGAAGACTATCGGCTCGATTTCGAGGACGGGTACGGCAACCGGCCCGACCAGGAAGAAGACGGGCACGCGATTGCAGCGGCCGAGCAAGTGGCTGCCGCCATGCGGGCAGGCACGCTGCCGCCGTTCATCGGCATTCGCATCAAGTCGATGTCCAAGGAGTTGCACGCGCGCAGCTTGCGTACGCTCGATCTGTTCGTGACCACGGTGACCCGCGCAACGCGCGGGCGATTGCCGAGCAACTTCGCAGTGACGATTCCAAAAGTGATGGCGCCGGCGCACGTCACCGCCGTCGTCCGTGCCTGCGCCGTGCTCGAGCGCCGCCTCAAGCTTCCAAGTGGCGCGATCAGGCTGGAAGTGATGATCGAAACACCGCAATCGATCATCTCGCCCGACGGCTCATCGGCGTTGCGCGGACTCGTCGCGGCTGGTGACGGCCGCGTGCGCGGCGCGCACTTCGGCACGTACGACTACACGGCGTTGTGCGGCATCACGGCATCGTGGCAACACATGCGCCATCCAGTGTGCGACTTCGCCAGGCACATGATGCAAGTGTCGCTCGCGCAAACGGGTGTGTGGCTGTCGGACGGCGCCACCAACGTGATGCCGGTGGGTTCCCGCGACGAGGTTCATCGCGCCTGGAAGAGGCACGTCGAGGACATCCAACATTCGCTCGTCAACGGTTACTATCAGGGTTGGGACCTTCATCCCGCCCAGTTGCCCACCCGCTATGCCGCCGTGTACACCTTTTTCCTCACGGCGCGAGCGGCGGCAACAACGCGCTTGCGCAACTTCGTCGCGAAGGCGGCGCAGGCGACGCTCGTGGGCGACCTGTTCGACGATGCGGCGACCGGACAAGGATTGTTGAATTTCTTCGTACGCGGACTCAGCTCAGGTGCGATTACGATCGACGAGGCGAAGGAAACGGGCTTGACAGCACAAGAGTTCCAGGGCCGATCCTTTCTCGAGATTGTCGAGGGCCGACGCGCATGACACTCACAAAAGACCCGATCGCGCATACGATTGCGTTGCTGGACGCCGAGCGTGAGAACCTCCTCGCCGCTGTCCAGCGCGTGCCGGAGCACGAGCGCGACCGCCGGCCCGCCGAGATGCGGTGGTCGATCGCCGAAGTGCTCGAGCACCTCGCGACCGTCGAACGCGGCATTGCCGCCCTGATCACCAAGCGCGGGCGCTACCAACCGCGGCCCGACGAACCCATCCCTGTTCCGCTCGATGACGAGCGCATTGCACGGTTGAGAAACCGGGGAGAGCGTATGGAAGCGCCTGAGTTCGTCAAGCCGAGCGGCACCGTCGTGGCCGCCGAGGCCCTCCGCACACTCGTCGAAGGTCGTGCCGCGCTCCGCCGGGCACTCGTTGATGCGGATCCGGCCTCACTGGAGAAATGCACCTCCACTCATCCGGCTCTCGGCACGCTGTCCTTGCGCGACTGGGCACAGTTCGTCGCACATCACGAAGCCCGTCATACGTCACAGGTCCTGGAGATCGCCGACGCCCTCTCCCGCTAATCGCGCTATTCTCCAGGGCAATTTTGTGAGACTCTGTGCACGACGTTCGTTACGTTTTCCATAGGGAGAGTTATGGCGAAGAAGGCAGCGAAAAAAGCAGCGAAGAAAGCAGCGCGGCCAGCAGGCCGTTCGGCGAAGAAGGCTGCGAAGAAGGGCGGCGGCCGCCGGGCCAATGCGGCGTTCATGGCGCCAGTCACACCGAGCCCGACGCTCGCACCGGTTGTTGGCGACAAGCCGATTCCGCGCACCGAGATCACCAAGCGGCTGTGGGCCTACATCAAGAAGAATGGGCTGCAGGATCAAAAGAACAAGCGGCAGATCAACGCCGATGCGACGCTCAAACCCGTGTTCGGCGGCCGGTCATCAGTGAACATGTTCGAGATGACCAAGCTTGTGAACAAGCAACTGTCGTAGTTGCCGCTGTCTCGTCGGGCTGGTAAGGCGGGTGGGGCTGGTACGGCAGGCTGGATATCCTGCGGATTGAATCCGCGGAATCGCTGACGCTCCCGACCTGCCTGACCTGCCCGACCAGCCTAAGTTGTCCAACACGACCTTGTCCAACACGACCTGCCAGCCTAAAACCTATCGTTACCGCCCGACTTGATGACGTAACTCAACGTCACGCCCGGACTCTGTGCTTCCGCGCCTTTCGCCGCCTGGCTGATCTGCACCTGCTCGTAGGTGTTCGTCACTGGAGACGATGTCGCGCGAGGGCGGCCATCCGCGGCGCTGATTCTGAAATGCATGGAGATCACCGCAATCCGCGATCCGTCGCGCGTGGCAAATGTCGGCGACACGGTGCTCGACCTCCGCGCCGGTCATCACGCCGGAGTGCGCTTCAATGTTGGCGTGCGATCGGGCGCGCACAACCGGCAGTCGCTCGAAGCCGAGCCTCACACCCATGTCATCGCCAGCGTCGCCGACTTGCCCTCGATTCTCGGGTAAACTGCGCCGCATGCCCAAGTCGCTGCAGGCATTTCTCTTCCTGATTGCTGTCTCCTTCTGGGGTGATGCCATGGCCCAAACGCCGCCGACCCTGACCGTCGCCAGCCCGACGATGAAGGCGGGCGAGCCCATTCCGCGCGACCATACCGCCGACGGAAAGAACGTGTCGCCGGCGCTGATGTGGTCGAACGTACCGCCAGGCACAAAAGAGTTCGCGTTGATCGTCGACGATCCGGACGCGCCCACACCGCAGCCGTTCGTGCACTGGGTGATCTACAAGATTCCCGGCACGGCCAAGGGTCTGCCGGAAAACATCCCGATCGATGCGGCAACGCCAATGCCGCAGGAGGTTGCGGGCGCAGTGCAAGGCATGTCGGGCTTCCGGCGTCCGATCTACCGCGGCCCGGCACCGCCGCCTGGCAAGGTGCACAACTACCACTTCACCGTGTACGCACTCGACACGGCGCTTGATCTGCAGCCGGGTGCGACAAAGCAGCAATTGCAGGATGCAATGAAGGGCCATGTGATCGGCCAAGGTGAGCTGGTCGCAACCTACGAGCGGAAATAACCCATGCTCATGTAGCGCGAACCTTCAGGGCCGCGATCGCTTATGACTACTATCTCTCGACGCGATCTCCTTAAGCTCGCCGGCGCCGCGGGTGCGGCGTCGGTGATTCCGGCCGCGCCGCACGCGCAAAACGCCGTCGTCCAAGCACCCATTCGCGAGCCGCTCCAGGCACTCACCGCCATGGAAGCCGATCTGCTCGACGCGGTCGTCGCGCGGCTGATTCCGAGCGATGCGAACGGTCCCGGAGCAAAAGAAGCCAATGCGGTTCGCTACATCGATCGCGCCCTTGCGGGCGCGCTCTCGACGTCGCGCGAAGCGTACCGCGTCGGTCTCACCGCGCTCGATCGCTACTCGCAATCCTCGCGCGGCCGTCCGTTCACCGAGCTCTCGGCCACCGAGCAGGATTCCGTCCTCATCGACGTCGAAACAGGCGCCGCCACCGGCGCCAACGCCGGGTTCCAGGGGAGCTCGGCGCAGTTCTTCGCCCTGGTCCGCTCGCACACCTGGCAGGGGACGTTTGGCGATCCCTACTACGGCGGGAATGCGAACTTCGTCGGCTGGGATCTGCTTGGCTATCCCGGCGTGCGCACCTACGTCGCGCCCGAGGAACAGCGGCTGAACGTGGTCGTCAAGCCGAATCACAAATCGGCGTACGACGATCCGATGTTCAACAAGGCGACCGCCTCGACCCGGTCGCACGGGAGCGATCGTCATGGCGACTAGGTTGAAAGATACCGAGGTGGTCGTTATCGGCCTTGGCGCGGCGGGCGGTGTTGCCGTGCTGCCGCTCGCGCAGGCGGGCATCGATGTCGTGGGGCTCGAGGCCGGAACCTGGCTGACGCGCCGAGATTTCGCGCCCGACGAGATTCGCAACAACATCCGCGACTGGCCGCAAGCCGTGCAGAAGTGCAATCACGAGGTGCCGACGCACCGCGTCAATCCATCAGCGCCCACGACGCGCGCGGCGAGTCACGCAATGATGAACGCGGTTGGCGGCACAACCCTGCACTACTGGGCACAGAGTTGGCGGCTCAATCCATGGGACTTCACGGTGGTGAGCGACACGACGCGGCGTTACGGCGCCTCGCGCGTGCCGAAGGGATCGACGGTGGAGGACTGGCCGTTCGTCTACGACGAGCTCGAGCGCTATTACGACAAAGTCGAGTACGAAATCGGCGTCTCCGGTCAGGCAGGCAATATCAAAGGCGCGATCGACCAGCGCGGCAATCGCTTCGAAGGCGCGCGCCAGCGCGCGTTTCCGATGCCTCCGCTTCGCGGAACCGGCTTTGGCGAGCTGATGGCCAACGCGGCGGGCAAACTCGGATGGAATCCATTTGCCGGTCCGGCCGCCGTCAACTCGGTGCGTTACCAGGATCGATCACCGTGCATGTATCACGGCTTCTGCAACCGCGGCGGCTGCCACGTTGACGCAAAGAACGGCCCGAACGTGACGACGATTCCACGCGCCCAGAAGACCGGCCACTTGCAGGTGGTCACGCGGGCGCACGTCACGCGCATCAACGTCGATGATCGCGGACGCGCAACGGGAGTGACTTACGTCACCGACGGCGTCGAGTACTTTCAACCGGCTAAGGTCGTGATGCTGGCGTCGTACAGCTACGAGAACACGCGGCTTTTGCTGCTCTCCACGGCAAAGGCGTTCCCGAAGGGGTTGTCGAACAATCACGGCCAGGTCGGGCGGCACTACTTTTCGCACAACACTGGCGCCTCGGTGACGGCGCTCTTTCCGTTCAATCTCAATAATTGGTATGGTCTGCCGGCGCAAGGGGTCGCAGTGGACGATTTCGCCGACGACAACTTCGACCACGCGGGCCTGGACTTCATCGGCGGCGGCAATCTGTGGGTCTATTCCGATCGCCGTCCGATTGCGGCTGCCAACATGTCCACGTTTGGCCGGACGCCGGCCTGGGGTGCGGAGTGGAAGGCGTTCGTGAAACAGAACGCCGATCGCACGAACACGGCGTATCTACAAAAGACCACGTTGCCCTACGAGGACAACTACCTCGACCTCGATCCGCAGGTCAAGGATCCACTCGCCGATCCAGTCGTACGCATCACCGCCGACTACAAGGACAACGAGCGTCGCCTCGGCGCCTACATCCAGGACAAGATGGAGGCGTGGTATCGCGCCGCCGGTGCGATCGAAATCGTGCGCGGGCCGCAGGGGACCATGGGCGTGAGCACGCATGCGTATGGCGGAACGCGCATGGGCGACAATCCCGAAACCAACGTGGTCAACCGCTGGGGTTTCTCCCACGAGGTGCCGAATCTCGCCATCCTGGGCGCGTCGGTGATGGGGACCAGCGGCGCACACAATCCCACGCTCACCGTGCAGGCACTCGCGTGGCGCACGGCCGAGCATCTCGTCAAGAACTGGAAAGGCATTTCTTGAGGTGCGTTCTCGCGTGCGCAGCGCTGTTCGTGTCGGTGACGACGTTCGCCGCGCCGCCACCCGACTTCGCGCAAGCCGCGGCGCTGCTCGAGCAGTACGTCGCGGATCGCAAAATCGCCGGCGCCGTCGCGGCCGTGCACCAACGCGGTCAGCTGCTCTTCCTCAAAGCGGTCGGTCGACAGGATGTGGAGGAAGGCTCCGCGATGACCGAGAGATCGCTATTTCGCATCTACTCGATGACAAAAGCGGTCACCGCCGTTGCCGCGATGATCTTGCACGACGAGGGACGCTTCAGCCTGCAGGAGCCGGTGGCCAAGTACCTTCCGCAGTTCCAGAACGTGAAGGTACTGAACGCCGATGGCAGCACTCGCCCGCCATCGCGCGAGATCACGATCGCAGACCTGTTTCTCCACACGTCGGGCCTGAGCCATCGGACATCTGACATCTATCGGCAGGCGCACGTTCGATCGCGATCGATCCCGCTGGCCACGTTCATCGACAACATCGTCCGCGTGCCAGCGTTGAACAGGTTATTTCTTCTTCGCTGCGTACGCCTTAGCCTGCTGGCCGACGACATCAACCAGATTGCCCATTGCGAGGTTCACGTCAACCAGGTGCAGCCCCCAGTTGGCCAGCGGTGGCGCACCGAGATCGCCAGGAATGTCGTCGGTGCGCGGATCGGTCGGATCGCCGTGCACGGTGATTTCCAGATAGTTGGCGTTTTCGTTTGACGCGCATTTCGCGGTCAGCAGCCCAGGCACGCTCACAAACGGCGTGTCGATCTTCTGGTCGCCGGTTACCCACGGCCGCGCGCGCGGGCCGCTGGTGATTGTGCGTCCCTCCGTCGACAGATAGGCATGGAGCTCGCCGCTGCCGCCGCCAAGCGCCGCGGGATTGGTGCACGCGCCTTCGAGGCCAGGCTCGGTGACCTTGCCAAACAACGTGTTGGCGGGCGGCGGCAGTGTGGAGCGGAACGACGCGAACGTGATCACACATCCGATTTGCGATGCCGAGTGACACAGCGGAATGGTCTTGAACGCGCCGCCCTCGTCTTTGCCCTTGGCCACCGGCACCGTGGTACCCATCAGAATCGCGGAGACCAGACGCGACTGAACGGGTTTGCCATCGATCTCCTGGCGCATCAGCTCGATGAGCACGTAGGAGCCCTGCGAGTGTCCAATCAACACCACGCCGCGCCCCTTGTTGTCATTCTGCACGTAGTAATTCCATGCGTCGCGCACGTCCTCGTACCCGAGGCCGCGATCGAGCACGGCCCGCCCCCCGCCGGCCATGGCCTGGCGCAGACCGACGAGTGTGACCTGGCGATAGAGCGGTGCATACGGTTTGCACTTGGACGCAAAGCGCGCGAACTGTTGACGGATCACGTTCGTCTCAGCCGGGTCGGCGGTCATGTCGCTGTTCGGACCCGGGTCGGTCGAGACCGTCGGGTAGACATAAAAGCAATCGATCGGCGCGTTCGGATCCGCCTTCCATGTTTCGCGCGTCATCTTGCCGTCGGCCGCAATCACCGTCGTCGTGTGATCGATGGCGCACGCGTCTTCGCGTCCTGGCCGGCACAACCAGTTCTTGGCGTCCGCATAGTCGTTCTTGGCGGGCGCCGCGTCCTGCTGCCCGTAAACGGCGGCCGTGGCGAACAAACATCCAAGGAACAGTTGCTTAATCAAAGGGGCCTCCTGCCGGGGGTATCTTAGTGCAAAGATGGCGGCTCTCCTCTTCGCGCTTGGCATTTTGGCTGTCCGTACAGATTCCGCCGACGCCAGTCGAGCGTCGCGGCGACGGACGTTTCGCCGGTCTGCTCGCAAGAAGCAGCCTGCGACGATGTGGCGACAGATGGATCGTCATCGCGCGCGAAACCACGTTTGTGTCGTGAAGTGCTAAGATGCGCGCTCTCGCGGGGAAAGCCATGCAGACCACCCGCCGGCAGTTTCTCAAACTCACCACGACCGCGAGTACCGCTGTGTCGGTTCTCGGGTTCGATGTCGGTCCCGCGTTAGCCCAGGCGCGAGAGCTGAAAATCGCGCGCACAATCGCGCGACGAACACCTGATCACAGCCGATGAAAGCGGGCGCGCAATCAACGCGTTGACGTCGGTCGGCGTGATCGGCGGCTGCACCGACACGAACGAAATCAATTACCTGCTGGTGAAGGCCTTTCGTGCCGGTCTCGGCATTATTCCGATCGAGCAGCAGTCACGGATTTGACACGGCCCCACGGTGGCCAGTTTGGCCGCCACGTTCGGACGGGGAGCGATGCCCAATGGATGGACCGACATTCGCAATGCGGATGTCGTGCTCGCCATGGGCGGGAATCCTGCCGAAAACCACCCGGTTGGTTTTCGCTTCGTCATGGAAGCGCGGCGCAACCGCAACGCCAAGCTTGTGTGCGTCGATCCGCGCTTCAACCTCACCGACCACGTCGGTCGCCATTGACGGGCTGGCCAAACAGGCATTGACCCATGTTCAACGTGAGCGTCGTGGGCAAGCGCCTGTGGGTGAACAACGCAATGAACCGCGACGCCGAGCGTCCCTTCTGATGCGGCGTGCGGCTCGAACGCAACCCCGACCGCGCGAAGGCCGCCTGGCATACGCTGGTGGAGAATGCGCCGCTGGAGACCAATCTCACGTCGAGGTCGATGAATTTTATGTAAGCGGGTGCGGCGGGGGCCGTGCACGTGTGCGCTGCACCCGCGCAACTGTGCACCGGCCGACGTACTCGTGCACCGCACGGCAGCAGCCCCACACGTCATGCCGGGCACCCGTCGCACTGACGCACCTGTCATGTGCGCGGCTGCTTCATCGCGCCGAACAATTGCATGTGACTCTCGACCACACGCTTTCGTTCCGCTTCGTCGACGTCGAGGGTCCAGACGTCGCGCTGTGACGTACCGCCAAGAATGATGCCGTCGCGGCGCGGCATCATGTGGATGAAGCCGGCCTCGGGTGTGGCCGCTCGTACTCCACCGTTGGTGCCGTAGGTCACTTCGTCCTGCGGGATCAGAACAACGAGTTGTCCCTTGAGCGGAATCAGATCCTGATCGCCAAACAGCGCCTTGGCGCCGAGACCGGTGCAGTTGACGATGATCGATTCCTCCAGGGCCATGACATCGCGCAGCGCCTCGAACTTGCGGATGCGGATCTTGCCGCCGAACAGAATCACGTCCTGCATCAGCGCGTCGAGATAAATCGACGGCTCGAATCTCATCTCGGAACGCTGCATCGCGTACGGAGTGGGGAATGGATGCTCTCCGGGTCCGAGCAGCACGCTGCCGGTTCGCGTATCGTCGGGCAGCAGCGGATTGCTGCCGCGCGCAATCTGTGGATCGTCAATCGGCGCGTACTGGTGAATCCAGCTGACGCCGTATTTCGGGCCGACCAGCAGTTGCAGCTGGCGGTAGGCAATGCGCACCGCCTGGCGAAACTGCTCGTCCCATTCGGGCGTGCGCTGCGCGTTGGCGTACAAGCCTGACGTCGGCGTAAAACCCGCCAGTGACATGTTGGACGTTGTGTCCGGCGGCACTGTCACCGCGTAGATGGTCACCTCGAACCCGCGCCGCTGGAGTTGCCGCGCGGTGGTGAGACCAACAACGCCAGAGCCGAGCACCGCCGCGCGCCGCGCCTGATGCGCGAGCGCGAGATCTGCGGCCATCGCGCCGGTTCCCCACGACAGCGACATGCCCGCGCCGCCGTGCCCGTAGTTGTGAATGAGCGTCTTGCCATCGTGCTGCTCGGCGCGCAGTACAAACCCTTGCGGACGATGTGGGCGCAGACCGATGGTGGTGCGGACGATGCGATCCCACGAGACGTTCACCGGCGCGAGACGCACGGGCGGACGCGTCGGCGTGGCCGGTGCAGGCGGCGTTTGCGTGCGCGGCGTGGTGCGCGTTGCGCATCCGCCGAGTCCGAGCCCGAGTATCGCGACGCTGCCGCGCGTGATCAGTGTGCGTCGATCCACGCGCCGATCATAGACTGGCTGAGCTCACGTCGCCACCCATGAGCTTTTGACCTCGCAAGCGGGAACGGGCGAAGCCGGCGGGGCGGAGCTCCGGCGCGTGCTCGTCGTGGACGACAACGAAGACTCGGCAATGACAATGGTCATGCTGTTGGAGGTTGGCGGACACCAGGCGACGGTGGCGCACGATGGCCTGACCGCGCTGACCGTTGCGCGCGACTTCAAGCCGCACGTCGTCCTGCTCGACATCGCGCTGCCGGAAATGAACGGTTACGAAGTGGCGAAGCGAATGCGTATGATGCCCGAGCTCGCGCGCACCGTGATCGTCGCCATGACCGGTTATGGTCAGGACGACGACCGGCGGCGGAGTGCGGAGGCGGGCTTTACCGAGCACCTCGTGAAGCCTATCGATCCATCGGCGCTCGAACGCGTGGTAGCATCCGCCGAATGGGACGGCTGATGCTTCTGTTCTCTCTCGCGACCGTGGTGTCGCTCTCGGCGCAGTCGCGATCAGAAACCGATTGGTCCAAGGTTGATGCGGAAACGATGCAGCACTTTCAGGCGCTGCTCCGTTTCGACACGACCGACCCACCGACGACGCCACCTGGCGTCGAAAAGCCGGCGGTCGACTACCTCAAGCAAGTCCTCGACAAGGAAGGCATTCCCACTCAGGTTTACGCGCTCGAGCCGAATCGGCCGAACCTGATCGCGCGCCTCAAGGGCAGTGGCAAGGCCAGACCGCTCCTGATCATGGCGCACACCGACACGGTCAATATCGACCCGAAGAAATGGAAGTTCCCGCCCTTCAGCGCCACGCGCGATGGCGGATATGTGTACGGGCGCGGCTCGGTAGACGACAAAGACAACGTCACTGGCGCGTTGATGACGCTGTTACTGCTGAAGCGGAACAACGTTCAGCTCGAGCGCGATGTCGTCGTCCTCTTCGAAGCCGGCGAAGAGGGCGCCACGCGCGTCGGCATTCAGTTCATTGTTGACCAGCACTATGCCGACATCGATGCCGAGTACTGCCTGGCCGAGGGCGGCGGCGGGACGCGCGAGCGCGGGCAAATGAAATTCGTCTCGGTTCAGACGCTCGAGAAGATTCCGCGCGCGATTTCGTTGACGGCGCGCGGCGTCGCCGGCCACGGTTCCGTACCGCTGCAGTCGAACGCCATCGTGCATTTGTCCGGCGCGGTCGCGAGCGTGGCCAAGTGGCAGCCGCCAATTCGACCGAATGAAACCACAGCAGCGTATTTCAAACGACTGGCGACCGTGTCCACGCCGCAGGAGGCCGAGCGCTACCGCAATGTCCTGAGTCCCGACCCGAAGATCAGCGGCGCCGCTGACGAGTACTTCCGCGCCAACGAACCGCGGCACGCCTCGATGTTGCGCACATCGATTTCACCAAACATGTTCCAGGGCGGTTACCGCGTGAACGTCATTCCGTCGGAAGCGGTGGCGACGCTCGACGTGCGCATGCTGCCGGACGAGGATCCTGCGAAGTTTCTCGAGGAAGTGAAGCGCGTCGTGAACGATCCGAGTGTCGAGGTCGCCTACGCGGCGCGCGACGTGCGCCCTAACGGGACGACGCGGCTCAACACGGATGCGTTCAACGTCATCGAAACGAACGTCAAGAAGCACTACAATACGATTACGCTGCCGACCATGAGCACCGGTGCGACCGACATGGCGTACCTCCGCGCGAAGGGGATGCAGTGCTATGGCATCGGCCCTGCGCTCGACGCCGAGGATGGCCCGAAGGGGTTTGGCGCGCACAGCGATCAGGAACGGATCCTCGAAAGCGAGTTGTACCGCTTCGTCCGCTTCAATTACGACGTGGTTGTCGGAATCGCCGGATCGAGGTAGCGGCGTGGCTTTCGCCACGTCGCATCACCAGCACCGCGTGCCTGCTTGGTTTGTTGTTTCCTGCGCAGGTGCGCTCACAGGAAACGTGGTTCGATGTGCCGCTGGCAGGCGGCACCCGCACGCTCGCCGCGTTTGGCATCGCCCGCGCTGATCGCGCGGAAGCCCTTCCTCTCCTTTCGCGCATCCTCTACGGCCAGGAATCATGCCAACAGCGGCGGTCCTCAGGCGGCATTGGTCGCTGCCTGGCTCAAACAGGTCTCGCGCTAAATAGCTCATTCCGCGCAACTTACAGCGATGACACAAGTATTACAGTGGTCGAGTTGTCGCCTTGCTACTGTAGGTGGACGTCATGACACCTATTACGGCGCTCTACGGGCGCAAAGCTTCTGAAGGCCAGACCAACTGGATCACGGTCATCGCCATGTCGGGGTTCCACATCGGCGCGGCGGCCGCATTATTTTTCATCGACACCGGCGCGATCATCGCGATGTTCATCCTCTGGGCCGTGGCAGGTATGCTCGGCATCGGCATGGGCTACCATCGCCTGCTCACGCACCGCGGCTACAAAACGCCAAAGTGGGTTGAGTATTTCCTCACGACCTGCGGCACGCTCGCGCTCGAAGGCGGCCCGATCTTCTGGGTTGCCACTCATCGCATCCATCATCAGTATTCCGACCGCGAAGGGGATCCGCATTCGCCGCGTGAAGGCACTTACTGGGCGCACATGGGTTGGATCTTCACGGGTCAGGCGATGCATCACGACACCGAAGTGTTGCGTCGCTACGTGCCCGATCTGAGCAAAGACAAGTTCCACGTGGCGTTGACGACGTGGCACTGGGTTCCGCAGGTGATTGTCGGCCTTTTCTGCCTGATTTTCGGCGGCACAGCCTACGTGCTTTGGGCCATCTTCTTCCGCACCGTCTTTGGTCTGCATGCGACGTGGGCGGTGAACTCAGCGACGCACCTCTGGGGCTCACGACGATTCAAGACGCGTGACGACTCGACCAACAACTGGCTGATCGCCCTGTTCACGTTCGGCGAAGGGTGGCACAACAATCACCACGCGCACCCGGTATCGATGCGGCATGGCCTAGCGTGGTACGAGCTCGACCTCAATTACCTCGGGATCAAAACGCTGGAGTTCTTCGGACTGGCGTGGGATCTG
>JBKPDL010000098.1:0-17220 GCA_046727855.1 Acidobacteriota bacterium
ACGCCAACGAGGTGATCGCCAATCGCGCCCTGGAACTGATGGGGCACGAGAAAGGCGAATACGACTATTGTGACCCGCACGATCATGTGAACTGCTCGCAGTCCACGAACGATGCCTACCCGACCGCGCTTCATGTCGGGATGGCCCTTGGCAACAGGCGTCTTGTCGCGGCCGTGCGGCAGCTGATTGGTGCGTTCAACGCGAAGGGCGAAGAGTTCTCGGAGATCCTCAAAATGGGCCGGACGCAGCTTCAGGATGCCGTGCCTATGACACTGGGCCAGGAATTCAGAGCCTTTGGCGACACGCTGGCCGGAGAGGTTCGCGCGCTGGTGGCCATCGAGCGCGTTCTGTGTGAGACCAACATGGGTGCAACGGCGATTGGCACGGGTCTGAATGCCCCCGCCGGCTACGCGACAAGGTGCACCGACCACCTCGCCACCATCACCAGCCTGCCGATTCACCTCGCACCGGATCTCATCGAGGCCACGCAGGATACGCAGGCGTTCGTCCTCTACTCCTCGTGCATGAAGAGCCTGGCCATCAAGCTCTCGAAAGTCTGCAACGACCTTCGGCTTCTGGCCTCCGGTCCGCGCTGTGGCCTACGCGAGATCAACCTGCCGCCCAAGCAACCCGGGTCCTCGATCATGCCAGGCAAGATGAACCCTGTCATTCCGGAGGTGGTGAACCAGGTCTGCTTCCGCGTCATTGGCAGCGACCTCACCGTGTCGATGGCCGCCGAGGGTGGACAGCTTCAGCTCAACGTGTTCGAGCCAGTGATCGCCGCGTGCATCTTCGAGACACAGACCATGTTCGTCAACGCCGCGCGCACGCTCCGCGTGCACTGCGTCGAGGGGATTACCGCGAATCCGGAGATTTGCCGCCATTATGTGGACTACAGCATCGGCACGGTGACCGCGCTCAATCCCGTCATTGGCTACGATCGTTCTAGCGAGTTGGCGCGGGAGGCGATGAAAAGCGGGCGCGGCATTCTCGAGCTCATTCGCGAAAAACAGGTCCTCAGCGAGGACGAAATCGAGCGCGTGCTCGATCCCGCGGCGATGACCGGACAAGGACGGCCGGCTTGAGCGTTCGTCGGCCGCGGCGCTCGGCGCCACACAGATCTGCGGCGGCCCCAACGTCAGCCGCAGGGTTGCCGACGATTCGGGCGATGCCGCTGTTCGGGCTCGATCGGCCGAGACCGCTGCTGACCGAGCAGCAGCGGCAGCGGCTTGCAGCAGTCGCGACGCGGCTGCAGCTACCACCGCGCAGCATCGTGTACCGCGACGGCGATCCGGCCGACTCAATCTTCATCAACGGCGGCGGGATCGTGGTTTCGTTCAAAGAGATGGCAAGCGGCAAGCGCCGGGTGGCCGGGTTTCGGTTCTACGCCGATGTCTTCGGACTGGCCGAACACGGCCAATATGTCAATACGACGCGCGCCGTTACAGCGGTCACGTTATATCGCATTCCCGTTGAGGTCCTGACGGCGATCCTTCGCGAGGACGCAGAACTCGAATTCCAGTTTGTCTGCAAAATCGTCGACGAGTTGCGCCAGGCGCAGCGAAAGTCGATCATCGTCGCCCGTCGCGATGCGGCTGGCCGTGTGGCGATGTTCGTCGATATGCTGCGCCACATCGCCGGTCATTCCACGAGTCACGATTTCATCGAGATCCCGATGAGCCGTTCGGACATCGGCGACTTCCTGAATCTCACGCTCGAGAGCGTCAGTCGCGCCTGCCGTCAGTTGAGCGACGCGCGCATCCTCGCGTTCAACAAGCGAGGCGTGCGCATCCTCGATCGCGCCCGCTTCGACGAACTGGTAACGAGCGGCTGATTCGACGTCCGCTTCACCGGTTTCACCTTGATCCAAATCAATACGGGCGGCTGAGCGGGTCAGCTACGATATCCGTTTGCCGACATGCACCTCATTCACGACGTTCGATTAGTACTAATCGCCATTGCCGCCTGCCTCGAATCGCTGCACCAGAGAGCCGAAGCCAACCCGCTGCCACGGGAGTTCGATCTCGTCGGCCGCCTTCTGGAAACCGGGCTTGTGATGATCGACGATCTTCTCGTAAGTAGCGCGCTCCGCCCGCCGACCACACACGTGGACGTCAACTCCGTCCTCGAAGACATGAACGCCGTCGTGCGCGCGATCGTCGGTCCCGATGTCCTGATACGGACCACGCTCGGAGCATCCGAGAGTCGAGTTTACGCGCGGCGTGTCGACATCGAGCGCATCGTGCTGAATGTTGTGTTCAACGCGGCCGCGGCAATGCCCTGCGGTGGCGTCCTGGTGATCGAGACAGCAGACACCGAGCCTGCGCCCAACGAAGTCTGCATCAACCCGACGTCGCCGTTCGGCGATCTTCATCTCACCATCAGCGATACTGGTCGAGGCATGTCGGATCGCGCGCTCGCCAGCGCCATCAACCCATTGGCACGACCGCGACCGGACGGCACCGGGCTGGGTCTGGCCTGCGTGACGCTGATCATCACGCGTCTCGGTGGCACGCTCGGGATCGAAAGTCGGGAAGATGGCGGGACGGTGGTCAGCATTGCACTGCCGTTGTCGCCAGGACGAAATCAGATTCACTGATCGAACAAGTCGCGCAGCTTGCGTTCCTGCTGGCTCGACAGGTTCGTGGCAATGAGCTCGAACTCGGTGCCCTTCATCGCCTTCACGACTCGATCCAGGACTGCATCGCTCGTCATCAGGAACAGTGCAGATGTGCCCGGAGTAACGGCCCCGCGAACCCCCTTGATGAAATCATCGTCGATGCCGTAGTCGCGAAAGGCGCCACCGATGGCGCCGACAGCGCCTCCCAAGGCCAGCCCGAAAAATGGCGTCACGAAGATCAGACCAAACAGGATACCCCAGAACATCCCGCTCAGCGCTCCCGACGAGACGAGGTTCACCAGTTGCCTGGTCTTCGGCGCTTGCTGGTCGCGTGGCCATGAGACGATTGCGGCGTCGTGCAGAGTAATGAGGTGTTGCTTCTGCAGCCGCTGAATGTGAGTCAGTGCGTCTTCCGCTCCAGCCGAAGTCGGAAATTTGAGAACCGTCACCGTCGTCATGAGCTCTCCTTACACTGGATCATCGCGCGCCTCGAATGATGGCGGCGACTGTAGTGGCAGCCCAACATTTGCACGACATCAGTCCAGACATCACAGCCTCCGCGCGTGACTGCGACGCCTCGTTGCGCATCACCGCTCAGGAGCTTTTCTTCCACTGGCTCTTCGCCGCATTCGCGCCGCTGTCGTAGCGCGTCGAGAGCGTCAGCGTGCCGTCGCTGCCCAACTCGTAATAGCGTATGCGCTCCAGGGCGAACGGATTGGCGCGGCTTTTGGCAAGGTCCGCATCGAACAGGTTTTTCATATAGTCGTCACTGACATAGGTGATGCGTTGCTGCTGCGGATCGATTGCCACGTTGCCGGCGGTAGACACGACGGTGGTCGGCATCTTGATGCCGATGCTCGCCAACTGACCGAGGCCGCTCTCGCTGATCCTGTACTCCAGGTTCATGTTGCCGAACGCGTCGCACGAGAGCACACCGGTCGCGTCAACAGCAGCCGCGCGACCGTCTTCGGTGCCGATGTTGAGCGACACGAGCACCCATCGCCCTTGCAGTGCCTTCCGCACGGCTTCGATCGTGTTGGGCCCTTCGGCAATGGGCGTTGTCTTCAGTGGAGTCTGCCGCGGTTGCGCCGCGCATGACGCGCCGGTGACGGCCAGACAGCCGATGAGAAAGAACTTCATGCAGTGGGATATCATCGCTCGACCTCCGCTGTCACCGTCCGCCCCCCCCAGGTCTTCTGGAAGGAGAATGAAACACTCGTAAAGTTGGCGCCTATGGTCGTGACCGCGCCACGACTAAGCGCGAGGCGCACTGTGCGCCCCTTCGACAATGGCCTGACGAGCGTCGCGCCCACGCGCGAGTTACGCTGCAAATCGAAGTTGCGGCGACCGTTGATGGTCGTGCGACCGCCGGCATAGAAATTCGCGTTGCCCGAGAGCACCAGCCGTGGCGTGATGGCGTATTGCGCGTGGAACTGCATCGACGCAATGGGTGCCTGTGTTCGGACGCCGCCACCATAAAAATTCTCGTTCGTGGTGAAGAACCAGACGCCGGCGTAGGTGTCGATCACCCACCGTCCCAATTTCTGCGAGAGACCGACTTCGGGCTTGAATGCCCACCGATGGCTGCCAAGGTTGATCAGACGATCGGAAGAGTATCTGCCGAGCGGCATGCCTAGCGTCAGGCTGAACCCGAGCAACCGCGCGAGCCGCGCCGAGGCATACTGTTTGATGTCCATCGCGGGCGCGCCGTACAGATTGATGCCGAATCGCGCTCGCGGGTCGGCGGGGCCAAATCGTGTCACCGCCGCCGGTGTGCCCAGGTAGGTAGCCTCGAGGTGGCCCGCGGCGATCGGGACTGCGACCGAGACTTGAGCCGACCGTCCCACAACGTTCAACGTGCGGCCATATCCGAGCACTGTGTTGTTGATCTTCGCCCGGCCGTCTTCGAGCGGCGCCGCTGGATCGAACGCGACGTCGCCGAAGTTGAACGAGTCGGAGACGATGAAGACGTTCACGCCAACCGGAGCGACGACGTAGGCGCCGGGCTCCAGTTCCTGCGCCATGGCTGTCGCACGACTGCCATCTAACCTGAGGGCGAGTAGCGAGCCGATGAGCCCGCGGACGACACATCGCGGGACGCGTCGGCTCGCCGCTCGGCATCGCAGCGAACGCGGAAAGGTCGCATGGATCGGCGCCCGAGTAAGGTCGCGACGGGTCAGCGACGTCGACCCCCTCCGCCGCGCGGTGCTCGCGCGCCACCGCCGCTGCCGCCTCGATAGCTGCCCGTGCCGCGCGTGGTCGAACTGCTACCGCCGCGATAGGTTCCGTAATCGCCGGTGCGCTGAGTGCCCTCGCGTCTCGCCGCTGCGTCGCGATCGAGTTGCGTCTGCGTCGGGCGATCAACCGTGCCGCGATCGGTCGTGCCGGTCCTGGGTGTCGCGGCCGTACCGGTGGTTGGCGTGGGCCGATCGCCAGGCTGTCGGTCGGTGTTGCTCCATCCGCCGTTGTCGTATCTCTGCCACGTGCCGTTCTCACGGCGATACACATTGCCGTCCCGGCCCGCATAGACATCGCCACCGCTTCCGGCGCCGACGAATCCCTGATCGCCGCGTCGTGTGACGCCGGCGCCCTCGTCGGTTCTGATCGTGCGCGTCGTGTTACCAGTCTGCCGATTGGTGTAGCGATTGGTTCGCGCCCAATCGTCGCCGCGCTGCACCGCCGTGGATCCCCAACTGCCGTACACATTGGATCCTTGGCGCGTCGCTGCGTAAGTTCCGGTCCGCGGGTTGTAGGCCTGCGCCACGCCGCGCGCGCCGTAGGGTCCGTATGCCGCCGCGCCTCGTGCGTACGTGCCGGTGCGTGGGTTGTACCGTGCGGCGACGCCCGCACCGCCGTACGGTCCGTACACTCCGGCACTGCGACCGTACGCGCCGGTCCACGGGTTGTACCACGCCGAGTATCCGTACGTGGGAAAGTGCGGATAGTAGTAAGGATAGAAACCACCGTATCCCCAATACGGCGGGTAATACCAACCGGACCCCCACACGGCGCAGCCCCATGCGACCATCATTCCCGTGTATCCCGCCGCGGCCGCATAGACCACCCAATCGTCGTCGTCATCCTCTTCGACCGTGACGTAAGTCACGTGATGTGCTGGTGAGCTCACGGGAATCTGGTAGATCTGCTCGGGCACCGAGCTTGCCACTTCCCACGGTCCCGTCGCGCTCTTGCCGACGAACCAAACGCCCTGGTAACACATGTAAAAGAGGTCGCCGACCTTGAAGACATCCTTGTCGGTGTTCACGGCGCGCTGCACGGTCGTTTTTTCGATCGGCTGGAATTCGGCATCGCCGTTGAACGCGACCTCGGGCGCCTTCGTTTCTTTTTTGTTCACGCGCGCCGTCTGCGGTATCTGCGCAAGGAGCACGGCTTCAGCGGCCTGGTCAGTGCCGGGAACGGAGGCGAGCACGCGTGAGCGCGCGTGCTCGAGGGGAATGGACTTGAACGCTGCTGGAAGCGACGTCGTGGCAAACGTCCATGGACCGTTGAAGTCGGGCGCCGAGAACCATCGGCCCGCAACCAGGTAGTACACCGGCCCCGTCTTCCCCATTCGGAAGACATCGCTTTCGGTGTTGCTCACCCACAACAGTTCTGTCTTGCCCACGAGCAGATAATTCGGCTCGCCGGTGAGAAGAATGAGTTCGGCGGGCAGAAAGCTGACGAAGACCTTCGGTACCGCCGACTGCTGGATCGGCTTCCCCGGGAGGTTGGCTATGACGTCTTTCCAATTTTCTTCAGCCGGCAGTTTCTTGAAGCTGCCGGGCAATGTGCCCGCCGGCGCCCATGCGCCTTTGAGGTCAGCGGTCTTGAGCCACGTGTCGTTGTGGCGCAGGTAGAAGATGTTGGTCGGCGTGTACTGGAACAGATCCCAGTTTGTATTCACGGCGTACTTCAGATCGTTTTCCTTGATCGGGCTCCAGATCGGCTCGCCATCGAGGACCACAATCACCGCCGGCGTCTTGCTGAAAAAGATGGGAGGCGGATCGGCTTTGATGCCCTCCACGTTCTTCGGAACGATCTGGCTCTTGTCGAGATTGGCCAGTACTCGATCAAGGGCAATCACCCGGTCGTCGTCCGGGATGGCTTTATCGATCTCGGCGGTGATCTCCCGCACCTCTTCCTTTTGGAGTTCCTGGAAGTTCGCCTCGGTGATCTTCATCGGACTGAAGCTGACGAGTCGGTCGTTGAGCGCAACCTTCGTCTCCGATTCCAGCTTGATCGTGCCCATCGACGGCTTGGTACCGGACTTCGGGCGATAGGAAACGGCACTGAAGGCGACGATGTGCGTCTGCCGATCCCAACTCGCGATCTGTGGCTGGTAAACCAGGACGGTGCTGCCGCTGGCGAGGTTGTACAAACGTGGCCAACCGCCGTCGATGGGGGCTGGCGTTGTTGCTGCCGGCGCCGGTTTTGACGGCGCAGTTTGGGTAGCGGGCGCCGGCTTGGGCGGGGTCTGGGTTGGTGGCGCGGCCGGCCGCGTAGTTGTCTGCGTGAGCCCGGCGACGGCGAATGTCGGTGCCGACGGCTGCACCAGGAGGCCGAGGACGGCAGCCATCGCGGCTGCCTGGCGTAGATGTGTCGGTCCCTTCATCGCTGTTGTCCTTTCGGGCCGAAGTCTGCCAGTCGTCGTGGGAGAACTCGGCAATGTGCGCGCTCCTGCGGTGTCTTCACCCAACGGCTGTGCACGATTATCCCCCGTTCTGGAGCAGGGACCGTGCCGACCGCGACGTTCGGGCATATTCCGCCAAGTGACGGGCCAGGTTGCAGTTTGCACGTAGGTCGAACGCGACGCGCCACGTGTCTCCGAGTGTTGGCTCCGCGCAACCGGAGTTCCTCCGAAATGCCGTGCCGTGTGCCATCCGATGGCGCGCGCAAGTCAACGGCAGGCCGTCGCGACAACGACGGATCGACCCTTGCAGCGTTGAGCGCCGTTGATCGACGGCGGGACCACCACTCGTGAAAGGAACTACCCATGCAGACGAGACTTGCGACCGCGGCGCTTGCCATTCTTTTCGTGCCGACGCTTGCCGCCGCTCAAAAGACTAGTTACGACTACGACAAGACCGCGAACTTCGCAACCTTCAAGACCTACGCCCTCAAGGACGGCACCAAAGTCGGTCAGCAGTTGATTGACGATCGCATCGTGGCGGCGATCGAAACGGAACTGGCGGCGAAGGGCATGTCCAAGGTCGAGGCAAATCCAGATGTCTTCGTCGTGTATCACGTGGCATTCGATACGCAGAAGGACATCTCGACCTACAGCAGCGGCGGCGGCTATGGCCCCTACGGCTGGGGCTGGGGCGGAGGCTGGGCCGGAGGCACGACGAGCACGCAGGTGCGCGACATTCTGGTCGGCACACTCGTAATCGACGTCGCAGATGCAAAGAAATCACAGGTCGCCTGGCGAGGCATGGGCGTGAAAGAAGTGCAAACGCAGGCGAGCCCAGAGAAGCGTGACAAGAGCATCAACGAGGCGGTGAAGAAGATCTTCAAGAACTACCCGCCGAAAGCGAAGAAGTAAAACGGACGGCGTCGAGCTGCGGCCGCGACACGAAGGAGGGTACGCAAGTGAGGCAACAAATGGCCGGCGCGCTGATTGTCCTCCTTACGGGGGCCGCGGCCGCAGCGGCGCAAGGCGCCGTCGCCGACGAGCGCGACACGAAGAATCTCAATCTCGCGGCCTACGCGGAACTGCTGCGCTCAGACGTGCGCACGCAGAAGATTGCGATTCTCACCGAGGTCATGGACTTCAGCGAGGCTGAAGACAAGGCGTTCTGGCCAATCTATCGGGAGTACGACGGCGAGATGGCCAAGCTCGGCGAGGAGCGGGTCCAACTGATTGCCGAGTACGCGCGCAATTACGAGAAGTTGACTGACGCGGTCGCCGCGTCGTTGGCCAGCAAGGCGCTCGATCTCGAGGCTCGACGCCAGGCCGTCAAGGCGAAGTACTACGACCGCATCAAGACGGCGTTGTCGCCGCGCACAGCGCTCCGCTTCCTGCAGGTCGAACAGCAGCTGCTTTTGATCATCGACCTGCAAATTTCCGCCTCGCTTCCCATTGTCAAGTGACGAAAGAAGGCCTCCATGAGAATCCGATCTAGTCGCTGGATTGCCGCGATGATCGTCGTCGCTGCGGGCGCGACGCTCGGCGCCGACCGTGTACGCCTGCGATCCGGCAAGGTCGTGCAAGGGATGTTCATCGGCGGCGACAGCAAGGCGGTTCGCGTCCTCCTCGACAACGGTCAAGTCTCTGAGGTTCGGCTCGACGAGGCCGTGGCGGTCGAGTTCGATGAACGAAAGCCGCCTCCGCCGCCGCCACCACCTCCTAAGCCTTCCGCGTCCGCTCCAGCGGCAGCACGATCGACGGTCACGGTCCCGGCCGGAACGGCCGTCAACGTTCGGCTGACGCAGGCGATTGACGTCGATTCGTCGCAGGCCGGCATGACCTTCAAGGCGGCTGTGGACGATCCGGTCATGATCGGCGGCTCGGTCGTCATCCCGCGCGGGGCGTCGGCAGTCCTGCAGGCGGCCAAGGTGCAGCAGTCGGGGACGATGAAGGGCAGCGACAAGATCACCCTGAAACTCAACTCAATCGGGTTCGGCGGCATGATGTACGACGTCGCTGCCAACTACGTCGAGATGAAAGGCGGCGGTGAAGGAAAGAAGACGGGCCGAAAGGTGGGTGGTGGTGCCGGCCTCGGCGCGATTGTCGGAGGCATTGCCGGCGGCGGAGAAGGTGCAGCGATCGGCGCGGTGGTCGGTGGAGTAGGTGGCGCGGCAGTCGCCGCCTCCGGCGAAGAGCACCTGAAATTGCCTGCCGAGACGCGACTCCAGTTTCAGCTGACCGCCGCGGTTAACATCACACGTTGACCACAGTCGACAATCTTAGGTTGACGCGCGTTCGGGCGTGCAGACGCCAGCTCTTCTTGCCGGAAGGTATCAGGTCGGTTCCGACGCCTCGTCGCAGCCGACCTCTCGTCTCAGGCGTTTCCTTCTACAGCGCGATTCCAGCTCACAGGCGGCCGCGTGATCCCCAGCTTCGCCATGCGCGTCTCGAGCGTTGTCGGCGGCAGTCCCAGCACTTCGGCCGCGCCACCGCGGCCGCGAACTCGCCAGTGCGCGGATTCGAGCACGCTCCGGATATGCTCCCTCTCGACGTCAACCAGTCGTTCGCTGCGATGGCCGCCCGCCGTTTTGGGCGCGGACGGTACTGAAATCGCCAGCCGGGGACCGGTCGCGAGGATCATCGCGCGCTCAACCACATTGCGCAGTTCACGAATGTTTCCGGGCCAGGAGTGTTGCTGCAGCGCGACTAGGTTGTCGCGCGGGATGGAGTCGATCCGTTTGCCAAACGCCTGGGCGAATTCCGCGACGAAGCGCCAGACCAGCAACGGAATGTCCTCCACACGTTCGCGCAGCGGCGGCACGCGAATCGGAAACACGTTCAGCCGGTAGAACAGGTCCTCGCGAAAGCTGCCGTCGGCAATCCGCACCTCGAGATTGCGATGCGTGGCGGCGATGACGCGCGTGTCGATGTGAATCGGCTTCGGACTCCCGAGCCGTTCGATCTGCCGCTCTTCGAGCACGCGCAGGAGCTTGACCTGGATCTCCGGTGAGAGCTCGCCAATTTCGTCGAGGAAAATCGAGGAACGGTCAGCGAGCTCGAAGCGGCCGATCTGGCGCGCGTACGCGTCGGTAAAGGCGCCCTTCTCGCGGCCGAACAACTCACTTTCCATCAGCGTCGCGGGAATAGCTGAGCAATTGACACGCACCATCGTGTTACTGCGGCGCGCACTGCGCTGGTGGATCTGCGTGGCGAACAGCTCCTTGCCTGTGCCGGTCTCGCCAAGGAGCAAGACGGTGGCATCGGTCGCGGCCACCTTGTCGGCGTCCTCGAGGACACGCCACACGGCAGGACTCTGCCCGACAATGCCCGTTCTTAACTGTTCCCAGCCATCCCACCGGGCGTCGACGTCCCGGAACCTTCCGTCCATGATGGCCGCCCAGTTCGGATGTCCAACGAACGCCTTCGTCACAACCGGGTCGATCGCGTGAGCCGCAGTCTGCATGGATGGTCCTCTGGTGCGCCGTGAGCCCTGCCATTTCGCAATCCACGTGCCACGCCGAGTCGTGCGTTCACACAAAAAGCGCGTGTTACCTCCGCGGACGCGACGACGTTATCGCGCGGGCTGGGCTCGACCCCTCGTCGAAGGCCTTGGTGAACTAGCCAAGCGCCCTGCCCTTGATATCCGGCTAACTCCGCGGCCCTTGGCTAGTTCTTGTTGTTGGCTTGGCGCGCTCCGCGCGCCGTAGACCGTTATGCGAGTCCACAACGCGTACAAAATTCACGTCTGTGGCCGCATAACGGTCTAAGCGACGAGGCGACAGACCAGCAGCTGGATATCGCATGACAGCCGGGTGCTACGGGCGAAGTCGGCGCTCAATAAGGGTTGTCACACCCGTCATTCCGGAGCATATCCGCAATACCGGAGGCGTCTGCGAAACCCGGTGCCCGGGCGTGGCCTCTGGTCTTCCACACAGATCATCGACTTACGGCTTGCGCCGGCGGTCTGCGGACGTGGCACGGCGACTGCTCTACAGACGCACACTAGTGCATTCGACGCCTGCGTGCGTTTTCTCTGTTGGCACTGAAAAGACCCGTATGACCATGGATGCAGCCCGGACAGCGACCACCACAGCTCGAACCGTGGCCCGATCGACCGCCCGCACGATCGTCAGTTCGTGGGTAGTAACGATGGTTCTGTTGCTGCCTTCCGACGCGCGTGCGTCGTTTCTCTCTCCGGAAGCGGAAGACAAACTGGCCACCTTCATCGCGCTCTTCGTTCTGTTCGTGATCCCGGTAGTCCTCATCGTGCTGTTCTGGATGGTGCACGTGCTCCCCGAGAAAATCGCGCACAAGCGGCATCATCCGCAGTTCGAGGCCATCCGCACCTTGTGCCTGCTGTCGCTGGTGTTTGGCGGACTGCTCTGGCCGATCGCCTGGATCTGGGCGTATTCGAAGCCGGTCCTCTACAGGATGGCGTATGGGACCGACCGGCACGTCGATGCCGAGGGGTACGCCGGAGACGAGCCCGATGACGATGCGGCATCGTTGGACTTGCGTACCAGGCTTGCGCGACTCGAGACGCGCGGCATTCCAGAATCGGACCTGAAAGCCCTTCGGGCCGATATCGAAGCGCTCGAATCGAAGTTCGCCGGCGAAGAGGTCCGTTAAATGGAAGTCCTGCTCCTCGGTATCTATTCGTTCTTCGTCTGGCTCATCTTCATCAAGCTGAAGTGGCTGCCGTGGACAACGCCGTGGAAGGTCGCGGTCGTAATCTTCCCGGTCGTCGCGATTTCGATCTTGCTGCTGTTGTTGAACATCGTCGCGCCGACGACGACCGACGTGAGAGTGGTCAAGTACGTCGTGCCGGTGGTGTCGCAGGTCCGCGGTCGCGTGACCGAGGTCCCGGTCGAGAACAACCGGCCGGTGAAGAAGGGCGAGGTGTTGTTCAAGATCGATCCAACGCCCTATCAGAATGAAGTGAACTCGCTCGAGGCGCGATTAATGTCGGAGGAGGCGAAAGTCGGCGCCGAGCGGACGCGGCTGGCCGAAGCGCGAGCGAAGCTGGCGGACGCGCAATCGACGGAACGGCAACTGGTCGAGCAGTTGAACAAGGCCACGGGTCAGGTCGAGTCCCTGTCGGCCTCGATCGGGCTGGCGCAGACGCGCGTTTCACAGAACACCGAGCTGGTCGCGGCCCGTGCCGGCAACCGCTTCGATCTGGAGCAGGCACAGACCAATGTAAAGGAGCTGAATGCGCAGCTCGGTTCCGCACGCGCCGCCGAAAAGGAGGTGCGAGAAAAGCTCGAAGGGCGCATTAACGGCGATCTCGCCACGGTCGCGCAGGTCAAGGCACAGATCGCGACTGCCGAAGCGCAAGTGCGGGTGTCACAAGCGCAGGTAGAAACCACGCGCGCCCAGCTCGAAACGGCGCGGTTTGACCTGGCGCAGACCGCGGTGCTCGCGCCGGGCAATGGCACGATGGTGAACGTGATGCTGCGCCCCGGGTTCTTCGTCGCCGGCATGCCGTTCAACGAAGTGATGACCTTCGTCGACGACGAGTATCAGATCTTCGCCTTGTTCGGTCAGAACGAGCTGCACCAGATTGTCCCCGGCAACGAGGCCGAGATCACGCTCGACACCTATCCGGGCCGCATTATCAAGGCGCATGTCGACTCGATCATCTGGGCGCAGTCGCAGGGACAAGTCGATGCCAGCGGTGAGCTTCCGCGGACGACCTTCGTCCCTCCGCCGGGTCGCTTCCCGGTAAAGCTCGTGGTTGGCGAAAGCGATCACGCGCTCTTCCTCGCTTCCGGTGCGCGCGGCGCGGCGGCGATTTACACCGAGGGGCTCGGGCCAATTCACATCATCCGAAAGGTGCTGATGCGCGTTCAGTCGTATCTCGACTACATCATCATCAAGCACGGCATCAGCCTGGGCCACTGATCGAGCGCGCGATGGCAAATTCGGGCCGCTCACGATTGGCGTTTGGTCTTGCCGCTTCGCTGGTGGCAGCGATCCTGATGGCTGCGTGTGTGCTGAAGTCTCCACCCGACGTCGAGGCGATCAGGAACGAGTCGATGCCGACTGTTACGGAGCCCTACGCGTGGACCGCCGCGGGCGCCGACGTCGGCGGCGTGTCTGACAATTGGATCGCCAGCTTCGGCGACGAACGGCTTGCGGCGGCCGTGATCGAGGCTCTCGCTCACAACCCCGACCTGGAAGTCGGCGCAGCGCGCGTGGAGCAAGCCATGCTTTACGCCAGGCTCGCCGGGGCGAGGCTTTATCCGTCGGTGGATCTCCTCGCTCGCGGCGGCGGCAAACTGTCGGGCGACAACAGCGGGTTGCAGGGCGGCGTGCTGACCGTGAATTGGGAGATCGATTTGTGGGGCCGCGTGCGATATGGCCGTGCGGCCGCGGCCGCCGACGCCGCATCCGCCGCATTGGACTTCGAGTACGCCCGTCAGTCGCTCGCCGCGGTTGTGGCCAGGAATTGGTTCCTCGCCACCGAGGCTGGATTGCAGGGGGAGATGGCGCGGCAGACGGTTCGCGAGTCGGAAGACCTCGTACGTCTCGCCGAGGTGCGATCGAACATCGGAGTCGGCAACGACGAAGACGTGTTCGTCGCGCGCGCTTCGCTTGGAACCTACCGCGACGTGCTACGTCAGATCGAATCGGCACGCGAACAGGCGCTGCGCGCGCTCGAACTCGTGATCGGACGCTATCCCGGCGCCCTGATCGACGTCGCGCCCGAGCTGCCCGGTCAACCTCCGGCTGTGCCCGCAGGCCTTCCGTCGGAACTCCTCGAACGCAGACCCGACGTGGTGGCCGCCGAGCGCCGTATTGCCGCAGCGTTCAATCGCGTTCAGGAGGCGAAGGCCGCACGGCTACCCGCGATTGCCCTGACCACCGGCATCAGTACGATCTCGAGCGAGTTGTTCGTGCTCAAGGATCGCGACAACCCAAAGTGGAACGCCGGCGCGAATCTGCTCGCGCCGATTTTCAGAGGCGGTGCGCTGAAGACACAGGTTGAGATTCGCACCGCGGAGCAGCGACAGGCGCTTGCCGCCTACGCATCCGTCGGCCTTCGGGCCTTCGGCGAAGTCGAGAACGCGCTGACGGCCGAGATCGCTGCACGCGAGCGCGAGCAGATCCTGGCGCAGGCGATGGCGGACAATCAGCGCGCATTGGAGATCGTTCAAACGCAATTCAAGGTGGGCAGCACCGATCTCCGATTCGTGTCACAGCGCCAGCTCGCCCTCAATGCGAACCACTCGGCGCTCATCCGCATGCAAGCGGAACAACGGGTTCAGCGTGTGAACCTGCACCTCGCACTGGGCGGCAGCTTCGAGCCCAGACCCGCGCCGCCGTAAACGACACCCGCGAGAGTGCGTGGCCGCATCGTACGGCGCCCTTCGACTCCGGCGTCCCGGCCACCGCCCGACGGTGATTCAGGCCTGACGCACAACGATTGAGCAGCCAACGCTTTACCCGCCACAACTTGGGCTGCGCCCTCGTATGGCAAGGCGACTGCAAACGCGCATCACGTTGGCCGATGGTGCGGACAACGCTCGTTCGGTCAACGCGTTCTGAACGCAACACAACCTGGAATCAGTCGTATGCGAAGGATTCTGATTGTTTCAATCACTCTCTGCGCCCTATTGGCGGCGACGGCCGCTGCGCAGACGACCTCACCGCAAGATAAGCCGCCGGCGCAGCCGGAAGAACGGCCCACCGGCCTACCGGGACCTATCAAGTGGACGTTCAACGTCGACGCTGGATGGGGCACCTTCGGATTTGCCAATTCCCTTTTCAACAACCCGAAGGAACCCGGTGTCGAAGAAAACCTGAGCGACCAATGGTTCGAGGGTTATGTGAAGCCGGCACTGTCGGCGACCTACACGTTCGCTTCATCGAGCGAGATCTACGGCAAGGTGAGCGCCGTCGGTGAGCGCACATATGGTTCGGTACCGGATCTGTTCGGCCAAGATGTGTCGTCGTTTGGGCCAGAGGACCTGTCGATCGGCTGGCGATCGGGGAAGTCTCTCACGATCGGTGAGAACGCGCTCGACTTCACCGTCGGCCGCACGCAGTACCGACTCGGACACGCGTTCCTGTTGTGGGATGGCGCCGCTGAAGGCGGCAGCCGCGGCGGCTACTGGACCAACGCACGCAAGGCGTTCGAGTTCGCGGCCATCGGCCGCTTCAAGCCCGGTCCCCATACCGTTGAGACGTTTTATCTCGACAAAGACGAGCTCGACGAATCAGACAGCGGCAGCCGCCTGTGGGGACTCAACTACGAAATCCGGTTCGGCGCCAACGATGCGACCACGCTGGGCGCCACCTACATGAAGTGGTTTGCGCACGAAGAGATTCGGCCAGGGCGCGACGGGTTGAACGTGTTCAACGTGCGCGCCTACACTGCGCCGGTGCCAAACGTGCCCGATTTGTCGTTTGAATTCGAGTATGCGGCCGAGCGCAACGGAGACGTACTCGAGTCGGACGCGTGGACGTTGCAGGGCGCCTACGAGTTCAGCGAAGTGAGCTGGAAGCCCAAGATCTCGTACCGCTACGCGTTCTTCGAGGGCGATGATCCGGAAACCCCGGCGAATGAGAATTTCGACCCGCTCTTTCTCGGATTCTACGACTGGGGCACCTGGTGGCAGGGCGAGATCGCCGGCGAGTACTTCGTCTCCAATAGCAATCTCGCCTCGAATCTCGTCCGCGTCCATGTTGCCCCGAACGATGCGATCGGCGCCGGCCTCCTCTTCTTCAACTTCACGCTCGATCATCCTCAAGCAATCGACCCGGCGGTCACCGCGGACGACGTGGCGTTCGAAACCGACTTGTACGTCGACTGGAAAGTGAATAGCGCGTTCACCGTGAGCATCGTCGGCGCGTACGCCAATCCAGGCGAAGCGGTGCAGCAGTTCAGCGGCCGTACGAAGAACTTCGCCTACGGCATGGTCTACGTCGCCTACAGCTTCTGAATTCTTGCGAACGAGGTGATCGCCATCGGCCCCGCTGCTCATCCTCCGAGCGCGATTGCAATCCCAACCAGCGTGACACCGAGCACCACCATGATGGTGCCGGTGACCACGGGCCGGTAGCCTCCGTAGCGGGCCAGCAGGTAGCCCGCGGCAAACAGCATCACGATGGCGACCAGGTTCGATACGCGCAGCGCGACGTGCACCTCGTCGAAAATGAGAAATGGAATAACGATCGGAAAAGTGGACAGGAAGACTAGCAGAAAGACCGCCAGCGCTCGAAGCCAGTCGTCTCGCTCGAGAGAAGGTCGCTGGGGTAGAACGCGGATGTCGACGAGGCCTCGCCGCAGCCGCTCGAAATCGCTTTGCGTCATGAGGGACGCCACCACGGGTGGCAGGGCCCCGGTGATGATGCCATGCGCCTGCTCCGGACTGGCGGCGGCATGCACTGCGCGAACGGTTACCAGGTTGCGGCCGCGTTCGGTCAGCGTCGCGACGAGGAACATGACGGCGTCGACCAGGCCCCACGCGATGTTGCAGCCGATCGTGCCCAGGAGCAGCGTGCGAACGTCCTCTTCTCCGGCCGTCGCGGCGCTGAGCGTTCCAGTGAACGTCAACGCCATGATCAGGCCAAAGAGGATCTCCGAGATGCGGGAGACCGGATCGAGAAGGCGCTCGCGTCTGGCGGGTAGAGTTCCGTTCATCGTCTCACCTTGCGGCGCCGCTCGGCCTAGACGGGGAGGCGCGCGCCGATCGGCTCGGCGCGAGTCTCTGTGACTGCTGCTGCTTTGCCCAACTCGAGCACCTGTGTCGCTGACGTGGTGGCAAACAGGTGCATCATGCGGGCGAGGATTCCGGTCCAACCGGTCTGGTGGCTGGCCCCGAGCCCGGCGCCGTTGTCTCCGTGGAAGTACTCGTAGAAGAGAATCAGATCACGCCAGTGCGGATCGTCCTGGAACTTGCGCGTGCCGCCGTAGACGGGACGCTCTCCCTTGCCGTTTCTCAAGAAGATCGCGGCGAGTCGGCGC